>NZ_LR134002.1:1271428-1589285 GCF_900635155.1 Streptococcus sanguinis
TTTAGGAAGAGACTGTTCAGATTTGGCCAAAAGTGTTGGTGCTTGAACATGATAGACGGTAGATGTAGGCATTGTAGTACGACGTTCAAGATAGAATTGATAACTATCTTTTATGATTTTATAGTAACGAGCTTCATTGACACTTTCAACAATCCATGAAGTGGTTCCTTTTGTTAGAGCATCAGCTAGGTTATTTTCGATATCAAGCACTCTGCCTTCTGTTGCAAAATTTTTGTAAATTCCCTCAATCGCTTTTACCGTTGCTACGGTTCTTTCTATACCAGCAGCCTTCAAAGCCGCAAGTGTATCAGCAACCGTTGGAATTGAAGGGTCTTCTTTCATTTCAGCATCTGTTAATAAAACGACGAATTTCTTATTTTTAGATGACTTAGACCAATCATAGGTCGAAATAATCTGGTTCAGGGCAGGAGTTGGTGTTTCTGGAGTATCTCCTCCACTCGCTATACGAATCGCAGCTAACGCTTTTTCGAGCTCAGCCGGATCAGTTGTAAAATAAGATGACCCAAACCGTGTTAGAACCGTATCTTCATCTTTGCTGCCAGAATTACGGCCGTAAACTTCATCACTAAATGTTGCCAAGCCAAAACGTGCTGTAATCCCCTCTTTAGTAATATTTCGTACAAATTCATTAATATTTGCACGAACAATATCAATTGTGCCACCCATGGATCCTGAACGGTCGACAACAAATACAATATCAGCTGAACCAGCTTTTGTCACAGTTGGTGGCGTTGAGGTGTAGGTAATAGTTGTAGTCTTATCTACTCGCTCATACTGCGTATAGGGATTTCCATTTTCATCTGTGCCAGATAAAGTATTTTCAGTACGTCTAGTTATTGGCTCTGGCGCCTTATCAACCTTTGCCGGAGCCACTTCTGTCTTTGTAACATCAACAGTCGACATTTCTACACGGACTGTTTGATTGCCTTCTTGACTTTCTTTGACATCAACAGGTGATACATTTTTTGAGACATCGATCAAATCTCCTGGTTTCGCTGTAGATTCTTCAACAACAGGTTTCGTCGTATCAGCAGCAATTTCAGCACCAGCAGCTTCAATCGGAGAGCTTACTGCTTCAGTTTTTGCTATACCGCTTGATGAAGGTGGTGTACCAACCTGGTCTGCAAAAACATGCGAAGCTTGTGAAAAGGCAAATAGAAGAGTTGCTGATGCTAATCCAACTTTTAATTTATATAATGAAAAGCCTGGAAGTTTAAATGATTCTTTTTCCATAATTTCTCCTTATCTTTTTAGATTTAGAAACGTGATTGCATCTATTTTATATAGAATAACATAAAAAAATAGGAGCTGCAAGCGATTTCAAATTTTTATTAGTCTAAAAATTAAAATTTTAGAATATTATCAGAGTTTATATGCTAAAATTGATGAGCAACATCATGAATTATTAAATAAATGCTTTATCGTGCCGTCTCTAATAAGAAATCCCCATGCTCAATATCCGAGCATGGGGATTTCTTATTAATTATTTAGCGATTGGGTAAACAGAAACTTGTTTCTTATCGCGTCCTTTGCGCTCAAAGCGTACTACGCCTTCAACTTTTGCGAACAAAGTATCATCTCCGCCGCGTCCAACGTTGACACCTGCATGGATGTGAGTGCCGCGTTGACGGTAAAGGATAGAACCACCTGTTACGGTTTGACCGTCAGCTGCTTTAGCTCCCAGACGTTTTGCTTGTGAATCACGTCCGTTAGATGTGGAACCTCCACCTTTTTTGTGGGCGAATAGTTGCAAGTTAGCAAGATTCATTTTTAACATAATGTTTTCCTCCGTGTTAGTTTTCTGTGATAACTCTGGTTTGGACGAACTCAGATGAGTCCTCCGATAAGTTTGCCATTCCTAGGAAAAATGATTCAAAGAAAAGCTGAGTCATCTCTCTCTGGCTCGGTGCAATATCTGTCGGGATTTCAACCCGTAAGAATCCACCTTCATCTTCGTTTAATTCTAAGGTCGGTTCGTAGCCTGCGAATTTCTCAACTGAATTGACAAAATTAATGGCGAGCGTCGAAACGGACGCACACACGACATCATAGCCGTATTCGCCACTCGCGGCGTGACCTGTGATTTCTGCACGCCTCAGTTCGCCATCTTCGGCTCTTTCAAAGACTGCGTGTATCATTTAATCTCCTTAAAATTAAGCGTTGATAGCGTTGATGACAACTTTTGTATATGGTTGACGGTGACCTTGTTTACGATGGCTACCTTTTTTAGGTTTGTACTTGTAAGTAACAACCTTCTTTTGCTTGCCTTGTTTTTCAACAGTTCCGACAACAGAAGCTCCAGCAACAAGCGGAGTTCCGACAACAGTGTTTTCACCACCAACAAGAACAACTTCGTCAAAAGTAACATCTTGACCAGCTTCAGCGTTTAACTTTTCAACGTAGATTGCTTGACCAACTTCAACTTTAACTTGTTTTCCGCCAGTTTTAATGATTGCGTATGTGCTCATTATGCACCTCCTATGATTTTTAGGGTTTCCCCGGATTTTGTGAAGACTCGCCTAGCATCGTGGGACGAACCACTTAAGAGAAAAGCTCTAAGTATAACAAAGAATAAACTAGGAATTGAGCCGAAGGCATAACTTGTGTTAGGCAAGGCGATAATGACGAAGTTTAAATTTGTTATACGACGAGCAACGATGTTCGTGCGGTTGCACAGGAATGTGCATAGTCAACTCTATAAGTATAGCACTTCTGCAGCTCTTTAGCAAGCTTTTTCATCTCATGAAAACGGATTTTCAAGGATTATCTTTAGATTTTGTTCACTAATGAACTAGGACTACTTCACCCTTGCTATTTAAATGAACGGGAATATTTGTTGGCGTTTCAAGATTTTCTTTTAAAAATTCTGCCTCATACTGTGTGGCATCGGAAATGTTCACTTTACGAGTCCCTTCTTTTGTTTCAACTATGAAGATAAGATTACTGAATATCTTTCTTCCATACTTACCAGTCGTAGTATGTATATCTATATCGATTAAGCGAACAATATCAGGGTGCACGTTTTGTTCTTTGAAATATTCATAAACATATAGAGCTTCTATAGGTCTATGAACTTCATAAAAAACAAGAACAAGAATCGTAATTGGTAAACCAAAACCAAGAACTAATACAGATTTAACTGGGTTCTTTTGATATTCTTTGCTAATAAGAGCTTTCCAAGAACCTGCTTTTAATTTAGCAATATTTAAACCATAAAAAACAAGGAAAGTAATCAATACGGCTAACAAAGAATGTGAGAAGACACCTAACAAATATGATTCCCCTGGCACCTCTCTTAACAAAGCATTGTCATAGCCGTCTTTCTAAGAAAATGATTGAAGCAAGCCTCTCGAAAAATAATCCCAATATCCCATCTCAAACTCCATCTAGTATTAATTTTGTTACAAATCAGATAAATATTATTTTCTATTGTTATCTGCTAACTGCTTTACTAAATAATTATTAGTTCAAAAAAATTCTAAATATAACGCCGTACCCTATCTTGATAGTCTTGATAAGCTTTCCCAAATCTTTCAAGACACCAGCGCTCCTCAGAGAGGATAATCCAGTGGGCCGCAGCCTGAAAAGTCACTAAAATCAGAAAGAAAATCATTGATTTGGTCAAAAAAGCTATTCCCAAAAAACAAAGAAAGTAAGCTATATACATGGGATTACGGGAATAGCGATAAAGGCCCTCTGTATTCATGCCGTTTGCATCTGGTCTAGTGAAATCCCTCATACTGATAGCACACAAAGCCAAACCAAGCAGGTAGATAGCCACTCCAGCATAGAAGAAAACAGAAAAATCAAACTTGATTTCAAGCAAAACAGGAGTTATGAACAAGGCTAGATTGCTCAATTGATAAATCATATAAGCTATCTTTTCCTTTCCTTGTACTGGTGCAAAATAAGCTGCGCGTGACAAAGCGTTTTTGCCGAAATGACCTAATAAAGGAAAACGAATCAGCAGAAAAGGAATTAAGAGAAAAACAGCAAGCATAAACGTCACCTTCTCTCACTTTTACAAGAGCCCTTCAATCAACTCATCCACTTCGTCGATCTCAGCTTCTGGTCTGATTTCTGTAATCATAATTCCTGCTACAGCACGTTCTACCAAACCTTCAACATCTAGGCGAGTTTCGTACTTCTCAGCATTCTTGATTTTCGGATTGGTTTTAGGCCGGTCTGGCGCAAAAATGGTACAGCAGTCTTCAAATGGCTGTATAGAGATTTGGAAAGTATCAATTTTCTCTGCAATCTCAATTATTTCCAGCTTGTCCATCGTCACAACAGGACGGATAACCGGTGTATTGGTCACGGCATTGATAGCCTGCATACTCTCAATGGTTTGACTGGCCACCTGACCAAGACTTTCTCCGTTGATAATGACTTGAGCGCCTCGCTCCTCTCGAATCCGGTCCGTAATCCGCATCATAAAGCGACGAGTCAGTGTCATCAGGTAGGCTTCTGGAGCCTTGGCCTTGATTTCCTCCTGAATCTCTGTAAAAGGCACTTCGATAAACTGGATGTTGCCACCGAACTTGGTCAATTTTCGCGTCAAATCTTGAGCTTTTTTCAACGCACCTGGACTGGTGTAAGGCGGACTGGCAAAGTGAACCGCCTCGATATCTACACCGCGCTTGAGAGCAAGATAGCCAGCCACCGGTGAGTCAATCCCACCTGAGAGCATGAGCATACCCTTACCTGAAGTACCAACTGGCAAACCTCCGGCACCTCGAATGGTCTCATAGGAGATATAGGCTGCTTCTTCGCGAATCTCAACGCGCAGTTCAATATCTGGCGCTTTCATTTTGACCTGAACATTTGGAATGGCCATAAAAACAGCGTCTCCCAGAGTTTGGTTAAGCTCGCGGCTATCTAACTCAAAGCTATGGTCACTGCGCTTGCTGGTAATCTTAAATGTCATCCCTTCCTGATAGACTTGCTTCATGATGGTTTGAACAGCTTCAATCAAGGCTGGTACAGACTTTTTAACCCTATAAGATGGTGAGAAATTCTGAATCCCAAAAATCTGCTTGAGTGATTCAGCGACCGGCTGATAATCGGTCCCTTGCAGATAGATATGAGTGCGGTCACGGTCGGCCTTGACATGGACCTGCGGATAGATTGATAAGACTGATTGGATATTGCGTTTGAGTTTGTTGATAAAGCGCATGCGGTTCTTGCCCTTGGTTGAGAGTTCACCGTAGCGTACCATAATTTCTGAATAATGCATTTTTTACCTTACTTTTCTTGTTTTTTCGTAAATAATTTTAAAGTTTGTCAAAAACTGCTCCATCTGACTCATATCGTTGTCAAGATCCAAACTGATACGGACAGCTGTCTGAGCGAGCGATTTTTCTACTCCCATGGCGATTAAGGTTCCTGCCGGCTTTCCAACCTTAGAAGAGCAGGCACTGGTAGTCGAGATATAAATCTCGTAGTCTTCAAAAGCATGGACTATAACTTCCCCACGAACCCCCTTGATACCAAAGGTTAGTATATGTGGCGCGAAATCTTCTATGTCTGAGAAAATTACCACATCTGGATACTTCTGCAACTCTTCAAGGAGAATCTTCTTCATCTGAGCCGTCCGCTGGGCAGATACTTCTTGCTTTTCCATAGACAGCCTCAGAGCCTTGGCCGTCGCTGCAATACCAGCTAAATTTTCTGTCGTTGAGCGCTTGTCCGCCTCCTGGCCGCCACCGGTCAAGAGGGGACTGATTTTCTTGCCAGACTTGATATAGACAAATCCTACACCCCGAAGACCGTGAAATTTATGACTGGAAAATGTCGCAAAATCCACGCGATCCGTCAGATAAGCAGCTGTTGGAATCTTCGTAACAGCCTGTACAGCGTCCACATGAAAGGAAATAGTCGGTTTGTTTGCTAGCAGTTCGGATATCTTCTGAATGGGCTGGATACTGCCAATTTCATTATTGACAGCCATGATGGAGACCAGAGTAGTGTCTGGTCGAATCAACTCTGCTAACTTGTCTACATTGACAAAACCTGCCTTATCCACTGGGGCAAAATCTATTTCAAACCCTTGGTTCTGCAACCAGAGGGCTGATTCTTTGACCGCGGGATGCTCAATGTTGGATACGATGATGTGTTTTCCAAAAGGAATCTTTTCAAAAGCAACTCCTTTAAGCACCCAGTTGTCCCCTTCTGTTCCTCCGGACGTAAAAAAAATCTCCGAAGAAGACTTGCCTAAAAGCTCTGCTATTTGCCTGCGTGAAGCTTCTAAGAGACGGGTTGCCTGACTGCCTAAACTGTGCAGACTGGATGGATTGCCCCAGATTTTAGAAGCGACCTCTGTGTAAGCGGCCAAAGCCTCAGGATAAGGCTTGGTTGTCGCTGAATTATCTAAATAAATCATGTTCTTTCCTCTAAATTTCAATACTCCTATTGTAACACGAAAGAGAAGCTGGAACAAGAAAGAAAAGTCCTAAATTCTGCTAGAACTTAGGACTAAAAATCATCGGTCATAAAACTCATGCAGCAAGCCAAAGAGTTCCTGTTGTTGAGCTAACAAGCTCTGACCTATGGTAGTAGATTTGATGAGGGTTCGTTCCTCTACATTTTCAATCACCTTTTTCAGAGAGGTCTGAGCAAAAGGAGATTCCACAACTTTTTGAGCATTTTGGAAAGGTTGATGGGTCACCAGCTGGAAGCCATAGGAATTATTGAGCAGTGAATAGCCGGCCGTTCCAGTTTTCTTCTGATAGGCCTCACACAAACCTCCATCAATAACGAAGAGCAAACCACCACCTCGAATAGGAGATTCTCCCTTGCCCGTCTTAACTGGAGTATGACCGTTGACCATCCTAGACTCTTGAGAAAAGAGACCAAATTCTTCCAAAATCAGCTGACAGACTTTCTCAGAATTACGATAAGAAAAATAAGAATTTTCCACTTCCTTGTGGGTGCCCTTATCTTCAATGAAATAACGCTCCAAGGTAGTCATCTTTTCTTTGCCAAACAGGGGTGATAGCTTACCTTTCCAGCAATACCAAATCAAGTCAGTCGACAAATCATCACCCACTTCCTTGTTCTTGGCCGACTGTCGAATATGATACTCAAAGAAATCCAGCAATTCCTTGCCTGAATAATGGGCTTGATTGAGAATGAAAGGCTGGAATTCTCCTGACGGCTCCAGAGGAATGCAGCCGTGAAAAAGCAAGTGATGGTTGTAAATCTTATACATAGAGCCCTTGTTCATCAGAAGACTCATATGCTCAGCCATCTTAAGAGAATTTTGGAATGAGGCCATCATACTGTCTACAGCTTGATTTTCTTCTGGTGTCAAAGCTGACGGATTTTCCGGATTGATAGTTTGGAAGCAGGTGTTAACCAGGGGATGCTTGGTATCGTCAATCGTAACACTTTCTTCCCAATAATCAATCTTGTCCAGCATCACATGGTCCTGCATCTGGAATTCAGGCCGCCGTTTGATTAGTTGATTTTCCAGCTTGAACTGGATAATCGCTAAGGCTTGGTGAACCTTTTCCAGTTGCAGAATTTCCTCATCTGAAAACTCCTGCTCTCTAGCACCAAGAATAGGCCTAAACTTGGGATTAGACTGGTAAGTCTTGTCCGCAAAAAGAGTCAAGGAGCGCAGGTTTAAACCATAATCTTTCTCGATATCCCAGAGATAGCCATAGCGAGCTGCAATGCGCAGCACATTGAGCAAGCAAGCCTTGGAACCAAAAAAGGCTCCCATCCAGATAATGTCGTGATTACCCCACTGAATATCAAGAGAGTGAAAATGCTGCAGTTCATCCATGACCTGAGCACTGCCAGCTCCTCGGTCAAAAATATCTCCAACCACATGCAGATGGTCAATCAACAACTGCCGAATACTTCGGGCTAAGCCTAAGATAAAAGGCACCGCTTCCCGCAATTCAATCACATAAGTCAAGATATTCTCAAAATAGGATTTTTTATCAGCCAAAGCCCTGTCACTATAGAGGAGCTCCTCGATAATATAGGCATACTGGGGCGGCAAGGCTTTCCTGACCTTGGAGCGACTGTATTTCGCACCTGCAAAAGCCAGCAAGTTCAAGAGCTGTGGAATAGTTTCCTGATACCAGTCTTGACCTTTAGTTTCTTCCCCCAGCACAAGCTCAGGATAGGAAACCAGCGCTGACAGCCGATCCTTATGAGCTTCTGACAAGCTGTCCCCAAAACAGTCCTTAATTTTCTCATTGAGGATACCTGCACAGCTTCTCAAAATATAGTCAAAAGCAGCAAACTCCCCGTGAATGTCACTGATATACAGCTCCGTACCTTTGGGCAAGTTTAAAATTGCCTCCAGGTTGGTCAGCTCTGTAATGACCTTCTGCCGACTATCAAATTCTTTCAGTAAAATACGCTTATATTGCTCCATCTTCAGCCCTCACTCTATAACCGCTCTCTCAATCTTCTCTCTTATCTCAATTTCTTCAAATGATCTTCAATCAAGAAAGCCGTTTCCTCGATTGATTTATCGGTGATATTGATGACATGAGCCCGATACTTTTTAAAGACTTCTTTTGAGTAGTCTAGTTCTTCGTATATCTTTTCCAGATCTGTGTAGCTGGTCGACTGGGTCAATCCCAGAGAATTCAAGCGATTACTGCGTATCTTAGACAGTTTTTCTGGCTCACATAAGAGACCGATAATACGCTCTGAATCAACTTTTTCCAAGACCTGAGGCAGAGGGACTTCTGGAATCAAAGGCAGGTTAGAAACCTTGTATCCTTTATTTGCCAGATAAATACTTAGTGGCGTTTTGGATGTACGGGAGACACCCAAGAGCACCAAATCCGAATCTAAAAATCCTTGTGGTGCCTTGCCATCGTCATATTTGACCGCAAACTCAATAGCAGAGATTTTATTAAAATACTCAGTGTCCAGCCGGTGCAAGGTACCCGGCACCTCTATAGGACTGGTGCCTGTCTTTTCCTTGATAATCTCAAAAAATGGATGCATCAAATCCAGATAAGCAAGACCATTGGCCTGACTAAACTCCCTAGCTACTGCTGCTAGCTTGCCATCAACCAGAGTGCTAATAACAAGGGCATCGTCCTTGATGGCATCGCGCAGAATATCCAGCAATTCTTCTTCCTTGTTGATAAATGGAAAACGATAGCTGTTATTAAAAATAATATCTGGGTATTGGGCTGTCACTGCAGACAATAGCTTCTGCGAAGTTCCCCCCAAAGAATCTGAAATGCTGTAAACAATAATTTCTTTCTTCATGTTCATTCCTCTTATCTATTAACCTCAGCGCTTCTGGCCTCTTGAATAATATAATCCAGCAGTGCTGACTTGGTCACAGTTCCTAAAATTTTACGCTCATTATCCTCATCGATTACCGGCAGTGAATCAATGGCAAAATCCTGCAAAACTGCTGCCGCTTCCAAAATGTTCATATCCTTGTAGCAAGTTTTAATATGGGGCATTCGGGTCATGCAGACCGCTACAGGTGTGCTGTCAATGTTAGTATTGAGCGAAGCCCGCAGTAAGTCCTTACGCGACAAAATACCCAAGAGCAACTTATGCTCATCAATGACATAGAGAACATCCGCATCATACATAAATAAGGTAATAATGGCATCTTGAATAAAGGAATCATGAGATACCAAAACAGGCGAAGTCATAATCTCTGCCACTTCCTTTCGAAAGGTATCAAAAAAGAAAAGCGTCTCTAAATCCGAACCTGAGTACGCGTAACCAACTTTAGGCGTAGCTTTTAAAATCCCAACCAAGGTCAGAAAAGACAGGTCCGAGCGCAAGGTCGCCCGAGAAATATCTAGTAATTCAGAGATTTTCTCACCGCTGAGTGGCTGGTGTTCTTTTACAATTTCTACAATTTTCTTTTGCCGTTCACTTAATTTCAAATAAGACTGACTCCTTTTTTCGTTATAAATAGATGATTAGCTTGATTTCGCCTAAAATTTAGGAATTATTGCTCATATTTCATTTTCAAACATTCAAATAATCATCATTTTGTAACACATTATAACAAAAAAAGAAAAATTGTCAATAAAATAGGATGCTTTTTTCGGTTGACAAATATATGTGATGTATATTACAATGTATTTGTCCTACAATATGACACATATTTCATAATTTTGGAGGTAAATATGGCGAAATGGATTTACTCCTTCGAGGAAGGATGTGCAGATGACAAAGCCCTGCTTGGCGGAAAAGGAGCCAACCTAGCTGAAATGACCAATTTGGGACTGCCTGTCCCTCCAGGTTTTACTATTACCACAGAAAGCTGTATCGAATATTTAGAAAGTCCTTTTTTCTTTGAATCTTCTTTAAAAGAAGATGTTTTGAAAGCGATTACCGAATTAGAAGAGAAAACCGGTAAATATTTCAGTGGCAACGACTCTGCCTTGCTCTTAGTGTCTGTTCGAAGCGGAGCTAAGTTTTCCATGCCGGGCATGATGGACACTATTCTCAATCTAGGACTCAATGACTTAAGAACCCAGACTCTGGCTGAGCAGACTAATGCTGACTTTGCCTACAACTGCTACCGCCGTCTGCTGCAAATGTTTGCTGATGTAGTTTATGGCATTTCCAAGGATGAGTTCGATGATCTCTTGGGCTATTTTGAAAAGAATGCTGGGAAACAGGCCAAGGATTTCACACCGGAAGAACATCAGGCGTTGATTGAGCAGTATAAGCAGCTTTATCGTGAGCATCATCAGACCTTCCCCCAAAGTTCTAAAGAACAGCTCTATGCTGCTATCAAGGCGGTCTTCAAGTCTTGGAATAACCCTAGAGCTAAGGTTTACCGCAACTTGAATGATATTCCTCATGACTTAGGAACGGCGGTTAATGTCCAAGCCATGGTTTTCGGAAATAGCGACCAAGCCAGTGGTACAGGAGTTGTCTTCACGAGAAACCCTGCCAGTGGTGAGCATCAGCTATTTGGCGAATTTTTGCTCAATGC
Source organism: Streptococcus sanguinis (assembly GCF_900635155.1). Taxonomy (NCBI): domain Bacteria; kingdom Bacillati; phylum Bacillota; class Bacilli; order Lactobacillales; family Streptococcaceae; genus Streptococcus; species Streptococcus sanguinis. The sequence continues at coordinate 1,282,401 of NZ_LR134002.1, forward strand.
ACAAGGAGAGGATGTCGTAGCCGGCATTCGAACCCCTGAGCCAATCGCTGCACTTGAGACAGCTCTCCCTCAGGCCTATGCAGCTTTCCAAGACTATGCTAAGATTCTCGAAAACCACTATAAAGACATGCAAGATATCGAATTTACCATCGAAAAGGGTAAACTCTATATTCTCCAAACTAGAAACGGCAAACGAACAGCCAAGGCTTCTTTGAAAATCGCCTTAGATCTGGTAGACGAGGGCATTATCAGCAAAAAAGAAGCCCTCCAGCGCGTATCTCCTGCTACGATTAGCCAGCTCATCCATCCTGTATTTGAAGAAAAAGCTCTGCAAGATGCTCCTTTCTTGGCTCAAGGACTGCCAGCAAGCCCTGGTGCTGCAACTGGCGAGATTGTCTTTACAGCTGAGCGCGCCAAAGACTACCACTCCTTGGGTAAAAAGGTCATTTTAGTCCGTCAGGAAACTTCCCCTGAAGACATTGAGGGCATGGTTGTCAGCCAAGCCATCGTAACCAGTCAGGGCGGTATGACCTCTCACGCAGCTGTCGTAGCTCGGGGAATGGGAACCTGCTGTGTGGCTGGCTGTGGAGAGCTGACCATCAGCGAGGAAAGCAAAACTGTTTCCTGTGGAAGTCTTGTTTTGACTGAGGGTGATGTCATTTCAGTTGATGGCAGCACGGGGCGCATTTATAGCGGAGAGATTCCGACTGTCCTAGTCGAAAATGACAAAGAACTCCAACGACTGCTTTCATGGGCAGATAAAGTCGCACAGCTCAAAGTCCGTGCCAACGCAGAGACCGTTCAAGATCTGAAAACAGCTATTAAGTTTGGGGCAAAGGGCATTGGTCTAGCTCGTACCGAACACATGTTCTTTGGTCAAGAGAGGATTCTGGAAATGCGGCGCCTGATCCTGGCTGACAATGAATTGGAAACTAGATCCGCCCTCAAAAAACTGCTGGAGTTCCAAGAAAATGACTTTTATCAAATGTTCCAAGCAGTTCAGGACAAACCGATGATTATACGACTTTTGGATCCACCAATGCATGAATTTCTACCTAAAGATTCACAGGAAATCAAGGCTTTGGCTGACAAACTACACAAATCGCCAGAAAAACTGACTCGCCGCATTGAACAGCTGCAGGAAAGCAATCCTATGCTGGGTCACCGCGGCTGTCGCCTGGGGATTACGCAACCAGAGATTTACAAAATGCAGGTCGAAGCCGTCTTCAAGAGTGCTATCAAGCTGAGTCAGGAAGGATTGACCGTCAAGCCAGAAATCATGGTTCCGCTGATTGCAGACAAAGCTGAGCTGGACTCTGTCAAAGTCTTTCTCATCCAACATATCAACAAGCTCTTTAGGCATCAAGGTCAGGAGCCTTTCCCTTATGAAATTGGAACCATGATCGAACTCCCACGTGCCTGTCTGGTTGCAGACCAGCTGGCTCAGGAAGCGGACTTCTTCAGCTTTGGTACTAACGACCTGACCCAGATGACCTATGGCTTCTCACGGGATGATATTGGAAAATTCATCAGCCATTATAAGGAGAAAGAAATCCTTCCTTTTGATCCTTTCCAAAGTGTTGACCAGGACGGCGTTGGTGAATTGATGCGGATAGCCATCAGCAAGGGCCGTCAAGTCAAGCCCGACCTTCCTATCGGCATCTGCGGTGAGGTCGGTGGCGATCCGGCTTCCATCCCCTTCTTCCAAGAAATTGGTGTCACCTACGTCTCCTGCTCTCCTTATCGGGTTCCAGCAGCAAGACTGGCTGTCGCTCAAGCGGCACTCCAAGATGAAAAGGCGTAATTACTTTGCTATTCTAGCTCAAGAAGCTGCTCAATCCAAATTTGAGTAGCTTCTTTTCTTAACAGCAATCTTCTGTGTGCGTTTTCATAGATAAAAATTTGATTTTTTTAAGACATTTTCAGATAAAAAACGTATAATGAGAGATGAGACATCAATTGAAATTTTAAAAGGAGATTCTTTCGAGCATGGAAAACTATTCTCGCAGTAATAAAAACAAGACAAAATCATCTAAAAAACCTACTAAACAGCATATTAAAACCGGCCTTTCAGCCTTCCAAAAGACTATTGCAACGATTGCCAGTATCTTATCCATCATCATTGCCAGCATCACGATCATGAATCTGACCAGTCATAAGGATGAAAAATCAAAATCGGATACCAGCAGCTCTACTGCAACGACTACCATTATCAAGGAAATCGAAAAAGAAACAAGCAGCCCTGCTTCAACGGCTGCAACTGATACTGCTGCTTCCAGCAGCGATACAGCAGCGGTTGAGACTAGTGCATCTAGCTCTGCAGCAGATACAGCAGCAGGCGACACTACTGCTTCTAGCTCTGCGGCAGACACTGCAACCAATACACAGACAGAAGCTTCAAACTAAACAAGCAGAAAACGCCCAGCTCATTGAGCCAGGCGTTTTTCTTGTATTCATCAAGTAAGCTTATTAGACTATCACTTCCGATACATCTTGACTTGAAGATAGAGATCGTTGTAGGTTCCCAGCCATTTAGGGCCCAACTGCTCATAAACTTCCAGATGTTTCATCGTTTCCTCAGTCGGATAAAAAGCCTCATCTTCCTGAATTTCCTTAGGCAACATGGCCTTGGCAGGAAGATTTGGTGTCGAATAACCAACATAAAGGGCGTTCTTATAAGCATTTTCCGGTCTCAGCATAAAGTTAATAAACTGATAGGCTGCTTTTTTATTTTTGACGGTTTTGGGAATGACAATATTGTCAAACCAAAGATTGCTGGCTTCTGTTGGCACGACATAGCGTAGGTCTTCATTGGCCTCCAGCATCTGACGAGCCTCACCCGAAAAGGTTACTCCGATAGCTGCATTGTTCTGAATCATGTATCCCTTCATCTCATCAGCCACAATGGCCTTGATATTTGGCGTCAGAGTGTAGAGCTTGTCGACAGCCTCCTGTAACTGATCTGCATCTTTGGAGTTGAGACTATGACCGTCTGAGTTCAGACCAATTCCCATGACTTCACGGGCTCCATCAATCATCATGATGGAGTTTTTGTATTCAGGACGCCAGAGATCATTCCAATGCTCAGGAGCTTTATCAACCATTTTTTCATTGTAGACAATGCCCAGCGTTCCCCAAAAATAAGGAATCGAATACTGATTTCCCGGATCAAAAGGCTGGTCTAAAAAGTCAGATCCGATATTTTCTAACCCCTTAATCTGGCTATGATCCAGCTTCTCTACCAAGCCTTCTTTCATCATCTTGGCAATCATATATTCACTGGGAATAGCAATGTCGTAGGTTGTGCCGCCCTGCTTCACTTTCGTATACATGGCTTCATTGGAGTCAAAGGTATCGTACTGGATTTGGACACCAGTTTCCTTAGTAAACTCAGTCAGCAGCTCAGGATCGATATAGTCACCCCAGTTGTAAATGACCAGCTTATCGCTCTCCTTGCTCTGCGTCCGACTTTCAATCTGGTAACTGACACCCCACAAAACTATGATAATCAGCAGAATCCCCGCTAAAAATGAATAGAGCTTTCTCATACAGTCTCCTCCTTCTCACGGGTGATAAAGTAATACCCAATTACCAAAGCAATGCTGAAGAGAAAGACCAAGGCTGACAGGGCATTGATTTCCAGAGAAATTCCCTGACGAGCACGGGAGTAAATCTCAACAGACAGAGTAGAGAAGCCATTGCCTGTAACGAAGAAGGTCACAGCAAAGTCATCTAGCGAATAGGTAAAAGCCATGAAATAGCCAGCGATGATGGCTGGAGTCAGATAAGGCAGCATGATTTCTTTCAGCATTTGCAATTGGCTAGCGCCTAGGTCATAAGCAGCCTTAATCATATCATCATTCATTTCTTTCAGACGCGGAAGAATCATCAGCACCACAATCGGAATAGAAAAGGCAACATGGCTAGCCAGCACAGACAGGAAGCCCAGCTGGAATTTTGCAGTGGTAAATAGAATCAGAAAACTTGCCCCAATCATGACATCCGGTGCCACCATGAGGATATTGTTGATAGACAGAAAGGCATCCTGATATTTCTTGCGGACTTGATAGATATAGATGGCTCCAAAAGTTCCAATCAGCGTCGCAATCAATGAAGACAAGAAAGCTAGAAAGAAAGTCTGAACCAAAATCAAAATCAGGCGTGAGTCCTCAAAGAGATTCTGAAAATGACTAAGACTGAATCCTGTAAAACGATTCATGTCTTCCCCTGCATTAAAGGCATAAGCAATCAGGTAAAAGATAGGGATGTAGAGCACCAAAAAGACAAAGGCTAGATAGAGATTTGCAATTTTTTTCATCGCCCTCTCCTTTCCTTGGTTGCCCACATGGTAAAGAGCATGGCAACAATCAGTACCACTCCGATAGTGGAGCCCATACCCCAGTTTTGAGTAGTCAGGAAGTGCTGCTCTATGGCAGTTCCTAGAGTAATTACCCGATTACCCCCGATTAAGCGGGTCAGCATGAAGAGGCTGAGACTAGGGATAAAGACTGACTGCACTCCACTTCTGACACCATTCAAGGACAAAGGGAAAACAACCCGACGGAAAGTTTCCCAGCGATTAGCTCCCAAGTCGTAACTGGCATTGATAAGATTAGGATCCAAATCATCCAGAACATTGAAAATGGGCAGAATCATAAAGGGCAGCTCGATGTAGCTGGCTACAAAGATAAATGAAAAGTCCGTAAAGAGAATCTGCTGCGGTCCTACTCCGATAAAAGTAAGAAATTGGTTAATTGAGCCATTCTGACCAAAAATTCCGATAAAAGCATAAGCTTTGAGTAGGAGATTGATCCAGGTCGGCAGGACAATCAGCATCAGCCAGAGCTGCTTGTGCTTGAGCTGAGTCAAAAAGAATGCGGTCGGATAGGAAATCAGCAGGGTTACAACAGTAATAATTCCTGCATAAAGGACCGAGTTCAGACTCATCTTGAGATAGGTCCAGTTCTGCGACGTGAAGTAGGTCTGGTAATTTTCCAGAGTAAACTGCCCTTCAATGTTAAAGAAGGATTTCCAGATAATCATGACAACAGGTGCCAGGACAAAGAGGAAAATCCAGAGTAGGTAGGGCAAGAGAAAAAGATTAGAGGTTGTTTTCTTCATCGCGTTCCTCCTCAATGGCATTGATCAGACCCGCTTCTTGCTCTTCTACTTCAACATATTCTTCGATACGGGCATCGAATTCTTCTTCTGTTTCATTGAGACGCATGATATGGATATCCTCCGGCTCGAAATGCAGACCAATTTCTTCACCAACAATGGCCTTGCGAGTCGAGTGAATCATCCATTCATTGCCCAATTCATCATAAGCAATAATCTCATAGTGAACGCCACGGAAAAGCTGGGTGTCAACTTTAACCTGCAGCTTGCCTTCTTCTGGCAGAGTAATCCGCAAATCCTCCGGCCGAATCACCACCTCGACAGCTTCATTTGGGCGCATCCCGCCATCCACTGCTTCAAAGCGCTTGCCATTAAACTCAACCAGATAGTCCTCAATCATCTTACCAGGCAGAATATTGGACTCGCCAATGAAGGTTGCAACAAAGTGATTAATAGGCTCGTCATAAATATCAACAGGTGTTCCCGACTGAACAATCTCGCCATCATTCATAACGAAAATCCAGTCGCTCATAGCTAGGGCTTCCTCTTGGTCGTGCGTGACAAAGACAAAGGTAATACCCAGACGCTGCTGCAATTCCCGCAGCTCATACTGCATGTCCGTGCGCAGCTTCAAATCCAGAGCAGACAGAGGCTCATCCAGCAAAACGACCCGCGGCTGATTGATGATTGCCCGAGCAATGGCTACACGCTGACGCTGACCGCCCGACAGTTTGCGAATAGAACGGCGTTCAAAGCCTTCCAGCTGAACCATTTTCAGTACTTCAGCAACCCGCTCTTGAATTTCTTTTTTATCAACCTTGCGCAAACGCAGCGGAAAGGCAACATTTTCAAAAACATTCATATGCGGAAACAGTGCATAGGACTGAAAAACCGTGTGGACGTCTCGTTTATTAGTGGGAATATCATTGATGCGAACACCATCAAGAAAAATATCCCCGTCTGTCGCGTCCAAAAGACCGGCAATAATGTTCAGAATCGTTGATTTTCCAGAACCAGAAGACCCCAGCAAAGTATAGAACTTTCCTTCTTCCAGCTCGAAATTAATATCTTTCAGAACGACAGTATTATTATCTTCAAAAACTTTTGAAACGTTTTTAAACTCGATGATTGGTTTTTTCAATTGTCATAAATTCCTTCTTTCTCGTATTAACAGATTAAGGGTTCTGTCAGACCGCTGCTACCTCGTGAGGGCTGTAAAGGCCCTTTATAAATTCCGTGTCGATAGGCTTTCACCCCCTTACTAAGTTGCAGCTAGCTGCAGTTCCTTATCCAGCATACTTCTACTGGAAACCAATCTGTCTTACAGAGATTCACCAATGATGCGGACTTCGCGCTCCAGAGTAATACCTGAATTTTCCCGCACCCTTTCAATCACATGGGCAATAAGATTTTCATAATCTTGAGCCGTTCCTTTATCGACGTTAATCATAAAGCCAGCATGCTTCTCGGATACCTCTACACCGCCGATACGATGACCCTTAAGGCCTGCTTCACTAATGAGCTGACCAGCAAAGTGACCCAAAGGACGCTTGAAAACAGATCCGCAGGACGGATATTCCAAAGGCTGCTTGAGCTCCCGCAGATGGGTTAAGCGCTCCATTTCCTGACGAATAGTTCTGTGAACACCGGGCGAAAGAGCAAACTTAGCAGAAATAACAATGTCGCCTGTTTCCTGAACTAGTGAGTGACGATAGCCAAACCTCATATCTCGAACGTCCAGCGTTTTGACTTGCCCCTGAGGCGTCAGTACCTTACAAGATACTAAGACATGAGCAATCTCTCCGCCATAAGCCCCAGCGTTCATAAAGACAGCTCCGCCGACGCTGCCAGGAATACCACAGGCAAACTCAAAGCCAGTCAGACTATTCTGCAGGGCGATATGGGTTGTCTGAATCAGATTAGCTCCAGCTTCTGCCTCAATCATATAGCCATCTACCGTTACATTGTTGAGCTTGTCAAACATAATGACAAAACCTCGGATACCACCGTCTCTCACAATGATATTACTGGCATTTCCCAGCACCATCCAAGGAATGTCTTCTTGATTGGCAAAATTGACAACACGAGCCAGCTCATAACGATTGCGGGGGAAAACTAAGAAATCGGCTGCGCCCCCGACCTTTGTATAGGTGTATTGACTCAAAGGCTCATTGAAGCGAATGTCGATTCCTTCTAATTCAGTTTTTAATTTCTCTAGTTTTTGCATGATTTTCTCTCTTTTATGTAAACAAAATACACTCTATTATATCAAAAATCTATGGCATTTACGATAGATTACAAAGAAAAAGCTGAGAAAGGTCAGCTTTTTAATGCTTATAATTGTCTAGTAGCAAAACGCTGTATTTGAGTAGAAAGAGCATTCCTGATGGCGCCAAAAGCTCCAGCTCCAGTGAAAACATAGAGCAAAATCAAGTTAAACCAATAGTTATCTGGGATGATGCCATTAAAAATTGATTCGTTGACGACTGAAAAGGCATCAAATACATTCACATCTGGATATTCTCGAACAAGTAACAATGCATAATCAAACTGATTGACTAAGAAAATCACTAAGACCATGAACACGATACTAATAGCAATACCAACTTTTGACAGCTTTTTACCCAGCAACTCATACCCTTTGATAGTACAGTAACCCATGGCCAGTCCTCCAGCAACAGCCACATAGTTCATCTGAGCTATCAACAAAATCACCGCTCCTCCGATGAGACTGCCAACAAAAGCGCCGACAATACCGCCAACCATATTTTCTTTTTGATTATCATAAGTCTGATTTTCCAGCGAAAGGCCTGAACTCAGGCTTTCAAAGCTCTGCCGTGACAAAATCAGGATATTTCCTCCCAATTGATAAACATCAATCTGCCCAGGCTCACCACTCTGCTCACAAACATTTACAAAGCCTCTTTCCTTGAAAAAGACAAGTGCTTCTTGAACAGCTTGTGTAAGAGCTTGATTGGTCTTGGCCTTAGCATAAAGTACCAGCTTGCAGTGATTCATTTGGCTACTGGTGAGAACCTCTGAGTTTTTAATCAAGTCATCAAAGGCATTTGGCGCAGTAAAAGCATCGCCGGCTTTAACTGAAAAACAAATCCTATATTGCTTTCTTTGCTCAGTCGGCTCAATATAGAGCGTGTATCCGTCTATTTGTCCGAAGACAATAGACGAAAATTCATCAAACTGCAAGCCCAACTCCGTCGCCAGAGCCTGTAATTCTAAATGTTCCATAAAGTGAATTATCCTCCTTTAAGCTAGCCCCATTATAGCACAGTTAGGTATAAAAAGATAGGGATATCAACTCCTTCTATTTTGTACGTTCTTAGAAAAGAAAAAAAGAGGCTCATAGAAAACCTCTTGATGATTTATTTTTCTACTCGGACGCCCTCTGTGTCTACCTGAAGTCGGAAGATTTGCCCCTTGAAAGTCTGTTTTTGCAAAAGCTGGTAAATCTTCTCTGTTTTGTTCTTAGGTGATAAGACCATAACGGTCGGACCAGCTCCTGAGATATAGGTTGCATAAGAGCCATTTTTTCTGGCCAAGAACTTAATATCTGAAAATTCCTTGATCAAAGGCTGACGATATTTTTCGTGGAACAAATCTGACTCAATAGCCCGACCTGCGATTTTCATATCACCTTTTAAAAGAGCCGCAATCGCAACATTGGCAATAGAGCTGGCCGCCACAGCTTCCTTGTATGAAAGGCGGCTCGGCAAGACCCTACGACTCTCGACCGTCCGAAGCTCATAGTCAGGGATATAAGCGATGAAGTCGGCTTCTGGAAAATCCGACACCACAGCAGATACTTGATTTCTAGATGAGCTAGATACGACCAAATTTCCGTAAATCGCTGGCGCAACATTGTCAGGATGGCCTTCAATCTTTGTAGCGATTTTCAGTTTCTGATAATCCGACAAATTAAGGTGAGCCAGCTGGTTGGCCAATTCAATCCCAGCCACAATGACCGAGCTAGAAGACCCAAGTCCACGAGCCAATGGAATATCACTGGTCATTTTCAAACGGCGTGGCTGAATATCTGGTGCCAACTGCAGGGCAATCTTAACCAATAAATTGCGCCGGTCCTTAGGAATTCTCGGATTAAGGTCATGCTCAATCACCCAATCCTGACTTTCTTCCAAGACTTCAATTTCCAGATATTTTGACAGGGCCACTCCAACAGAGTCAAAGCCAGGACCGATATTGGCACTGGTCGCCGGTACAATAATTTTCATCTTAATCTCCTAATACTTTGAAGGTATTGAGCAAGTCGAACTCAGCGACCTCTTTAAGCTTAGCAGTGACATTTTCCAGCTGCGTCTTGCTGACTGCATGGGTAATAATCACCACGCGAGCCTTCTCGCCATCTGTACCTTCCTGCAGAATCTGCTTAAAGGAAACATCCTCAGCATTGAAAATCTCAGCCAAATGCAGAACTTGACCTTTAGAGTCAGGTGCCAAGATAGAGAAGTAATAGCTGCTCTTCACATCTTCGGGATTAGCCAGCACTAACTCACGACTGAATTCATTAAAGGCCTTGCCAACTGTTCCTTCATTCAAACGTCGGCTGATGCGAACAATATCTGCCACAACACTAGTTGCTGTTGGTTTTTGCCCAGCTCCCGGTCCGTAGTACATGGATTCTCCAATACCGATGGACTCGACAAAGACAGCATTCATTACCCCATTGACACTAGCCAGCGGATGAGCTTTAGGCAGAAAAGTTGGAGCTACTTCTGCTGCAATACCCGATTCTGTTTCTTCAATAGAACCAACCAGCTTGACTACATAGCCCAAATCTTGAGCAACAGCCACGTCTTCTGGTGTGATATGACGAATTCCCTGATGCCCCACATCTTCAAACTTAACGTTCATACCAAAAGCGAACTGGCTAAGAATGACCATCTTGTAAGCCGCATCAATGCCATCTACGTCATTGGTTGGGTCGCTTTCTGCAAAGCCAAGACGCTGTGCTTCAGCAAGAGCGTCTTCATAAGACCAGCCTTCTTCTACCATCTTGGTCATCATAAAGTTAGAGGTTCCATTGACAACACCCAAGATACGAGTAATTTTGTCAGAAGCCAGTGAATTAACCAAGGTACGCAGGATTGGAATTCCGCCAGCAACAGCTGCTTCATAATAGAGAGCTACATTTTGCTTTTGAGCAATTTCCAGCAACTCTGCTCCGTGAACAGCCAACAAGTCCTTATTGGCCGTTACCACATGTTTGCCAGCTTCAAGAGCACGAGTGATGAACGTTTTCGCTGGCTCAATCCGTCCCATCAATTCTACAACGATGGTAATCTCAGGATCCTTCAGAATTTCTTCAACATTTGTGACAAAGTTAAAGTTATTTCCAGCTGCTAAAAGACGATCTTTTTCGGCATCATCTTTGACCAAGACTTTAGCAACCTCAATCTCTGAATGAGCCGCTTGAACGATTTTTTCTCCGTTTTCTTTCAGCAAAAAAGGCACACCACTGGCCACTGTTCCAAAACCAAGTAAAGCTATTTTAATAGACATGAAGCACTCCTTGAAAATTTCTTGTATAAAAAATATTATAACAAAATTATAAAAAAATGCCTACAAAACTACTTCTTTATTTGTTATAATAGATGTAAAATTCCGCAAGGAACAGCAATTTATTTTCAAAGGAGATACTATGACAGGAAAACACCGTGGAAATCGCATGCAGCAACGAAAAGCTAGGAAAAGAGCTATTTTACTTTCTCTGACAAGCTTATTACTTTTTCTCGTCCTGATTGTTGGTGGCTTTTCTTTGCTAGCCAAGCTGCAAAACTCGCACAACCAAAAAGAAGCGAATAGTGTGTCAACGAACCAAGTCAATACTTCATCTAAAACTTCGTCAGCACCGACTCGGGATAAAAAGACGACTTCTGATGACAACAGTAAAGGCAAGGTCAAATGGGTCAAGCAAGACAAGCCCGTTCAAGTTCCTATCTTGATGTATCATGCCATTCACGTCATGGATCCATCAGAAGCAGCTAACGCCGGTTTGATTGTAGATCCAGACACATTTGAAAGTCATCTAAAAGCTTTAAAAGACGCAGGCTACTACCCACTGACACCAGCTGAAGCGTACAAGGTCCTAACGGAGAACGTCCTGCCAGAAAACAAAAATGTCGTCTGGCTGACCTTCGATGATAGTTTAAAGGATTTCTACACTAATGCCTTTCCACTTCTCCAGAAATATGACATGAAAGCAACCAATAATGTCATTACTGGATTTGTTCAAGCGGGTCGTGAAGATATGCTGACACTGAATGAGATAAAGGAAATGAAGGACAAAGGCATGTCCTTTGAAGACCACACCGTCAACCATCCCGACCTCTCAGCAACGACAGAAGACCAACAAAAAATTGAGTTAAAAGATTCCAAGTCTTACTTAGACAAAAATCTGTCTCAAACCACAACCACCGTTGCCTATCCATCTGGACGATACAGTGATGCAACCTTGCAGATTGCTGAAAGCCTTGGCTACAAGATGGGATTGACGACCAATAATGGTCTAGCTTCCCTATCCAATGGCTTGCTCACACTCAATCGAGTTCGCGTTAACCCAACCACTACTGCAGAAGACCTCCTAAATGAAATCGCAACAAACTAATCTTAAAAAGCCTGTTTCAGACGAAGCAGGCTTTTTTCAATCCCTATGATTATAACTTCTTTCAATCACCAAAAAACACCAGTTCCAAAGAACTGGTGTAAAGGTTTATTTAGACTTGATATAGTTGATACCATCCGCTTTCGGAGCAACAGCTTTACCGAAGAATGCCGCAAGGACTACAATCGTCAATACGTAAGGCGCAATCTGCAGATAAACCTTTGGAACGCTTGAAAGCAATGGCAACTGGTTCCCGATAACCGCCAAACTTTGGGAAGCTCCAAAGAAGAGACTCGCCAACATGGCACCAATAGGACTCCATTTACCAAAAATCATAGCTGCCAAGGCAATAAATCCTGGACCTACGATAGTTGTCACAGCAAAGTTAACAGAGATTGACTGAGCATAAATAGCTCCACCAATACCACCGAGCAGACCAGAAATCATGACACCGCAATAACGCATGAGGTAAACATTGATTCCCAAGGTATCTGCCGCCTGCGGATGCTCTCCGACTGAGCGAAGACGCAGTCCAAATTTAGTCTTAAACATGACAAACCAAGCGAGGAAAGAGAAAGCAATGGCAAGATAACCAACCAAGCTTGTATGCTTGAAGAAAATGTCTCCCAAAACTGGAATATCAGACAGGACAGGGAAATTAAACTTCCCGAATGAACGCTGAATATTATCCGTTTGTCCCTTGTTATAAATAGCTTTAACAAGGAAAATTGCCAAGGCTGGCGCCAGCAAGTTCAGCACTGTACCACTCACAACATGGTCCGCACGGAAGTTAATGGTCGCTACAGCATGGATAAGAGAGAAGACAAGTCCGACCAAACCAGCAGCAATCAATGAAAGCCACGGAGTCGCGCTACCCAAGCTCTTTTCGAAAGTCAGGTTAAAGAGAACGCCTGTAAAAGCACCCATAACCATGATTCCTTCCAAGCCAACATTAACCACACCAGCGTGCTCAGAGTAGGCTCCGCCAATACTTGTGAAAATCAAGGGAGCCGCATAAATCAGCATAGATGATACTAATAAACCTAATACCGTTACAATATTCATCCTAGTTTCCCTCCTTCACTTTTTTAGCTTCCTGCCGACGATTTTTAAGGAAATCAAAGATCGTCATACCTGTCATACGCTCAATCAGATAGTGGGCGCTGACAAAGAAGATGATAGAAGCTGTTACGATGTTTACAAGTTCTGTTGGAATCTGAGCCACGTTCATACCTGGAGCACCAACACTCAGAACTGCAAAGAGGAAGGCTGCAAAGAGGATTCCAATTGGAGAGTTGGCAGCCAAGAGACTTACCGCCATACCATTGAAACCAACACTCAAGGAACTTCCTTGAACAAAGACATTCTGATAAGTTCCAAGTCCTTCTACTACTCCTCCAAGTCCTGCAAGAGCACCTGAAATAATCATAGACACGATAATAGTACGCTTAGATGACATCCCTGCATACTCGGATGCATTTGGATTAAGACCTACAGCACGAATTTCAAAACCAAGTGTTGTTTTCTTAAGCAAATACCAAATAACCACTACTGCAATCAAGGCAAAGAAGATACCGATATTCATCCGAGAGTTAGATGTAAGACTTCTCAACCACTCTGTTTGATAAATCGCATTGGCAGAAACACGCTTACTAGAGTCAATACTCTGCATCACAGATTTAGGGAAACTATGAATAACAGCATTTCCAACAAAGAGAACAATATAGTTCATCATAATGGTTACGATGACTTCACTTGTTCCCAGATAAGCACGCAGAATTCCTGGAATAGCGCCGATAACACCACCAGCTGCTGCCGCAATGACTACAGTAGCTAATAACATCAGCGGACGAGGTAAATTAGGGAAGGAAAGTGCAAACCAACCAGCCATAATCCAGCCAGCCAAGGCCTGTCCTGGAAGTCCAACATTAAAGAACCCAGCCCGGCTAGCTACAGCAAAGCCCAAACCGATGAGAATCAGAGGTCCCATTGCACGAGAAATTTCACCCAAACTTCTCAAAGAACCAAAAGCTGTTTTAAAGAGGGATTCATATCCCCAGAGGGCATCATAGCCAAAGATGAGCATGACAACCGCTCCCAATAAAATCCCTAGAACAACTGAGATTAAGGGAACTGCAATCTTTTGTGATTTCTTAGACATTTGATTCTCCCTTCTGGATCCTACCGCCGGCCATGAGAATACCAAGCTCTTGCTTATTGGTTTCCTCAGGATTTACAATCCCCTGAATCTTACCATCGTGAATAACTGCGATTCTATCTGAAACATTGAGGATTTCATCTAGCTCAAAGCTGACAACGAGGACAGCCTTACCTTGGGTCCGTGCTTCAATCAAGCGTTTATGGATGTATTCAATCGCCCCAACATCAAGTCCGCGAGTTGGCTGACTGACAATCAGAAGGTCTGGATCACGATCCATTTCTCTAGCAATAATCGCTTTCTGCTGGTTTCCTCCTGAAAGTGCTGAAGCAGGTACATATTCGCTGGCCGCCCGAACATCAAACTCATCCATCAACTTACGAGCGTAAGAATAAATTTTACCATAGTTCAAGATTCCGTTTTTACTGAGCGGTTCTTTATAATAAGTCTGCAGAGCAATATTTTCAGAAATAGACATTGCCAAAACCAAACCGTCACGGTGGCGATCTTCAGGAACGTGGCTGACTTTCATTTCAGTAATCTGCCGCGGCTGCTTGCCAATAATAGACTGGTTCTTAATTGTAATCTCACCAGAGCTTGTTTTTCTAAGTCCAGTAATAGCCTGAATCAGCTCGGTCTGGCCATTGCCGTCAATACCAGCAATACCTACAATCTCACCAGCACGAACATCAAGAGAAAGTCCCTTAACAGCTGGAACACCACGGTTTTCTTCAACAACAAGATCCTTGATTGACAAAACAGTTTCTTGAGGATTAGCAGGCTCTTTCGCTGTCTTGAAGGAAACAGCACGTCCAACCATCATTTCAGCCAAATCTTGGTTAGTAGCACCAGCGATTTCAACTGTTTCAATGGATTTTCCGCGACGAATAACCGTTACGCGATCAGAAACTGCCCGAATCTCATCCAACTTGTGAGTGATGAGAATGATAGATTTTCCTTCTTTGACGAGGTTCTTCATGATTTTCATCAATTCATCAATCTCAGCTGGCGTCAGAACGGCTGTTGGCTCGTCAAAAATGAGAATGTCTGCCCCACGATAAAGAGTCTTGAGGATTTCAACCCGCTGCTGGGCACCGACAGAAATATCTTCAACCTTAGCAGATGGATCAACTGCCAAGCCGTATTTCTGAGAAAGTTCCTTGATTTCTTTAGTAGCACCTTTCAAGTCCAACACACCATTTTTTGTGATTTCACTTCCAAGGATGATATTTTCAGCAACAGTAAATGCTTCAACAAGCATAAAATGCTGGTGCACCATCCCGATACCAAGTGAGGCCGCCTTTGATGGAGAGTCCAGCTTAACTGACTTCCCATTCACTACAATCTCACCGCTGGTCGGCTCAAGCAGGCCAGCCAGCATATTCATTAAGGTTGACTTGCCGGCACCATTTTCTCCCAAAAGAGCGTGAATTTCACCTTTTCTGAGTTCCAAATTGATTTTATCATTGGCTACAAATTCACCAAAAATTTTGGTGATTTCTCGCATTTCAATGACATTTTCATGTGTCATGGCTCTTTCCTTTCCAGAATTTCATTTTATTTCAATAAAATTTACTAGCACAGCCAGTGCTAATAAATTCTATTGACACAAAGGCGTCTCAATTTCAAAAAGAAGCGACCCTACACGGTCGGATCGCTCTTAAATTGTTTTATTTGTCAGGAACAGTGATGCTGCCGTCAAGGATTTTTGCTTTCGCTTCTTCAACAGCCTTTTTAGTATCTTCTGACAGGTTTGTAGTTGTCAAGTCAACTCCACCGTCTTTCAGACCGAAGGTTGTAGTTTTACCGCCTGGGAATTTACCTTTAGCAGTTTGGTTAGCGATGTCTTGGACAGTCTTACCAACTTGTTTCAAGCTTGATGCCAAAACAAAATTAGACTCTTTACCATCCTTAGACTTGTATTTACCTTCTTCAGTTTGGTCACGGTCAACACCAAGTACCCAAACTTTTTCATCTTCATTTCTTGTTTCGTTGATTGACTTAGCTTCGTTAAATACTCCGGCACCAGTTCCACCAGCGACTTGGTAAACCACATCAGCACCTGCAGCATATTGGGCAGCAGCAATTGTCTTACCTTTAGCAGCATCGCCGAATGAGCCAGCATAGTCTACTTGAATCTTGATAGATGGATCAACTGATTTCACACCAGCTTCGAAACCTTTTTCAAAACGTGTGATAACTGCTCCTTCTATACCACCTACGAAACCAACTTGTTTTGTCTTAGTAGTTTTTGCAGCAGCAACACCAGCAAGGTAAGCAGCTTCATTATCAGCAAAGACAGCTGAAGCAACATTCTTTTGTCCTTCGATAACATCATCGATAATAACATAATTGATTTCTGTGTTATCTTTGGCAGCAGATTCAACCGCATCACGAAGGGCAAATCCGATACCAAATACTAGCTTGTAACCATCTGTAGCAGCTTGATTCAGGTTGTTTGCGTACTGAGACTCATCATTAGATTGGTAGTAAGTGTAACCATTGTCTTTTGAAAGACCGTTTTCTTTACCCCAAGCTTGCAAACCTTCCCAAGCTGACTGGTTAAATGATTTATCATCAACACCGCCAGTATCTGTTACGATAGCAGCTTTCAAGTCAGTTTTCGCATCTGAAGAATCTGAGCGAGAAGCACGGTTTCCACATGCAGCAAGTCCGATTGCTGCGACAGTTACTAGACCAAGACCTAGCCATTGTTTTTTGTTCATTTCTGAACCTCCTAATTAAGATGTGCAACACAGTTGCAAGTTTGAGTTTGGTCAGATGACCGATAACAGACTTATGTTAAATCTGTAAAAGAATATGGAAGTAATTCCTTGACCGTCATCACGACCGTCGATTTATCTTTAGCGACCAAGGTCACTTTTAGATCCTCAGCAAAAAATTCTGCCATTACTTGGCGGCAGGCACCACAGGGTGATATGGGTTTTTCCGTCTCACCATAGACAATCAGCTCCTCGAAGTCTAAAACTCCTTCTGAAACTGCCTTAAATATAGCTGTCCGCTCTCCACAGTTGGTCAAGCCAAAACTGGCATTTTCAACATTAACGCCAGTAAATATCCGTCCGTCTTTAGCGACCAAAACTGCTCCGATAGGGAAATGAGAATAGGGAACATAAGCATTTTTACTAGCTTGGACAGCCAAGTCAATCAACTCAGTAGTCGCCACTAGCTTCTTCTCCCTTCATAATAGCCACACCGGCCGAAGTTCCAATCCGAGTCGCACCAGCTTCAATAAAGGCCAGAGCATCTTCGTAAGAACGAGCACCACCAGAAGCCTTGACCCCCATGTCTGGACCAACTGTTTTTCTCATGAGGGCGACATCTTCGACTGTCGCACCGCCAGTTGAAAATCCTGTAGATGTCTTAACAAAATCAGCTCCAGCTTTCTGAGCCAGTTGACAAGCCTTAACCTTTTCATCATCTGTCAGCAGGCAAGTTTCCAGAATCACCTTGACTAAGGTACCGTTAGCAGCTTCTACAACCGCACGAATGTCTCGCTCTACCAAATCATAATCTTTAGATTTCAGAGCACCGACATTGATGACCATATCCACTTCACCAGCACCCTTTTGGATGGCGTCCTTCGTTTCAAAGGCCTTTACATCGGAAGTGTTGGCGCCTAAAGGGAAACCAATTGGTACACAAACCTTGACGTCTGAGTCTTTCAGCTGCTCTGCAGCAAACTCTATCCAGGTTGGATTGACACAGATACTGGCAAAATCATAAACTTTTGCTTCTTCAATTAACTTCAGAACCTGCTCTTTTGACGCTTCTGGTTTTAAAAGCGTATGGTCTATGTATTTGTTTAATTTCATGTTGGATTCTCCTAGAATTAAGAAATTACCTCGATAATCTCGTTCACTGCAACGCTTTCATTACCTATTTTAACATTTTTTTGAAATTCTGTAACTAGTTCTTGAGAAATTTTTTCATTTGAATAAATTTTTGCGAAAACTTCTCCAATTTCGATCTTGTCTCCGACTTTCTTTTCAAAAACAATTCCTGTTTCATAATCCAAGTCGTCAGATTTAACTGCCCGTCCTGCTCCCAGTCTCATGGCAAAGAGGCCAAATTCCATGGCAGGCAGTTCAGTGATATAACCTGCCTGTTCAACCCTTACTTCTAAAACATGAGCTGCACTGGATGGACGATAGAGGTCTTCCAAGTCACCACCCTGGGCTGCAACCATAGCTTCAAATTGCTTCAAGGCAGCACCATTGGTCAGCTGTTCTCTCACTTCTTCCACCGTTTTCTCAACATCTGCCAGTCCGAGCATAATCTGAGCCAACTCACAAATAAAAGTTGTGATATCTTCACGGCCCTTGCCTTGCAAGATATCCAAGGCTTCCAAAATTTCCAGACGATTACCGATGCTAGTTCCCAGAGGCTGACTCATATCAGTCAGAACAGCTACTGTTTTTCTGCCGACAGCCTTGCCCAAATCCACCATGGTGCGCGCTAACACACGAGCATCATCAATATTTTTCATAAAGGCGCCTTCACCAACCGTCACATCCAGAAGGATGCTATCGGCACCAGCAGCAATTTTCTTACTCATGACAGAGCTGGCTATCAGCGGAATCGTATCAACAGTTGCGGTTACATCTCGCAAGGCATAGAGTAGCTTATCCGCCAACACCAACTGATCTGACTGCCCGATTACAGACAAGCCGATTTCCTGCACCTGCTTGATAAAGTCTTCCTGACTGCGCTCTACCTGAAATCCTTTAATGGATTCCAATTTATCAATGGTTCCTCCAGTATGGCCCAGCCCGCGGCCGCTCATTTTAGCAACGGGCACACCAAAGCTAGCCACCAAAGGAACCAAGACCAGAGTCACTTTATCACCAACACCTCCGGTGGAATGTTTGTCTACTTTTATACCTGCGATTTCTGACAGGTCAAACTGCTCACCAGTCCCAACCATGGTCATGGTTAAGTCTGAAATTTCCCGAGTTGTCATGCCCTTAAAATAGACAGCCATTGCAAAGGCTGCCATCTGATAGTCCGGCACCGTCCCGTCCACATAACCCTCAATCAGCCACTGAATTTCCTGACTGGTTAGCTCCAAACCGTC
This sequence comes from Streptococcus sanguinis, assembly GCF_900635155.1. Lineage (NCBI taxonomy): Bacteria > Bacillati > Bacillota > Bacilli > Lactobacillales > Streptococcaceae > Streptococcus > Streptococcus sanguinis. Next base: position 1,301,412 of record NZ_LR134002.1, read on the forward strand.
TCTCTTCTTTTGGATAATATCAACTGCACGCATCTTGTTTTTCACTCCTTAGTATATAGTAGCCTTTGTCCTTCTTGACAATCTCACAGTTTCCAAAAACATCTTCCATCTTTGACTTGGCGCTGGGTGCTCCCTGCTTCTTCTGAATCACAAGGGTCAAATCTCCGCCTTCTGTCAAATGCTCATAGCTTCCTCTGATGACGTCGTGCACGACTTGCTTACCAGCACGAATAGGCGGATTACTGATAATATGGTCGAAAATTCCAGTAACCTTTTCATAGACATTTGACTGGAAGATATGAGCAGATACCTGATTCCTCTCAGCATTCTTCTGAGCTAAGTCCAAGGCCCGCTGGTTGATATCCACCATGGTCGCAGTTACTCCCTGCGCTTTGGCTAAGGTCAAACCTAGAGGCCCATAGCCGCAGCCAACATCCAAGACCCGTTCTCCAGCTTCAAAGTCCAAGACAGACAAAAGAACCCGACTGCCATAATCAATCATCTTTTTACTGAAGACACCAGCATCTGTCAAAAAAGTCAGCCTCTGTCCTAACAGTTCCACATTTAATTCATGAATATCATGTTTGGCATCAGGATTTTCTGCAAAATACATTTTAGTCATACAACCATTTTATCATAATTTTCCTAGAATTGTAAATCGTTTTCATTTCTCCAAAAAGTATGTTATACTAAAGTCCATCATACAGGAGTAACTTATGACTAACGAATTTCTTCACTTTGAAAAAATCAGCCGCCATACTTGGCAAAACCTGCACCGTAAAACAACTCCGCCTCTGACTCAGGCGGAACTTAACTCCATCAAGAGTTTCAATGACAAGATTAGCCTGCAGGATGTGACGGACATTTATTTACCCTTGACTAACCTCATTCAAATCTATAAACGTTCCAAGGAAGACTTGGCTTTTTCCAAGGGAATTTTTCTACAAAAGGAAAGCCGGAAACAGCCCTTTATCATCGGAGTTTCTGGCAGTGTGGCCGTTGGGAAATCCACCACCAGCCGGTTGCTGCAGATTTTACTTTCTCGGACTTTTTCAAATGCAACAGTCGAGCTAGTTACCACAGATGGTTTTTTATTTCCGAATAAAACCTTGGAAGATCATGGCATTTTAAACCGCAAGGGTTTTCCAGAAAGCTATAATATGGAGCTGCTTCTTTCCTTTCTAGATAGCATAAAAAACGGTCAGGATTGCCAAATTCCAGTCTACTCGCATGAAACTTATGATATCGTCCCTCAGGAAATGCAAGAGGTAAAGGCTGCTGACTTTGTTATTGTCGAAGGCATCAATGTTTTCCAGAATCCTCAGAACGAGCGCCTATATATGACAGACTTTTTTGACTTTTCTATCTATGTTGATGCTGAAGTCGAAAATATTGAAAATTGGTATCTAGATCGCTTTAAAAAAATGCTGACGCTGGCTGAAAACGATCCCAAAAACTACTACCACCGCTTCACCACTCAAGCAGAAGAGGAAGTGGTAGCTTTCGCCCATAATGTCTGGAAAAGCATTAACCTTGTCAACCTGCTAGACTACATTGAGCCAACCCGCAATCGGGCAGAAATTATCCTGCACAAAGCCGAAAATCATGAAATTGATGAAATTTACTTAAAAAAATAAAAAAGCTTGTCAAATCCTAACTTTTCATATATAATTAGATAGTTAGTATTTTCAATGGAGGTGAAACAACTTGGCAAACATTAAATCAGCTATCAAACGCGCTGAATTGAACGTGAAACATAACGAAAAAAACTCAGCTCAAAAGTCAGCTATGCGTACTGCAATCAAAGCATTTGAAGCAAACCCATCTGAAGAACTTTTCCGTGCTGCTAGCTCAGCTATCGATAAAGCAGAAACAAAAGGTTTGATCCACAAAAACAAAGCAAGCCGCGATAAAGCACGCCTTTCAGCTAAACTTGCTAAATAATGCATACAAAGGGAGCTCTCAGGAGCTTTTTTTGTTTCTAACATAAAGGAGATAGGGATGAAAATAGCAATTATTGGTTATTCCGGTTCTGGCAAATCTACTTTAGCAGCACAACTGTCCCACCACTACTCCATTCCCAAACTTCATATGGATAGATTGCAGTTCCAACCTGGCTGGAAGGATAGTGACCGTGATTGGATGAGTGAACAGATGGATAATTTTTTATCAAAAAATACCGACTGGGCCATTGATGGCAACTACTCTTGGTGTTTTTATGAACGGCGGATGGCAGAAGCCGACCAAATTATCTTTCTGAACTTCTCTCGCTGGAACTGCCTCTATCGAACTTTTAAACGCTATCTAAAATACCGCAATCGGACCAGAGAAAGCATGGCTCCAGGCTGTCCAGAGAAGTTTGACTGGGAATTTATCAGCTGGGTTCTCTGGAAAGGCCGACGTCATACAGCACTGGCAAGATATAATAGAATACGACAAACCTTTCCTCAGAAATTCTACGAATTAAGGAACCAAAAAGAACTGAACAGCTTCTTACAGAACCTAAAAACAAGCGAGCCCTAATGACTCACTTGTTTTATTTGATTTTCTTTTTCTGTGGGAAAAGAGGCAGGCCTAAAGAAGCTATTTTTTCAGCTGGAACCTTCATGCCATCCTTAATCCACTTGGAAAGAACGGAAACAACTGCCGAACTCCAGAAGGAATTCATGTAAGAGTTAGTCGTTTTCTTAGCATTGCGATTGCGCTTTTCCAAAAAGTCAAACACAGCCTGAGTCAGCAACTTTTCAAAATTATAGTCAATAGCTAGGCTTATAACCCGAGCCTCTTTCTTCGCTTCCTTAAAAAGGAAGAGCCAAATTTGATACATCTCCGTTTTGAAGTTAAACTCTTCCAATTTATCCGTAATACCTTGAACAGTGTTTTTAAAAATCTCTTCTAGAATCTGCTCTTTAGAGCTATAATTACGGTAAAAGGCAGCGCGGGAAACCCCTGCTCGCTCAACCAGTTCTGAAATCGTGATCTTTTTGAGTTCTTTCTTCTCCAGCAGCTGCATGAGAGAAATTTCCAGAGACTCTCTCGTGATTTGATTGGATTCCTGATTGTATTTCTTTAAATTTGCGAGTGATTTTTCCGATATTTTCTTTTCCGACATAACAATTTCTTCCCTCTTGTCTCAGCTGACAGTTTCCGCTTTCTAGTAAGCATCCTTCATGTTATAATTTTAAAAAAAGACAGGTTTTTTGTCAATTTTTTTATTGTACATACTTGACAAAAAAGGAGAAAAATATGACTTGGAAAATTATAGCTGACTCTGGCTGTGACTTTCGTGAAATGGCAAACTTGGCCAAGGACACCCAGTTTGAAAGTGTTCCCTTGACCATTCAAGTGGAAAATGAGATTTTTGTAGATGACAAGCAGCTTGATATCGATCTTATGATGGAGAAAATGTATGCTTCTTCTGCTGCTTCTAAGTCTGCCTGCCCTAGTCCAGATGACTATCTCAAAAGCTTTGAGGGAGCCGACAAGATCTTTGTGGTGACTATCACTGGAACTCTATCTGGCAGCAATAATAGTGCACAGGTTGCTAAAAAAATCTTTTTGGAAGAACATCCTGACGCACAGATTCATGTCATTGATAGTCTTTCTGCTGGCGGCGAGGTGGACTTACTTGTGACTAAACTCAATGAACTCATTCAGCAAGATCTCAGCTTTGATGAAGTCGTTCAAGTCATTAGTCGCTATCAAGAGAAAACCAAGCTTCTCTTCGTTCTGGCAAAGGTAGATAACTTGGTCAAAAACGGCCGGCTTAGCAAACTTCTGGGAACCGTTGTCGGCTTGCTAAATATCCGCATGGTCGGTGAAGCTAGCCAGACTGGCACGCTAGAGCTTCTGCAAAAGGCACGCGGTCCGAAAAAGGCTCTTGCTTCTGCAATCGAAGAGCTACTTAAAGCTGGTTACAAGGGTGGCCGACTCATCATCGCTCACCGCAATAACGAGAAGTTCTGCCAGCAATTTAGCCAACTGGTACAAGAAAAGTATCCACAAGCTCAAATCGAAATGGTGCCGACTTCAGGACTCTGCAGCTTCTACGCTGAGGAAGGCGGAATCTTAATGGGCTACGAAATTTAATACAGTATCTAAAAAAGTAAAGGATTAGGCTCAAATAATTAACCTAATCCTTTACTTTTTCGATTTAATTCGCTATAATTGAAACAAGTAAAGGAGTTGATATTATGGCCAGAGGAAGAGGCGCCGCAAGCCCCCAAGACAAGGAAGCAAGTCTTCTCATTTCTAAAAAGCTCAAAGAACTTCTCAAGGAAACAGGTAAAAAACAAGTCGAACTATCTCGTGAAACAGGCATTCCTGCTAGTACACTAACTGGCTATATCAAAGGGACATCTCTGCCTATCGCAGCCAATTTAGAAAAGATTGCAAGATTTTTTGAGGTAGAGGTTGAAGAAATCGATCCTCGTTACCGACTAATCGCTGACATCCCTCAGCAATTTCCCGAATTAAATCGTATTTATCAACAACTTGACCAAGACAGACAGGAGAAAGGATTAAAGCTACTGGAAGCTAGCCTGAGTGAGCAAGAAACAAAAGCCAGCTTAAAGGACGACTACTTCCCCTACTTGGTCTATGAGAATTACTATCTCTCTCAGCATAAGCCTGAACAAGCAGATTTGGTCTGGCTGGACAGAGAAATTGACTACGATATTGCCCTTTGGGTACGAACTGACTCGTTAGAGCCCAAGTATCCGAGAGATTCCGTAGCTCTAATCAAGCAGACTCATTTCGAGCTTGCCGGCGCTATCTATGCTATCGATTATGACGGCCAAACCATTATTAAAAGGGTTTTCAATGATCCAACAGGAATTCGCTTAATTTCCCTTAATAAAAAATACAGCGATAAGTTTATCCCGCATGAGGAAGAGCCTAAACTCATCGGCCGAGTCATGGCGACTTTCATGCCACTGGATATAGAAAAAATAAAGAAAAACAAATAACAGCTCTGTGCATTTGCAGAGCTGTTATTTTTATGATTATCAGTCAAAAAATCAGAAAGTCTTTCGACTTCCTGATGCTTATTTAATAAAATACTGCTAACTCTTCATTCAGCTTTTTCATGTAGTGTTTGTGGACTATGTAAGACAACACAGCTAAGCCTACTAGAACTAGAGCTACTATCATATAAATTACTAGAGGCGCAAGAACATTGGATATAAAGAAGAGAAGAGTAATGACAATCATCATTCCTAAAATCAGAGCGATAGCTAGGAGAGTTTTCACCATACTATTATCTCGGCTCATCAATTCTGTGACATTGGACCAATTGGTCACGAGATGCTTATAGTCTCGGTAGTAACCCCAAGAACTCCACATTAAGCTGATTAAAGCCCAAACAATCACCATGCCCAAGAAAGTCACTGGATGCATACCAGAAACAAGGCTGGTTATCAAAAGCAAGGTCAGAGGCAGGATAGACTGGACGGCAAAGAGCTGCCAAAACTTCAGACGAATATATTGCTTCAAATCAAAGGGGAGAACCTTGAGATAATCAAAATTTTCCCTTTCCAGAGAAATCCCAATAGCTGTAAGGTTGCTACCGCCTGAGTTTAGTGTTGCAATCAAAAGAGCCAGGGCCATCATTGGCAAGAGGAAGCGCGGTCCCAGATAAGGAGTCAAAGACAGACCGCCTTGTATCATACCCATTCCCATACTGAAAATGACAATGTACGGGATAAAGGCCGACATAAAGATAGCTTGCATAATGACAGAACCCTCGCTCAAGAGCCTGATATTGTAGCGCCAGACAAACTTTTTGAGATTTTTTGCTTCCGCAATATTGATGTCATGCACGCGCTCCCGCTTTCCTACTGAAGAGCCCGTCATGAGAGCTGCCTCATAAAATTCTGGAATCACCTTGGTCTTTACGATGAAAAATAGAAGAGCCGCAACTGCCACCCATCCCAAAAATCCCAGCAAGGAAGCTGTATGAAAAGGATGAAGAATAAAGTCATAAAAAGCTTGAACTGGAGGGAAGAAAGCTTTAACCTCTGTACGATTTATGACGCTTCTGTTGTTCATTTGATTAATCATAAAATAGAGGAAAAAGGATCCGACGGAAACAAGAGCCAGAATGACATTGGACAGGATGGTCTTGTACTTTCTGAAAAATGCTGTCTTGGTAATAAAGTGGACGGCAATCAAAATCAGAAAAGTGATGACCGAACTTAAAATCAGAATAGCAAGCAGAGCCAAGGGCAGCCCTAAAAAGGGATTCCCACCTTGAAAAGCCAAAACCAAGAAATAACTGAACATAGGCAAAATGGCAATTAGCAAGGTCAGAATAACCGAAATGCTTTTGCCGACAATGATTTCTACTTCGCTAAAAGCATAGGGACGATAAGACTGCAAGTCCTTGCTTTCATAAAAGACATTGTAAAAAACCAGAAAGCCCTGAGACATAGAAAAGAGAGCAAAAGCGGAAACCAAATTGGCAAAGAGACCAGGATTGCCAACCAGTTGGTTCAGGGAGCCCATCAAACCGAAAAGAAAGAGATAGACCAGTCCTAAGATCAGATACATGCGGATAGCCTTCAGCGATACATTTACCTTGCGCTCAGGATTCTTAGCTTGCATCTTGCGGTACTGCTGCAGCTGAGACGGCTGAATGGCGTAGAGGATGTTGATATCAACGAGTTTTTTTATAGCTTTAATGCGCATCAGGACTCACCTCTTCTCTACGGCCTGCCAGACCAAGATAAATGGTTTCAAGAGACTGTTCTGGATGTTGGCCTTTTAGTTCTTCAATCGTTCCGTAGAAAATCAATTTCCCTTTTTTGAGAATAGCCACCTTATCACAGAGCTGCTCTGCCACTTCCAAGACGTGGGTTGAAAAGAGAACCGTATTTCCTTTATCTGCATGCTGGCGCATCATCTGCTTGAGGTCAAAAGCTGCCTGCGGATCAAGACCAGTCAGCGGCTCATCCAGCACCCAAATATCTGGATCAGATAAAAGCGCCGCTATGACGAAGACTTTTTGCCTCATACCATGTGAGAATGAATCAATAACTTCATACCGATGGGAACCAAAGTCAAAAATATGTAGCAGATTTCCCAACCGCTCTTCTACTTCTGCATTTGTCATATCGTAAGAAGTCGCTACAAGTTCCCAGAACTCATTGGCAGTTAGGCGCAAAAATAGATCTGGTGAGTCAGCTACATAGCCGATTTTTTTCTTGACTTCCAAGCGATTAGCTGATAATTCTTTCCCATCTACAAAAATCTGTCCACTACTAGGATTGATGACGCTGACCAATGATTTAATAGTAGTAGATTTTCCGGCGCCATTGTGACCAATCAGACCGACGATTTCTCCGCTTTGCAAGGTCAGATTCAGCTGATTGAGAGCTACCGTTCCTTCATAAACTTTAGTGACATCTTTAAATTCAATCATAAGAGAGCTCCTTTACCGATTTCTATACAGATTAGTATACTCTTTTTGCGGCTTTTTGTCTCGTCTCTGCCTAACGATTGCTACAAGATAAAGCTAAAAGCAGCTGAACTTCATCTAACTATGAAATTCTAGCTGCTTTTTTAAACAGAACCACTAACGTTGTGAGTATTTCTTTGCTAAACTAGATAAGCCTAGTGTGCTGACCAGTAGAGCCAGGCCAAGATGCAGGATTCCCTTATCTGAATTGCTGCCAGTTTCAGGTAAGGCAGCTGGAGCTTGCTGCTTGCTTATCTTCTGAACTTTTCCTACTGCCTGATCATAATGTTCTGCATAGTGAACCACCAACTGAACTGACGGAACTTCTCTGCCTTCCTCGCCACCTAAGATATACTCAGGAACTTCTAAAATTGCTGGCGCTACTAATTTTGCACCAATAATCTCTGGTAGAGCTGCATAAGCTGTATCAAGAGCATTCGGTATATAGTTTGCCTTTTGCAGGCGACTAGCTTCCAAAGTAGGTATTAGGGCACTGATGGAGTCCGTCTTGAAAGTCACTTCATATTGACGATCAATTTTGAGGTCGCTTGGGTCGTATGTGTTGAAAACCAGAGCCAGCTTATGGCCTTTTTTCACCGTATAGAGATTAGGCTGCAAATAGACTGTATAGTCGTGGAATTGACCAATTTGAGGATCAATACTATTTTGCGAGCTGGATGGTGTGTAGCCCGATTCTGGATTAGTCAGATTGACCCAACCTTTGGCAATGACTTTGTATTTGGTTTTGACAGTCGCAAAATTTTTGATATCCATATTGCTGAGATTGCTGCCCATCCAGAAGCCGTCTTTCTGAGTTTCATCACTGGCTGCGCCGTTTCCAACCACATCAAATTCTTGGTCTGATACATCTACTAGGAGAGCATTGACCTGCAGATTACTGCCACCCCCCTTGGCAAGAGCCGCCTTGAAATGGACTGGGATATGTCCTTTAATGGTCAAATCTTCTTTGACATCTGTCATAAAGGTCAAATTAGCTTTAGAAGAAGCTTTGCTAACCGCTTCATCACGCTTGCTGGTATCAATTCCCGCTCCTGCGTAGTCACTGGAAATCGTTTCTTCCAAGCGCTTGGACTGAGCTGTCAGAATCAAGCGATTACTGCTTTTCCAGTTATCATAACTGGTCCATTTATTTGGATCATAGTTATTTTGCGCCAAAACAGCAGGAAGTTTACTAACATTATTATCTACATCATAGAGGTAATGAGAGAACCAAGTATTGAGCAGGTCATAAAAATCTTGCTTCTTAGCTGTAATACCAAAACCCCTAGATACGGCAGCTGGATTGATATGATTCCCTTGGTGAAGGTAAAGTTTCACATCTTGACCAGCTTTTTTTAGCGCATCATACATGAGCTCAAAGTGTTTGGTTTTGACATTGTCGTCATTTAAACCATGCACGAGCAGGGCACTTGTCTTTATCTTTTCTGGATGCAGTGTATAATCCCGCTCCTGCCATACCGGACTATAGTTGCGGCCGTGGGCATTCTGATCCTTATTTAATTGATTGATGTAGTCAGCATACTTGTTTTTGATAGCGTCCCAGTCATTTCTATCCAGCAACCGTGTAGCGACATAGAGAGAAAGCCAAGATAAATCACTGTAAGGCGGATTGGTATAAGCCGACCCTTGACTGTTGAAATAATCATACCAACTGGCAATTCCAGCAGCTGGAACGATGGTTTTCAAGCCTTCAACACCAGTCGTTGCCACACCGAAAGTTGTCGTACCAGCCCAAGACAGACCAGTCATACCGACCTTTCCATTAGCCCAGTCGGCCTTGATTTCGATATTATTAGTCCTGTCTGTGTAGGCCGTTCGTTTACCATTGACCCATTCGACAATATTTTTAAATGCTTCAATTTCTAAATCAGAGCCAGTTGTATTAAAACCTTCAGAACCTTTGGTTCCTAGACCGGCGCTAGAAACAAATGCATAGCCTCGGACGAGGAAATAATCATACCAGTTCAAGTTTTCATAGTCATAAATCCCCTCATAAGGACTGTAGTAATACCAATCCGATGACATTGCTCTTTTTGCTGCATCAATACTGCTCATACTAGAAACTGGCTGGCGCTTAGATGGCTGATTGCGGAGACTCTTCATGTCATAAGAACCGTTTGTCGGCAGATTGAGACTTTCCAGCGTCACATGGTCTTCATCTAAGGTTCCAGCGACATAAGGCCGGGCTTCCAAGATTGTCGCAGCCTTATAATCACCCTTAGCTGCTGCTTTAGGAAGCTGCACAATAGCCTTGACCAAATCTCGCTTACCGTCACCATCCGTATCGTGGTCAGTCTCTACATAGACTGGGAAACGAACAATCTCACTGCCTTCATAAGTATACTCCTCATATCTGTCTTCACCACTACTATAGGGAAAAATTGGCTGTGAACGACCATTCAAAAAGAGAGGCTCTTTCTTTTCAGAGCGATAAGCATCATGCAGTCGCTTGGCAACCGAATACATAGATTGCAGATTAGCACCCTGGACACTGGCTGTCAAATCAGCCTCTTTTTCAATCATCCCCAAGCTCTTTGCTAGATTTGCTCTATCCTCGGCACTGCTACCCAACTGAGAATCACTGACTGCTGCCCACTTGAGCAATTCATCTACAGCCTCTTGCAAGGTTATTTCCTTATCAGCGAGGGAAGGGTTTGAAAGGCCGCCGGTATAGGCAGACAAATCTTGTCCTTTCACAGCAGTTGGCACGGCAGATGGACCCGAGTTGACATCTTTAGCCAGAACCAGAAGCTCCTTCTCCTCTGATGGACTGAGGCTTGGTGCCGTTTCCTCAGCCGCAAGTGGTGCCTTTTCTTGCTTTTCCGAAACCGGTTCTTCTGAAGAACTCTGACTTGCAGTTTCTACTGCCGTTGATTGTTGATCCTGAGAGCCAGTTTCAAAAGCCTTTGCAACTGTTTCTGTCTTGAGATTGTCCGTGCGCTCGCTACTAGCTTGAGTCGCCTCATCCGCCTGAACAGCTTGCGCCAATACCAAAGGTGCAAGCAACAAAGTCGGTAGGAGTAATGTAACTAGTCTTTTCTTTCTCATAAAGACACCTTTCCTTAGATAAAATCTTTTATAATAAGCCCATTATACTATGTAAGCGCTTTTATTTCAATCTATTCTATCTTTTATCTATGGAAATGTCAAAATATCTATAGAAGCAGAAAGACGCAAACGATTGCACCTTTCTGCTTCTTTTGGTACAATAAAGCCAATCAGTGAGAATGAAGAGGAAAATTTATATGGAAAACCAAACCTTAATGCAGTATTTTGAATGGTATCTGCCAGATGACGGTCAGCATTGGAATCGCTTGGCAGAAGACGCACCTAAATTGGCAGCGAAAGGAATTCGCAAGGTCTGGATGCCGCCGGCTTTCAAGGGAACGGGCTCTAATGACGTCGGCTATGGTGTTTATGACCTCTTTGATTTGGGAGAGTTCGACCAAAAAGGGACTGTACGCACCAAGTATGGATTGAAGGAAGAATACCTCCGAGCAATTGAGGTGCTTGGACAGAACGGCATCGAAGCTATTGCAGATGTGGTCCTCAATCACAAGGCCGCAGCTGACTATAAAGAGCGCTTTACCGTTGTTGAAGTTGATCCTAACGACCGCACAAATGTCTTGTCAGAACCTTTCGAGATTAAAGGCTGGACTAAGTTTGTCTTCCCAGGCCGCAAAAAAGCCTACAATGACTTTGAATGGCACTGGTACCACTTCACCGGCACTGACTATGATGCCAAAAACAACAAGTCAGGCATTTTTCTCATCCAAGGGGACAATAAAGGTTGGGCAGATGATGAGCTAGTGGACAACGAGAATGGTAACTACGACTATCTGATGTATGCGGATATTGATTTCAAGCACCCCGAAGTCATCCAAAATCTCTACGACTGGGCTCATTGGTTTATTGAAAGCACTGGTGTACATGGCTTTCGCTTAGATGCTGTTAAGCACATCGATTCCTTCTTTATGAAGAATTTCATCCGTGATATTACTGAAAAATACGGCGATGATTTCTATGTCTTTGGGGAATTTTGGAATAGCGATGAGAAGGCCAATAACGATTATCTAGAAAATATTAACTACCGCTTTGACCTAGTCGATGTTAAACTTCATCATAATTTATTTGATGCCAGCAAATCTGGAGCAGACTATGACCTACGAACTATTTTTGACCAAACACTAGCAAAGAATCATCCTGAATCAGCTGTAACCTTTGTGGACAACCACGATACTCAGAGAGGGCAGGCTTTGGAGTCTACCGTTGAAGAATGGTTCAAGCCTGCTGCCTATGCTCTTATACTTCTAAGAGAAGCCGGATTGCCCTGCGTCTTTTATGGAGACTACTATGGCATTAGCGGAGAATTTGCACAAGAGAGCTTTCAAGAGATACTGGATAAACTCCTAGACATCCGCCTCAATCTAGCCTATGGCGAGCAGACCGACTACTTCGACGAAGCCAACTGTATCGGCTGGACCCGCCAAGGTATGGACGATGGTCAGCCAATCGCTGTCCTTATCAGTAATGACCAAGCAACCAGCAAATCTATGTTTGTCGGTCTAGAATGGGCTGGCAGAGAATTCAGCGACTATCTAGTTAACAGCTCTCAAATCGTAACAATTGACGACCAAGGCTGGGGAGAATTTCCTGTGGAGGAAAAATCAGTTAGTGTCTGGAGTGCTAGGTAATCAATTTACTTACATATAGAAAACTAAAAACCGATTCGCAGTGCACTACGAATCGGTTTTTAAGTTTCTAGCTTTTGAGATAGTTGTGGAAGAGCTCCTATTTTCTATAGAACTGACGTTACATAGAAATCCCAGCCAATAAGATAGCATGAAGTTCACTTACTCAACTAAGCCACTCCTTAGATAAGCATCCACCATGCGCTCTGTCGCGACAACTGAATCAATATGGGTTCGCTCATAAGAGTGGCTGGATTCGATACCAGCTCCTAGCAGGGCATGCTTGACTTCTGCTCCTGCGCTCATAGCTGCGGAGGCGTCCGAACCGTAAAAGGGATAGATGTCCAGTTTGTAAGGAATGTCCTGCTCCTTAGCCAACTTGACCAAGTGCTGACGGAAGCCATAGTGATAAGGGCCTGAAGCATCCTTGACACAGATGGAAACCGTATACTCATCCGTCTGCTGATCGTCACCCATAGCACCCATATCAACCGCTAGATACTCCACCGCTTGCGCCGGCAGGCTAGAATTAGCCCCATGACCAACCTCTTCAAAGACACTGAAAGCAAAATGAGTCGTCACCGGCAATTGAATATTTTCCTCTTTATAAACGCACAAAAGATTGAGTAAAATAGCTGCGCTGACCTTGTCATCCAGAAAGCGAGACTTGATAAAGCCTGACTCGGTAACTGTGGTACGAGGGTCAAAGGAAATAAAATCCCCTACTTCGATTCCTAAATCCCGCGTTTCTTTCTCACTCGTCACCTTTTCATCCAAACGGACTTCCATATTGTCCTGAGTTCGCTCAACCGTCCCAGCATCCTTATAGACATGGCAGGAAGTCTGGTGAACTAAGATAGTTCCATTGACGGTCTTGCCACTGCTGGCCACATGGACTAGACAGTTTTCGCCTTCAATCATGTTCCAAGGGAAACCACCAATCCGATCCAGTTTAAGACGACCGTCAGACTTAATAGCCCGAACAATAGCCCCCAGAGTATCCACATGGGCAGTCACTACCCGATGCTGGGCGTCATTTTCCCCCTTAACTACAACATGAACGCCGCCTTTATTGGTCCGAACAGGCTCATAGCCCAATCCTTCCAGCGTGTGTACCAAATAGTCTGCCACCTCAGCCGTAAAGCCTGTTGGGGAAGGGATAGCCGTTAATTCTTGTAAATATTGAACAGTTTGATTCATGAATGTCTCCTCATCGTTTTTCTTTATTATAGCATAAAGAAAGCCTGAGCAAATAGATTTTCAGCAGGCTTTTAATGATTTTGAGAAATTATGAAACCTCAATTACTATCGCCGTACTGCTTCTCCTTCTGAACTTCAATCTTTTTCAACTCCCAAAAGAAGAGATTGCCCAGAAAACCTAAAAGCAAAAACATCTATTTAAATGACTGCTCATTTTAGAGTTTATAAATTTAACCGTCAGTACATTATCAAGGATAGATGATGCCAAAGACAAGAAAAAATCATCTCAGCTAGCTGAGATGATTCGTTTGGCTAATATTAATTAGCTTTTTTGAAACGATAGACAAGAGCTGATAAAAGAATCAGAGCAAATCCTGCTGCTATCGCAAAGATAGATGTTTCGCTGCCAGTTTTCGGCAAAACTTTTTTGCCAGTTGCTGATCCAGTAGCATCTTTTCCATCTTTATCTGTCGAATTACCTGGGGTTCCATCAGTCGAACCGCCTGGTTTATCACCAGATGATGACGGTGGTGGTGTCGAACCTGAAGAAGGTGGCGGTGTACCTGGTCCTTGTGGACGTCTAGCTTCAAATGTCCATGTGCCTGTAAATTTGACATCTGCGCCTGCAATAGTTTTACTATCTGCGTCATATTTGAGGAATTTCCAAGTACCATCACTTGCTTCAACAGTTTTCTTAGCTGGCTGAACCGCTTGAACGGCAGCACCGTCTGCATATTCAGTGGCATCATTTGGTAACAATGCTGTGACTTCTGCTGGCAAGCTACGGTTCGGATCTGCGCTTACAAATTCATAAGTTGCCTTATATTTTGGTGCTGGAGTGAAATTCCATTTACCAGTAAATTTAAGATCCTTATCCGCAACAGTTTGTGCATTCGTTTCCGCATAGCCTTCGAAAGTCCATGTGCCTTCAGTAACTGTAACACTTGTTTTAGCAGGTTGCTTAGCGTCTACATTAGTACCACTAGTGTAGCGATTAGCATCTGCTGGAAGCAAATCAGTTACTTCTTTTGGCAGATTTGGATAGGCTGCATTGCTGCTGAGAAACTCATAGCTAACACCATAGTCTTTATAAGTGTTTGTGAATACTGGATTATTACCTTCGACGGTAGCTTCCAACTTGCCCTTGCTTGCAGTCACTGTGACAGTCACTGTATGCTCTGCGCTATCGTAAGTCACTCCAGCTTCATTTCCAGCTACTTCCGTCAGCTTGTAAGTATAAGTGCCTTCTTTATCATAGTTGATTCCAAGGAACTTGATATCACCATTGGCATCGTTAGCTGCTTGAAGCTCCAAGTTATTTCCGCCAACCTCAGTCAGTTTGAAAGTATACTTTTCAGCTTCAAGTGCTTTACCATCCAGAACTTTCTTAGCGGTAATCGCTGCAGTTGCTGGCTCTAACTTGTAGGTATTCGTGAAAGCCTCACGGTCATAATTAACCGCTGCTGTCTTAACGCCGTTGTTGTCTGTTACAGTAACAGTAACATTGATGTCTGAATTGGCATCGTTTGTCACACCTGGCAGATTGCTTGCACGTTCACGAATGACATAGTTAAAGGTTCCTTCTTTTTTGAAACGAAGTTTCTTGAAGGTTACAGCACCAGCTTTATTGGTTACCGTTTGAACAACTTTATCGTTGTCATCCTTATTGATCAAATCAAAAGTAAATTCACCATCCTCCAAATTACGGCCAGTCAATTCCTTTTTGACTTTGAAGATAACTTCATCCGAACGGGTACCTTCCCCGACACCATCAAGAGTTGTCAAAGGCGCAAATGGACGTGATACTAATTCTGGCATCTTTTGCCCATTAGCCGTAACAGTTACATCGTTAAAGGCTTTTTTGGTTACCTTATCTACTGGCTCAGTCAAACGGGTCCGGTAGATAACATAAATACCTCTTCCACTCAAATCCCCAGCATTAACTGTGAAATGATTGGAGTCTGTAATTGAAACGACATCGCTCGGGTTAAAGGATTTACGTGTACCAGAAGCACCTTCCCACTCAGTAAAGTAGTAACCTGTAATCCCTGTATCTTCATCCAATTCTTGGTCTTCTGGAATAGCATCCTCAATGACAACTTGACCAAGATTTTGGACATCGCGATTGACACGGATACGCCAGTTGACGTAGTTTGGATCCTTAGAATCCTGAACACCCCACTTGGAATAACCCTGAGGCTCCTCATCAACCTTGATGCGCTTCAGCCTATAGGTTCTAGCACCTGGGAAATTAACTTCTTGCTCTTGGTCATAAGGCATATTATCAGCCCAAACCACTGTGAAAGAAGCTTGAATAAGCTTGGTATCTGGCATTTTCGCAAAATACTCAGCATTTGTGACAGTAATGGTTGCTGTATTTGTAACAGGATCTGTCACCAACTTAGCAACAACAGTGCCATCCGGTGCGCTTATGTTTTCCTCCAAAGTTCGCTCAATTTTGAACTGTGATGGAACACGATAAACCATGGTATCACCATTATTTAATACTTTGCTATCTGCAAATGTATAGGTCGGTGCAATGTAAAATTTACCTTCACCGTAGCCAGTATCCTTTAAAGGATTAGTATTAATAGTGACGTTTGTAGTTAGTTGATAGTCGCCATCACCTAACTCTGCAGCAGAAACCCTAGGACTTGAGCTTAACAAGGGAATAAAGGTTGATACCAAAAGCAGCAAAGTCATCAGAGCATGAGACACTTTATGATAAGTTTGTTTCACCTTGAATGCGGTCCTCCTTCTTTTTATATTTTATTTTCGACAAATGCTGGCAGGCACACCATCATCTGTCTACCCCCTCATTTTCAGTCGATTCTAAATCAAGATTTATTACCAAACTAAAAATGAATGTGTTTGTATATGATAAGCAAATATGACATATACATATCAATTATAACATAAAATATTATAATTGACTCTTTGTGAACTACTTTTTTTAGTGGAAATTATCTGCTTTTTGTCTACTTTCATTACAAAAAAGTTACAAATTATTTTTTTAATCAAACTCGGATGGATTATTATTGTTTTATTAGAAATAAATAGCAGAAAAAATACCAAGACTATAAAGAGTCTAGGTATTTTTAAATATATACGGAAAACAACTTATTGCTTACTTATTAAAGATTGATTGCCTGAAGTCGTCTGTTTCACGAAGATAAGCATTATAAATCTTCTTTTTGAGCAGGTTGACCCAGCTGGCATCAACACGGCTAGTTGCATTGGTAATGTTGCGTACATCCTCTGCTACTGCTTCGTCCATCAGCTTCTGCATCTCTTCATAAGAGCGAATGGTTACTTTCTTGGTACTGCTTGGATTTTTAAGCTCGTACTCAATAGTGATTGGTTTAAGCTTGGTCAGCTGATTAATCCGCTCTTGGTACATAGCTTTCTTGAAGGCTACCCAGGAGTCATATTCACCCTTGAATACATTTTCCAAGACTTTCTGGTCAGTCACGAGACCTACATCTCTTCCGGACCATCCATCCCAAGTTTTCTTACCTTCATCAAAGGCTTCCTTAGAGTACTTACCAGAAACATAAGGGATAAATCCTTCATGGTAACCCTTGGCTGCCAGCAACTCATAGGCCGTACGGCGGAACATGACATCACCTGGCGCTCCATTTGGATTACTCAAGGCTGAGTAAATTGGTGAGAAGAGGCTGAGACTGAGGTAGCCATTTCGGCCATATCTTCCACTATCCTTGTTCTCCCGACGAGTGATAACATCATTTTCAATCAGGGAGTTAAAGGTCTTCAGCTGCTTGATTTCTTCAGCAGTAAAGCTTCGCGTCTGGTTACCAGCATGGGTCTCCTTACCATACTTATCTGTAATATAGTAATTCTCCATCTTCCTGAACCACTGAAGCTTAGCATCATCACTTTGTTTGAGCATAGAAGTACCTTCTAGGTAATCCAGCGTGTAAATCATGTCAAACATACCATGGACATAGTGCTGCAGGTCTTCTGCATTTTGAACGCGTTCCTTGAAGTTATATGTGTGCAGGCGCGTCTTAGAGTCCTTGTCGACCTTGAAGAGGGTATTGAGCGTAATGGTTGCCTCATCCGCACTTGGAGTGGACTGCAGGAGTCCGCGAGCATAGAGCTCAGCTCCCAGACCTTCGCGGCGACCATTGCCCTCAAAGTAGATGCCACCGTCAGAATTATGGGTCATCTCATGCGTGTAGACAGAGTTACCATAGTCTTCTAACAATTTAGCTGCATCAAAGTGGGTTACACTTCCCGTGGCATAGGCATTGTAGCCCTTGCTTGGATACCACTTGCCAGCTGGTCCAAAGAATTCCTGCATAGCTAGTGATTTTTTGTCATTAGCTGGAGCCCAATATTTTTGACCATTCTTGTCAACCAATGAGAATCCATCGTAAACCAGAACAGAACGGAAGAGCTTGTCCTTGCTTTCATCGCTTAGAATCTTATACCAGAAGTCATAGTGATCACGCTGGTATTCAGCTGTTTTTCTCACTCGGTCTTCAACAAATTCAGCTAGCTCTGCATCTGTCCGAACCCTGCCATTGGCATCAAGGCGATAACGGTCATAAGCCCCCATGGAGATGGTAGACATATTGGAGATAGCATAGACACCCTTCTCAGTCATGGTCAAGAGTGGCAAGAGCATGCCCTTGTGTTCCCAGTTATCAGCAGTAATCTTGTCGTAAACGCCGACAGAATACTTATTCTTGTCCTCGGCTGCATCCTGAAGCTGTCTCGCTTCTGCTATATCTGACTTAGCCTCAACGATGTAGGCTTTTGTATTGGTCTTGAGCCATTCATTATTGCTCTTGTCCGGCAGGAAGAGCTGACGATAGCCTTCCAGATAGTTGAAGAGTCCTCGTTTACCAGTCGCTTCAGAAAGTGAGGCATCATAAGCCATATAGTTGTTCTTAGCTTTAAGATTGTTCATGCCTGACTTACCAAGTGAAATGATGGTATCTAAGGTTGAAGCATTATGATTTCCAAAGAAGTCAAATTTATATGCTGACAAATCCTTGACATTGATATTGTCATAGTTGATATTATACCAACGGTTGAGATAGGTCAGACCAAGTAAGAAGGCTTCTTTATTGTCTTTAATTTGCTGAGCTATATAGTCTGCTACAACATTGCCTTCCGTATTGATAGACTTGTCCATAGCCAGTACCTTGCGCAGCTCTTCTGACAGCTTGGTCTTGACTTGGTCAAAGGCAGTATCTAGATAGAGATCATCCAGAGAAGTGTCAGCATTTACGCCTAAAACAGTTCGCATAGCCGGTGAGTCAAGGACAACCTTGTTCAACTCCGGCAGCACTTGATTGAGAACTCTGCTATAGTCTGATAGAAAGGCTTCTGGTGTATAAAGGAGGTCTAGGCCATTTACAGTATATTCTGAAATTGCCTTATATTTGAAATCTCCTTTATAGGTCAGATCCAGGTAATCAACCGTATTGTCCTCAAAGTGCAGCATCAGACGGTTAATCCCGGTCTTATTGCTATTGATATCGGTGATAATCTGATCGCCCTTCATCGGAACAACATCTAGCAAGTACTCTTTATTGAGCTTGTGGTTTTCTGGAAGTTTATTTCCATAGGCAACGATGGTCTCCTTATTATAGAATGGAAGGAGTTTTTCCATGTTAGCATAAGCTATCAGACGGTCTTCTCGAGCATTCTTTTCCTGGGCATAGTTGACAGAATAAAGGTTCAGATTCGTGTCTTCTAGCGTGGTTGTAATGTCTAAGCTAGCCAGCTTCTCTTCTGCCTGGTCCAGAGTCAGAGTTGAAGTGACAAACTTGTCATTTTCCAGTGTTTTATTTCCTTCAACGGCATAAGCTTCTGTGATACGGTTGTTTTCATATCCCTGATCACCAGAAATACTGTAAACATTTGTACCGCTGATGTTGCTGATGACATTATCAATCAAGCCATTGAAGTAATTGGAACCAACCACACCACCAATCTGACCGTTCTTAGTAGAGTTTTGAATCTTTCCAGCTACATAAGAGCGGCTGATGCGGGCATTGTTTTCTAAACGGCCGACTAAACCGCCAAAGCGTTGGTTGTTGGCTCTAGCGCCTGCTAGAATGGTCACATCTGCCCTGCTTTGGCTAATCAAGGAGTTTCCTCCCTTAAGATTGGCAACCAAACCACCGACATTGTATTCTTTGCCCTGTTTATCATTTGACACGATAGTTCCAGTAAAGGAGCTGTTAGTGATTTGAGTATCATTAGCAACAACGACTAAACCTGCCACTTGTGAAGCATTGTCTTTCACTTCTACTCTACCTTGGACTGAAACGTCTGTGATTCGAGCCCCTTCTGCATTGCGGGCCAGGGCAGCTGAGTCATAAGTACCTACAATATTGACCTCTTTCAGGTCCAGATTGGAAATAGAGGAACCACTCTTGAGGTTTTCAAATAAAGGCTTGGCTAGATTATAAATAGCGTACTGCTTGCCATTATGACTACCAGTCAGGCTGCCTGTGAAGTTCCCTTTGAGGTAGACATAATCCGCAGGAGCCAGACTGACCTCGCTAGCATCCAAATCTGCTCCCAGAACATAGTTGCCAGCCATATTTTGCTTCATAGCGTCTACCAAACTAGCAAAGCTGGTGTAGACATTTTGCTGACTAGGAGCAACTGCCTTGCTGATATAGAAGTCATAGCCAGACTTATAGCCTGTCTCACCTTCTTGAACCAGCTCAGGCAGAGAGACTGTTACCTTATAGACATCCCTGCCATCCTTATGGCTTTCCGCTATGCTGTGAACCGGCAGGAGCATTTCCTTAGATTCACTTGATTTGACTTTGACAAAGTAGGTAGACAGATCCGTAGGCATAGAGCTCATCGACACGACGCGCTTAAACTGGTCGTTTTCTTTTCTGTAAAACTCGACCGAATCAATATCTCGGAAGGCAATCTTCTTGTATTCCAATTCAAAATTGCGGCTGCTGGTTTCAAGGTCTGTGAAGCTGCCATTATCCAGTTCATAAGTCAGCTTGGTTTTCAAAGTATAGCCTGTGTAGTAGTCTAAGTCGCCAATCTTCAGACTTCCTGCGAAATTGGTAATTGGAAGAGTGCGAACAAGCTGATCTCCCTGATACAATTCTGCAGTCGCTGAACGGAAGGACTGGGTCTGGTCTTCCAGTCTATATTGGACTGTAACCGACTTATCATCAGGATTTTCTGTCAGACTTAGAATGGAAACTGTTGGCTTGACTTTAGGTACTCCATTTAGAGCTTCTTTGGCTGCTGTCAGGCTAGCAAATGCTTGGTTGACCTGCACTTGTGTGGCAGTTTGATTGTTCAGAACTCCTTCTGCCTTGGCTAATTCGTCAGTATAAGCTGTCTGCTTATCTGAATCAGCATTTTTATATTTTGGAGCTGCTTTGATAATTGGATTTAAATCGTATTCATTTTGAAGAGCCGTTTTGACAACCTCAAGGCCACTTAACTGTGCCTTGGCTTGATTGATTTGTTCAACAAGCTGGTTAACTTCTGCTTGGCTAGCATGTGATTGGCTCAGAATCGCTTGACCTGCTGTCAAAGCAGTATCATAGCTAGATTGATGACTCTGACTATCGTTGAAATAACGTGCTTGAGCTTTAATCTGATCCGCTTCCGCTAATAGATTGTACAGTGGAATTAAATCGAACTCTTCTAAGGCTGCTGCTTTTGGTGCTTCGTTCGGCACCATATTTGGATTAGCGGTACCGACTTTGACAACTTGAGTAACAGGTGCTAGAGTTTCTTCGTTTGAGATCTCTTGACGGTCAATCTCTTGGCCATTGGAGTTGTAGATACGAGTCTTAATAGTGCGTTCACCTTCAACACCCGGAGTGGCGATTTGACGGGCATCTCGTACAAGTTCATCCGTCTCTTCTTCACGAATGGTAAAGTTGATTTTCTCTACGCGAGTTTCATCCGTGTAAGTCAACGGATATTCTGGAAGAGCCTCTGCTTTCGGTGCATCGTTCGGTACCATGGTTGGCTTAGCTGTACCAACTTTAACAATTTGCGTTACTGGAGCGAGAGTTTCCTCATTGGAAAGTTCTTGGCGGTCAATTTCTTGACCGTTAGAGCTGTAGACGCGGGTCTTGATAGTTCTCTCACCTTCAACACCCGGAGTGGCGATTTGACGGGCATCTCGTACAAGTTCATCCGTCTCTTCTTCACGAATCGTGAAGTTGATTTTCTCTACGCGGGTTTCGTCCGTGTAGGTCAGTGGATACTCTGGCAAAGCGTCTGCTTTTGGAGCATCACTCGATATCATGGTTGGTTTAGCCGTACCGACTTTGACAACTTGAGTAACAGGTGCTAGAGTTTCCTCATTTGAGATCTCTTGACGGTCGATTTCTTGGCCGTTTGAGCTATAGACACGAGTCTTGATAGTTCGCTCGCCTTGCACACCTGGGGTCGCAATTTGACGGGCATCGCGAACCAATTCGTCCGTCTCTTCTTCACGAATGGTGAAGTTGATTTTCTCAACACGCGTTTCATCTGTATAAGTAAGCGGGTACTCTGGAAGAGCGTCTGCTTTCGGTGCATCGTTTGGAACCAGATGTGGCTTAGCTGTTCCGACTTTGACAACTTGCGTTACTGGAGCTAGAGTTTCCTCGTTGGACAATTCTTGTCGGTCAACTTCTTGACCGTTAGAACTATAGACACGGGTCTTGATAGTCCGCTCACCTTGAACTCCCGGAGTCGCAATTTGACGGGCATCGCGAACCAACTCGTCCGTCTCTTCTTCACGAATGGTAAAGTTGATTTTCTCTACCCGAGTTTCATCTGTATAAGTCAACGGGTATTCTGGAAGAGCGTCTGCTTTCGGTGCATCGTTTGGAACCAGATGTGGCTTAGCTGTTCCGACTTTGACAACTTGTGTTACTGGAGCCAGAGTTTCCTCATTGGACAACTCTTGACGGTCAACTTCTTGACCGTTTGAGCTATAGACACGAGTCTTGATGGTCCGTTCACCTTGGACACCTGGAGTTGCGATTTGACGGGCATCCTGAGGCAATTCATCGGTGTATTGTTCCTCAATGTTAAAGGCAATTTTCTCAACACGCGTTTCATCCGTGTAAGTCAACGGATATTCTGGAAGAACTTCTGCTTTCGGCGCATCGTTCGGTACCAGGGTTGGCTTAGCAGTACCGACTTTGACAACTTGCGTTACTGGAGCCAGAGTTTCTTCATTAGAAAGCTCTTGGCGATCAACTTCTTGACCGTTGGAACTGTATATGCGGGTCTTGATGGTTCGCTCGCCCTCAACACCTGGAGTCGCGATTTGACGGACGCCTTGGACTAGCTCGTCTGTCTCTTCTTCACGAATGGTGAAGTTAATTTTTTCAACTCTAGTTTCGTCCGTGTAAGTCAGCGGGTATTCTGGAAGAACTTCTGCTTTCGGTGCATCGTTTGGAACCATATTCGGCTTAGCCGTACCGACCTTAAAAACCTGTGTTACTGGAGCTAGAGTCTCTTCATTAGATAGTTCTTGACGATCAATTTCCTGACCGTTGGAACTGTATATGCGGGACTTAATGGTTCGCTCACCTTGCACACCTGGTGTTGCAATTTGACGGGCATCCTGTGGCAATTCATCGGTATATTGTTCCTCAATATTAAAGGCAACCTTCTCTACACGCGTTTCGTCGGTGTAAGTCAGAGGGTATTCTGGTAGCTCTTCAACCTTTGGTGCGTCAGCCGGAATCAGGCTTGACTTACTTGTACCGACCTTAATAATTTGAGTGACTGCTGCAAGAATTTCTTCATCCGATAAAACTTGGCGGTCAACCTCTTGGCCATTCGAGGTATAGATACGAGTGGTAATCGCCCGCTCACCCTGTACACCTAGTGTGACAACTTGGCGACTGCCTTCTGGAATCTCATCAGTATACTGTTCTTCGACAGAAAAATCTATCTTTTCTCTTCGGGTTTCATCCGTTGCAGTCAGCTCTAATTCTGGGGCTTGATACACGGGTGCTTCATCTGGTGCGGTACCGTAAGTTGTTAGTTCCGGAACTTCTTGTACTGGAGCGGTGTCTGGTGCAGTGCCATAAGTCGTTAGCTCAGGCACTTCTTGAACCGGTGCAGTATCTGGCGTTGTGCCATAGGTCGTCAATTCGGGAACTTCTTGTACTGGAGCTGTATCTGGCGCCGTTCCATAAGACGTTAATTCGGGAACTTCTTGCACCGGGGCTACATCAGGTGTAGTTCCATACGTCGTTAGCTCAGGAACCTCTTGCACTGGTGCAGTATCGGGCGTTGTGCCATAGGTTGTTAACTCTGGGACTTCTTGGACTGGCGCAGTATCGGGCGTCGTTCCATAGGTCGTCAATTCGGGAACTTCATTTACGGGTGCGGTATCTGGTGACGTACCATAAGTCGTCAATTCAGGAACTTCTTGAACTGGCGCTTCTTTTGGTACAGATTTGACTGCGGCAGTTCCAACCAACACAATTTCCGAAACTGGCTCTGCAGTTACCTGTTCTGAAACCACTTCGCTTTTTACAATTTCTTTACCAGCAATATAATTGCGAGTGACGACAGTACGTGTACCAGCAACACCTGCACGAACAATCTGAGATTGTCCCTCTGCGAGCTCATTTGAATATTGGTATTCTGTTTGATAAGGCAGAACTTGGGTTTGGCTGCTTTCTTGGCTCTTGAATTCGAGTTCTGGTACTTCAGTGACTAGAGAAAGCCGAGCAAATTCGCGCTCTTTGGCAGCAATAATCTCTTTTTCTTGCTCTGTCAGTTTCTCTATTTCAGTAGATACCGGCTTGTTGGCAGTACCCTGATTCCCAGAAAGACTAGCAGATTTACCTGCCTGCTGATCGACTTCGACAGCTGACAAGTCCTTTTGTGCCGTAGGAAGCTGATGACTTCCTGCTGCGTTCGCCTTGCCCTGTTCACCGCTTTTAAGATAGCCGACATATTCGAAACCAGCAATCTCTAAAGGTTCAGGCAGCTTATCTCCTACTGTCAAATTTAGCCTTTGATTGTAGGCGGCTAATTCAATATTGGTCACTGCAAATACAGAAGGAGCTAGGAGAATAGAGCCTAGACCTGTCACCAGCAAAATAGAAGACAGGTATCGCTTACCATTTCTACCTCGTGCAATTACTAAGACTGCTAAAGTCAGCCCAGCAGCTGCAAAAGTTGCTTCCCACAGACTTGAGTAGCCTGTCTTTGGCAAACTTTTTGCCGAAAGCCCCTGGGTCTTTGGACGGTAAACCAGGTAATAAGCATCAGAGTTTTCTTCCACAAACTT
Source organism: Streptococcus sanguinis (assembly GCF_900635155.1). NCBI lineage: Bacteria > Bacillati > Bacillota > Bacilli > Lactobacillales > Streptococcaceae > Streptococcus > Streptococcus sanguinis. The sequence goes on from NZ_LR134002.1 coordinate 1,326,061, forward strand.
TGGAAGCTCCTTAACAACAGCATTCTTCTCAGCTTCAGTGAGTTCAGACTCTACTACGTAGTGATACTGGACTGGAACGGTTTTGCCTGCTGAGACTTCTGCAGCCTCAACCGTGTTTATATTTCCCCCTATTGCGGTACTCAAAAAGAAGCTTCCGATAGTGGCAGAAACCAATCCTACTGATAACTTTCTAAAAGAATAGCGCTGGAGCGTATCACCAGTGATTCTTTTTTCCATAATAATTCCCTTTTCTCCATATAATAATCTCTTAAAATTTTACAGAATTTCCTATAAAAATTCAATGCTTTTGCTTAAAAATATATCTTTGAAGGCTGAAATCATCATATTTTTGAACAGCCATAAAATAATGTTCATTTTTACTAAAAAATAAAAAACAAATCTTCGGTTAGAAAATTTGTTTTTTAAAATATGATTTATTTTGTTAGTCAGGAGTTCAAATCCAATTCAAAGAGACCATACTCATGCTTGTCTCCTTGCAGTTCTGCCGCATAGTGGCGCGTGACGGTTTTTTGATGAATCAAGGCTCCAATAGCTGAGGCTTGACGCTTCTGCGCTTCTTTAAAAATCGGATAGGCCAAGGCAGAGCCCAATCCCAAGAATTGCTCATCTACCCCTAGATACATAATCGTATAACGTTTTGGAAAACGCTTGATCCAAAAAAGTTTAGCTAGGTTGAGAGGAGTCAGTTTTTGATAAACCAGAGAACCGTAGTCCGGCATGGCAATCAGAAAACCTGCTAGCTTTCCCTCCTTATAGGCCAGCTTAACCATGGAAAAATCAAGAATATACTGGTATTTTTGAAAAATCTGACTGAACTGCTGACTGGAAATTGAGCGATAAATCGGAAAATCTTGATAGAGGCGATTGAGGAGCTCAAAAACCTGCAGCGAAGCTTTTCCCCACTCCTGCTTCTTAGGAGAGCAAATAGTGAATCCCGCTTCTTCAAAAGACTCAAAGCGATGAGCCAGCTTGTCCTGATGAATTTGATTGCTGACCTTGGGATAAAAATTGGACAGATAGCACTCCTTGAGCTCAAAACCAGCAGCCTTCCACAGCTGAGGATAATAGTCTGGATTATGAGGTTCCCCAGTAAAAGGGAGCTCCTGTGTTCCAGTCAGCTGCATTCGATAACCCAGCCAAAAGCTTGCCTGTACGGGACCGATTATCTTAATCACTCCGAGACTGCGAGCAAAACCTGCTAAATGCTTGATAAAAGCAGATGCAATCTGTTGAACATTGATCGACTCAAAAAATCCCAAGTAAGCAGCCTCATCATCTGAATAAAAGGTCAGAAGCCCTCGAATACAAGGCCGACTGTCCACATAGCCAATAAAAGCATAGGTTTCTAAGTCAGAACTCAGCGGGTGACTGCCCTCAATCAAAGCCAGCTCTTCCTCTTCCGACTGCATGAGGTGGTCTGGCTGGTAAATCTGTTTGGGCAGGGCTAGAAAATCGTCCAGCTCTACAGTATTAGGTTTGACTGGTTTAATTTCCAGCATGGTCTTCCTCCTTGATTAGTCGAATCTTGCCAGTAAGGCCATCCATCTCAATCCAATCACCGTTTTGCAGCTGGCTGCAAGCACCTCTGACATTGACAATGGAAGGAATACCTAACTCTCGGGAAATAATAGCTGTGTGCGAGAGCAAAGACCCCTGCTCGGCAATGACACCCTTGGCTTGGGTCAGAAGATAGACCCAGCCCGGATCGGTCATCTTGGTCACGATAATCCGGTCCTGAGCAAACTCAATCTCCTGCACATCTTCCACGACCAAAACCTGGGACTTAACGCAGCCAGGTGAGCAGCCAATCCCTTGTAAGACTTGATTACCTGTATTATGACTGCTGGTGCGGTTTTGCGGTTTCAGATATTTCTCAAAGGCCTGTCCAGCAAAAACATAGCGACTAAAAGTTGGCAGCTCCTTATCAGCCTCCAACTTCTCTCGACGCTCGGCTATCAAGCCACTGACATCTCTGGGCTTTATTGTCAACTCAAACAGCTCTTCCTTTGTCAGGTAAAAAACATCGTCAGGCGTAGCCAGCAACCCTCGCTCGGCTAATTGCTGACCCAATGTTCTGAAAATCTGCCGCATCATGCCGTAGATCCGTGTGCGGTTTAAGCGGGAGCTTTCCCGATATTTAACACCAGTCATGGCTCGCTTGCGAAGAAAATTTGTCCACCAGCCTGATTTTTGCACCTCTTCTTCAAGTTTCTGAGGAGCCAACCTCTTCTCCTCTTGCTGGCACATTTGCAGCAGGAGCTTGAGCAGACGCTCTGGGTGCGTTCGAAAGGTTGGAGTTTCTAACTTCAACTCTTCCGGAGCCCGATCACCAAATTCATGGATAAAATGGGCTATTTCTTGAACCAAAGGATGCTGGAGACTTAGAAAGACTGCTGGACTTTCACTTGCCATGGCTTGTCTAATCGCTGCATTTTCTTCCGCTTTCAGCTGAGCTGTTAAAGCCTGCAGAGCCAAAGCCGGCCGCATACTTTCAATCTGCTCAATTCCTGCAATCTCAGCCTGGACAGCTCCGCCGCGACGCGACTTCTTCAGGAGTCCAGTATAGACAAAGGCATAGAGGTCATTGACCAGCGTAATGTCCCAGTGAGCCAGAATATCCTCTTTTAGCTTGCTTACCAAGGCAATCAAGGTCTCTGCATCTGCGTCGGGAGAAAAGCTCGCTTCGTATTCGCGCTGAATCTGGGCAAACTGCTCTTCCAATTGCCGCATTTGCTTGGGGGACGTCCAAAACTCTCGAATAATGCGGAGCATGATTTGCAGGCGTTTGAAAGCAGAAAGGTGCACCGGCATCTGAGGTACCTCTGTCTCTCGCACTCCCAGCATATCCTGCCAGATTGGAATGATTTTCTTCGAAAAAGGTAAAAGCTGCAGCAGCTGATACCAGCTCTGAATCTGGTAATAGACTCGGCTATTGACCGGCTGCAGCATATTTTGAAAAGTAGCTTCATAGGCAGCCAACTCAGGGGCATCCTTGCCAACCAAGCGTTGAGCCAGACTTCGGAAAATGCTGGCATAAGCCTCTTGGATAAAACTAATAGTCAGAGGACTGGAAACGCCCGGATAACTCTCGACAATGTTGCTGTTGTCCAGAATAATCCGCTGTCCCTCTGGCAAGGTGGTAATAGGGCGTGCCTGCAAGAGATAGAGTTGGCCATTCGCGAAGGTAAACTCCATATCCATATAAGGTCCGAAAAGCTGACTCACCTGACTCGCCAAGGCTTGTAACTCCTCGAGTTGTTCCTGTGATAATTCTGGTGAGTCCTTCGTCTGCTCTGTATAAAAGAGCTGGTCCTTGGGATGGAGGGTCACCATGGTTGTAGGAATTTTATCCTCCACAACCTTATTGCCCAAGCCCCGACCGATGACAATGATATGCTCATTCAAAATACCCTTGGGATTAGCCGTGAAGTAAATACCAGACAAGTCTCCCTCCTGCATGACCTGCACAAGACAAATCATCTGAGCTTGCTTCAAAGACTGGCCTTGCTCAAATAGATAGCTAAGAGCCGACTCCTGATAAAGAGAAAGTAAAGTAGCTTGGATAGCTTCTTTAAGCCCTTCTGGCTTCACATTGAGCTGGCTCTCAAATTGACCGGCAAAGGATGAAGCCTTCCCATCCTCAATGGTTGCAGATGAGCGGACTGCAAAGCGACAGTCTTTCTGAGAAAACTCCTGATGAATCCAGTTTTCTGCCGCTGTTAGATCTTCTTGACTATACTGCTCTCTGGCCCAGTCCTGCAGTTGCTGACTTAACTGGGACAAGTCCAACTCTCCAGACCGATAGGCTGCTTCCATCCGCTCCAAGTCAGCAGAGCTGGCAGATTTTTGAAAAAAGTCAAAAGCAAACACTGCAAAGTCAGGAACCGGCAATCCAGCAGCCTGCATTTTCAGCAAATGATAGGCCTTGCCACCGACCTGATCAAGCCCTGTCTGCTTGATTCTTTTCATCAAAGTACCCCCATCAAGAGATAGACAGCAACGGACAGAACCATGGTTGTCTCCGTGATATAAGTATAACGCTCCACCCGCTCCCGGATATTAAAGCGAGTTGGATCCTTGATAAACTGCTCAAACTGGACAGTCATCCAGATGACATTCAGCACCAAGACCACCACTCCGACATGGGAAATATTCCAGAGAAGAGCGAAATTGGTCAAGATATCCAGCAGAGTCACCACCTCGATAAAGCGGGTGGCTTTTTTGTAGCCAAAAAGCATAGAATAGGTCACATACTCGGTCTCGTCTTTTGGCGCCCGAATCTTGCGGCAGACTTCCCAGATCAGACTTGGGAAATACATGGTAAAGGCCAGCAAAACGGTCGGCAGGGACAAGAGAGGCAGATTGTACTTGTAGCAGACAAAAGAGATAGTATAGAGATTCAAAATCATCATGACCGGATTATGGGTCACAAGAGCCAGAGGCAAGGAATTTTGAATTTTGTCTCGCTTAAAGAACCAGAAAGACATGAGAGTTCCGTAGATATAGAGAAAGAGGAACCAGCCAATATTGTTCATAAAGAGAATATTGAGAATCACAGACACAGCTACGATAAAGCTGAGGGCAATAGCCAAGTCCTTCTTTTTCACCCGGCCAGATGGCAGAGCCCGATGAGGAAAGAGACGTCTGTCGGTCTCATAGTCCTTGAAATCATCCGCAATCCGCAGAATCATCAGAAAGACAAAAATCGTAAAAATCCCAATCAACTCCTGATGGTCAAAGTGAAACTTGGTCACTCCGTCATTGAGCAAGAGGACAAAATAAATCTCAAAAAACATGATGGCAGCCACAAAAAAGCGCGGCAGCAAAGGGAACATTTCCTTATAATAAACAGCTAATCGTTTAAACATAGCTTTTCTCCAATCTTTTCACCCATTTGAATCTGGGTTTCTATTCCGAGGTCTGAGTAAGTCAGGATATCCTGATCCAAGCGAATCGTGTCTGCCGGATAGAGGACAAGAATGGTTGAGCCGCCCAGACCAAAGCACCCCTTCTCCTGTCCTCGGACCAAACGGTCCTGATTGTGATTGTAAATTCTTCCGACCAAGAGCGCCCCTACTTCCATCTGCAAGACTGGCCCTAGCTCGGTATCTAAAAGACAGTATTCTCTTTTATTTTCCTTGTAAATCAAGCGCCGCTTCTGGGCTACCTGTCTGACCGTATGCAGGCGTCCCTTGATTTTTCGTCTTTGGGTAATTCTGCCGGATTCAGCTGCCAGATAGCGGTGCAGGTCTTCCACTCCCAGTCGATAAACCAGCGCTGTTCCGCCACTAAACAGCTGAACCAACTCTTCATCCAGCAGTAGGTCAGCTAGCCTGTATGACTGCCCCTTAATCATCAGCCGCAAGTCCTGACTGATGGTAAAAGCCTCCAGCTTGGCATCCGCCACTGCCAGCACTTGACTGTCAGGACAGATTGGACGCAGTTCTGGCTTGATTTTCCTCTGGAAAAAAGCCGCAAAGCTAGGATAGGGGCCATCTTCATAGTCAGCCAGATCCAGCTGATAACTTTCCACAAAAGCTGCTATTTTCTTGCGAGATAAAGGAGTGTAGTCTTTCAAAGTCAGAAGATAAGACAGGCTAGGTCGGGTCAAGATAGGCAATAAGAAGCGACCCCAAGCAGTACCATAAAGCTTGTCTAACAGACCCGCCTTGTATTCTGTCGGTTCCACTACTTGGCCAGTCTTTCTCTGATAGACCTTAACCATGCGGGAGAACCCCCAGACCAATCAGACTTGCAACAGCTAGAATCGCAAAGACCAGATAGGCCAGCTTATTCGGCTTGGGAATTCGGCAGTTGTATACAAATAGGAAGGTCAGCAAAAGAGACAAGCCCAACCACACCCAAGCAAAGAAACCAGGCGCCAACCATTGACATACCAGATAGGTCAGAGGGAAAAAGAGGGCGCTGTAAGTCACTGGCAAGCCGATAAAATAAGAGCCAGATCCTTCATCATGCTTGGCCAAGCGATTAAAATGAGCCAAGCGTGTAACCGCAGCTAAGACATAGAGGACAGCCAAGATGATATTGGCCCCTCCCAAGGGCAACTGGATCATGAGGAGCACAGCCGGGAGAGCCGCAAAGCTAATCATGTCGCAGAGCGAATCAATTTCAATGCCGAAGCGCTTCTGACTTTCAGTCCGCTTCATCCGCCGCGCCACCACACCATCAAAGAGGTCACAGATACCGCTAACGATAAAGGCCATCATAGCTAACCGCAGCTGGGACTGAATGATGGCATAGACTGCCAACAGTGCAAAAGCAGCGCCCGTATAGGTCAGGATAACAGATTTGTCGTATTCACCGATAAACAAAGGTTCATTCTTCTTCATGAATTCTTATTTCTCCTCTTCTTCCATCTAAAGTAACCAGCATGCCAGTTTCTAGCAGCTGAGTTGCATTCTTAGCGCAGACCAGAGCTGGAATCCCGCATTCCCGAGCGACAATGGAGGCATGGCAGAGAACCCCGCCATACTCTGTCACAAGACCTCCTAGAATACCGAAAACATAGCTCCAGCCCGTATCTGTATAGCGAGTGACAAGAATTTCTCCCGGTTCAATTGTCTCAATATCCGCCAAATCCAAGAGAACTCGAACCCGACCGGTCACCTGACCGCTGCTGGCTGGCATCCCTGTCAGAAGAGTCTGACTATCATGGGCTACCTCTTCCGGGCTAATCTCTTTGTCGGTCAAATCCCCCGCTGGCTCAAAATTCCGATAGGCCTGGCAATAGTGCTGATTATCTGCTGCTTCTTCTTGGAGCTGGTCAGCAGTCATTTGCCCTTCCATAAAGGAAGTCAGGCTTTCTTTCTTAATGTAAAAAATATCTTGTTCATTTTTCAGAAAGCCTCGCTTTTCATAGGCTCGGCCGAGTTTGAGGCTAATCTGGCGAATGAGGTGGTAATAGCGCGTGGAAATATCCTTGAACTCCTCCCGCCACCAAAGCAAGTTCCGCAAGTCTTCGCTGATTTTTTCTATCTTTTTCTGCTTGGCTCGAGATAGATGAGCCAAATCCAGCTCAGGCTCTGAGACAGGACTGAGCGAAGCTTTGGCCGCCTGGTAGTAAGCTGAATCAACAACCAATTGCTGGACTGCTATCATAACCTGATGAGCATCTTCTTCGTAACTAGCTACTCGCAAGTCCAGCTCCCGATCCGAGTGATAGCCAAAATCCTTTTGGAAATCCTGAATCTTGATGAAATCAGCTCGCTCAGGATATTGTGCAGTCAGTTCCTGCAATTCTTCCACCGATAGCTTCAACCAGTCGTCTGTCAGCTTTTCATCTGCTAGAATAAGATCCGCAACTTCCAGCATTCGAGTTAAAGGCTTGGTGTGTGAAACATTTCCCAACTTAGCAATCAACTGGAAAAACTCATCTACAGACAGCCATTTGAGCAGACTGGTCTTTTTCATAGACAGCTGGACCGTATTGATGTAGGCCTGCCAAAAATAAGTTCCCTCACTGTCTAAATAAGCCTGATTTAGCACTAACTGCCAAAGACTCTCGACCTGATGCAGCAGGCTTTGGTCGTTCAGTTCTTGGATTTCTTGATTCAGGCGGGTAAATTGCTGGCGCAGGTCTTGCAGCTTGTCTGGTGCCTGATGCAGAAAATTCTTAGTTACTTTTTGCGTTTTCAAGGCTACCCGCAGGAAATTCAAGAGCAGGGCTGGACTTAATTTGCTGGTAAAACCTTGACCTTGGTAGTCTTTATTGACTCCCAGCTCATCATCAAAGTCTCGCTCAATATAACCCGGAATCTGCTCCATGCCTTGCTTGACTACGCCTAAGTTCCAGAAAGGCCGAGCATAATGAAGACGCATCAGCGGAGGCATCACACCTTCAGGCTCTAGGCCAATTGCCAGCAAAAAGCTAGAGAGTGCCTCTTGCCAAGAATGGCAGTAAAGGCTCCACATCAGGTTGGGACAGGGCTGGGCCGCCACTCCTCCATCCCGAAAATTCGCCGTCGTCCAGCGACCACTGTCGATTTTAGTTGGTACTGTCGTGATGGGCCGAGCCTGCAGCAGATAGATTTGCTCTTGGACAGCACACCACTCAATATCCATCGGCCGACCAAAATACGCCACAATCTCCAAAACCTGCGCGTGCAGTTTCTGCAAGACTGCCAGAGGGATTTCAACTTTTTCAAACTTGCTCCAGTCCGGCTTGTACCAAGAAAGAGTCAGCTGCTCAGGATTGACTTGACCGCTAACCAAGCTCTCAGCTGAGCCTTTTACATACTCAAGAAGCATGGTCTGGTCCTGATTGGTCGCCACGTCTAGGGAAAAGCAGACACCGCTAAAGTCAGACTCTATCTGCTCCTGAATCAGCACTGCCATAGCAAAATCCTGCTCAGCAAGCCCATGACGCTGCCAGTAGGCCAATGCTTCTGGATTAAAGAGGGAAAGCAGACAAGAACGAATGCCCTGCTCAATTTCTGACAGTGTCCGGCAGTTGCCAATCGAGTCATATTGACCGGCAAATGACATGGTCTGTCCATCTTCTAAAAGGGCACTGCTGCGAACGATATAAGCTTGATTTTCCTGACAAAAAGCTACTAACTCCTGTAGCCAAGCTGGATCCAAGGGATATTGCTGCAAACGCTCCGCAATTTCCTCCTTGCCCAGTTCGATTAATTCTTTAAGTCCCTGTTTTGAGTATTCTGGCAGAGCTACTTTTAGCCAAGCCATGACTTGGTCTGCCGGCAATATTAGAGCCCTAGGCACCGAAAGCCCCAGCTGACAGAGGTTGATTAACTGATTGATTTTACCGCCATAGACGGCCGAAGGCTCTTTTTCCAGCCATAGTTCTTTCATCAAAAGCTCCCACCTCACATACGATTTTTTCTAAGTTTAGCCCAGTAGAGCAGACGATTGACTCCTAGATGCGTGCCTGCCCCCAGGATTATAATGCCCAGCATCTGCTTCCAGGACAGAGGAATATAGAAAAGCAAGAAAATGATACAGCCAATCAAGGAATCAATCTGGTCTATCCAGATAAAGGTCCATTTCCAGCCATTCTCCGCCGTCTTGCCCTCTCTTATTTCCAACCGGCGCTTGATGAAGCTATTAGGCAGCTCAAACAAAACATAAGCCAGCCCCAAAAGAGCCCCAAGCATCAGATTAAATAGCACGGTATTTTCGTAGAAGGCATAGACCAAGTGCAGCTTCTCTAGGGTGGGAATACCCTTTAAGAGCAATCCCCAAAGGATCTGCGCCAAAGCTCCCCAGACAATCATGCCCAAGAAACCTTTCCAGGTCTTGTTAGCCCCAAAAAGCCTCTTCCCATCCTTTAAAATCAACCCAGCATCCATTGGTCGATAAGCCGCCTCTAACAGTGAAGACTTGCAAAAGATCATATTCAGAACTCCAGCCAGAATGACCGGCATCAGGGTGATATATAAGGCAAGAATCGATTGCATACTTATTTCCTATTCTCTTTATGAAAATCAGCTTGAAAAGATTAAGAGACTTCTCAAACTTTTATGACTTCATTATATCATAAGTCACTAAAGCCCTTACACAACAAACTGTCAACATCTGTCTCATCTGATAGTGGTTCAAAAAATTCGCTATTTTACATTCTTATTTCTCCTTGTATCTGTAGCTGCCATGATTTTTCAAGATATACTAAGAATTAGTAGCAACTAAACAAGATTACAAATAATATGTCAATTAATCTTCCTTTTATTACAAGAGGCTTTTAAAAATTTGTAAACAAGCGTTTTATAATTCAAAGTAAAAAACCAGCTTTTCTAGCTGGTTTGTCAGTTTATCCTCTGTCATCATATCCATTTGGATGACTGGAATGCCATTTCCAAGCGGTTTCGATAATGGTTTCGATATTGTCAAATTTCGGCTGCCAGCCCAGAACATTTCTTGCTTTCTCAGAGGAAGCAATCAGCGTATCCGGATCCCCTGGGCGCCGCTCTGCTATTTCCAAAGGAATAGGATGGCCGGTCACCTTGCGGGCGGCTTCTACAATCTGAAGATTGGAAAAACCAGTCGAAGAGCCAAGGTTAAAGGCATCAGATGGTTGACCAGCACGCAGGTGCTCGACAGCCAAAATATGGGCGTCAGCCAAGTCGAAAGGATGGACATAATCGCGGACATTGGTCCCGTCCGGAGTATCGTAATCATCGCCAAAGACGGCAATCTTCTCACGTTTGCCCTGAGCCACCTGAAGCACAATGGGCAGGAGATGGGTTTCAGGACCGTGATCCTCACCGATTGAACCGTCAGGTTTGGCACCGGCCACATTGAAATAACGCAGGGCTACAAACTTGATGCCATAGGCCTGGTCTGCCCAGCTCATAATGGTCTCCATCATGAGTTTGCTCTCACCATAAGGATTGATAGGCTTTTGCGGAGTCGTTTCCAGAATCGGAACTTCCTCAGGAATGCCATAAGTCGCCGCTGTCGAAGAAAAGACAATATTTTTAACACCGCATTCCTGCATGACCTCCAAGAGAGAAACCATGCCAGCTGTGTTATTGTCAAAATACTTGAGCGGATCCACCATAGACTCTGCCACCAGTGAAAAAGCAGCAAAGTGAATGACTGCATCGATGGATGGATGTTTGGCAAAGACATCACGCATAAAGTCCTTATCAGCTAAATCACCCTCATAAAAGACTGCTTGCAGATGAACTGCTGCCCGATGACCAGTCACCAAATTATCAACGACGACTACCTCTTCCTTGCCTGCTGCTACCAAACGGTCTACCATGTGCGAGCCGATATAGCCAGCTCCGCCTAATACTAAAATTGCCATAAAACTTCCTTTCCCTGTTACGCTAGATTCATTATAACACATTTCCTAGGGCTGGATGCACGGATTGGACGAAGCGCATGAAAGCCGCCTGACCCTCCTCAGTTCGCTTGTAAACTCCCGCATCTTCCAGTACTCGGCTGAAAATCTGTCCAACCGATTCCTGAACTACTTCATCCACTGTCTCAGCGGTAACATCTGGATTCTGGCCTTTGAGTTGATTGGCCCACTCCTGATGATAGGCAGCAACCTGACAATCTTCTCCCATAAGGAAAAGTTTAACTTGTTTGAGCTCTTCCTTGAGCCGAGGTGGTAGAATAGCCAGCCCCATCACCTCAATCAGACCGATATTTTCTTTCTTAATGTGCTGCACATCCCTATGAGGATGATAAATGCCATCAGGATGTTCTGGGGAAGTTTGATTGTCCCGCAAGACCAAGTCTAGCTCAAAAGATCCATCTTTTCTGCGGGCAATCGGTGTAATGGTATGGTGCGGTTCACCCTCAGACTCTGCCAAGACCTGCACACTCGGGTCAGAATAAGTCCGCCAAGCTTGCAAGAGCTTGTCAGCCAACTTGATTAACTGTTCCTTCTTCTCAGACCTCAGACGAATGACTGACATGGGCCACTTGACAATGCCTGCTTCCACCTCTTCAAATCCGATAAAAGTAAAGCTGCAATCCAGCTCTGCTATTTCCATAGGGAAAGTATGACGTCCGCCCTGATAGTGGTCGTGGGTCAGGATAGAGCCGCCGACAATAGGCAGGTCGGCGTTGGAGCCTGCGAAATAGCCTGGAAAGGTCTCAACGATGTTTAGCAAGCGCTCAAAGGTCAGCCGACTGATAGCCATAGGAAGGTGCTGGCTGTGCAGAAAGATGCAATGCTCATTAAAGTAGGCATAGGGCGAATACTGGAAGCCCCACTCCTGACTAGACAAATCAAATCGAATAATCCGATGGTTAGCACGAGCTGGGTGGTCCAAGCGGCCTTGGTAGCCTTCATTTTCCATGCAGAGCTGACAGGATGGATAATGGCTATTCTTGGCCTTTTTAGCTGCCGCAATCTCCTTGGGATCCTTTTCTGGCTTAGAGAGATTGATGGTGATTTCCAAATCTCCATAGGCAGTCGGTGCTTTAAAAGCAATATTTTTAGCAATAGCCTTGACCTTGATGTAGCCATTCTTTTGACTAAGCCGGTAAAAATCAGCGACAGCTTGCTCTGGATTAGAGGCATAAGTCGTCCAGAAGTCCCGATTGAGCTGGCTAGGGGAAGGCGTGATTAAGTTCATGAGCTCAGCTCCCAGTACATCCTGCTCAGCCAGAGTATCACCAATCTTCCCATTCTTCACAGCCACAGCTACCAAGTCATCCTTCAGGTCAATTATCTGCTCAGCCTCTGTCTCCTGCTCTGCAACTGCCTCTCCGACTAAAGCCATGACACGATTGCTCAGATAGATAGTGTCCATTTCCTCAAAAGTGCTATTGTCAATCACTGCAGATACAAAAGCATCCAGTAACTTCTTGGACATAGATTTTCCTTTCTCTTGCTAGTAAAGAGAGTGGGACAGAAATCGGTAATTCGTTAGAATTCGATTTCGTCGTCCCACCTCCGCACAGTTGAGTAGGGCTGTAAAAGCTGATGAAATCAGCGTAATAGAGCCCACTCAACCACTGGTCTTGCTCGACAACCCAAAGACAATTGAGAGGCTAGGACTTTTGTCCCAGACCCAAGTTCCTTTTCTGTGATTTAGTCTAGCACTCGGCTTCCGCCAGCTACTTCTGCAATGTAAAAACTAGGGGCATAGCCGACGACTTCTTGATACTTGTGGCCGACATTTTCTTTGAAAGTGTCCACCGCATCCTTAGCAACTAAAGCAATGGCGCAGCCACCGAAGCCCGCTCCGGTCATACGAGCCCCCAGAACACCTTCTTGCTCCCAGGCTGTGTGAACCAAGGTGTCCAGCTCTAGACCAGTCACTTCATAGTCATGCTCCAATGAAACATGGGACGCATTCATGAGACGGCCAAATTTTTCAAGATTGCCTGCCTGCAAAGCTGCCCGTGCTTGCAAAGTACGTTGATTTTCCAAAACAGCATGGCGAGCCCGTTTGAGACGATTTTCGTCCTCAATCAGATAGCTATACTCGTCAAAGGACCACTCGTCCAACTCACCCAAGGTAGAGATAGACAGCTTGCGGTTAAGTTCCTCAACAGCTTTTTCACACTCCGCCCGACGCTCATTGTACTTAGAGTCAGCCAGCTCACGACGCTTATTGGTATTCATAATTACTACGACATTATCCTTGAGATCAAGCGGCACCAAGTCATATTCAAGAGTATTGGTGTCAAGGTAAATAGCTCGCTGGTCAGCACCCATTCCGATAGCAAACTGGTCCATAATGCCAGAATTAACCCCAATAAATTCATTCTCAGTTAATTTACCGATTTTCACTAGATCCAAACGTTCCAACTGCAAATCAAAGAGTTTCTCAGCAATGACACCCGTCAAAAGCTCTAGAGATGCAGAAGAAGACAAGCCCGATCCGTTGGGAATATTTCCATAAACATAGATATCCATCCCTCGGTCAATCTTATGACCCTCCTCCTGCAGAAAATGAAGAACTCCTTTTGGATAGTTGGTCCAGTTATGCTCAGGCTCAAAGTGCAGGTTTTCCAGTGGCACTTCAATAATCCCTTTTTCTTCAAAATTCCCTGAGAAGAATCGCAAGAGCTGGTCGTCCCGCTTGCAAGCCGCTCCATAAGTTCCTAGGGAAATTGCTGCAGGAAAGACATGGCCGCCGTTATAGTCCGTATGCTCACCAATCAGATTGATCCGACCAGGTGAAAAGAATGTGTGATCCGCTTCTACTCCAAAAACCTTGGCAAAATCTGCTCGGACTTGCTCCGCTGAAATTAGATTTGACATAAGCTAAACTCCTTTAAAATGAATGATCGATATTGTAATCGTTTTCTTATCTTTATTATAACTATTTTCGAGTAAAATTTCAATAAATTTAGTAAAATTTTACTAATTTTATAGATAGATTTTTTGTAAAAATCCAAACAGTAATCTGTCTGGATTATTTTATAAGGAGCAATAGATTAGAAAATATTGTCTTCCGTCTCAGCATCAAAGTAATGCGCCTTGTTTAGGTCGAAGCCAAGTTTAATACTGCTTCCCGTATTCATATGATCACGTGCATCAACTTTGGCAACAAACTCACTGCCACCAACCGCACAGTATAGGTGAGACTCCGCTCCAAGCAACTCAGAAACAGAAATCTTCGCAGTTAGAACCGACTCAGGGAAGGTTTCCAGAAAGGCTGGTTCCATGTTGATATCTTCCGGACGAATACCAAAAATTAACTTATTGCCTTCATAGCCCTTCTCCCGCAACCCCTTAAGATTGCCCTCTGGGACTTGGAGACTGAAGTCTCTGTTTGGTCCGACAAGACGGCCATCTTCCAGTGTCACTTCAAAGAAGTTCATAGCTGGGCTGCCAATGAAGCCAGCAACAAACTTATTTGCCGGATGTTTATAGACTTCCTGAGGCGTACCAATCTGCTCCACTCGTCCAATCGTTCCAGTTCCAGCAGGATTTTTGGTCGCTGACATGATAACGATACGATCCGCCAAGGTCATAGCTTCAGTCTGGTCGTGGGTAACATAAATAGTTGTTGCTCCGATACGACGGTGAATCTTGGCAATCTCCGCCCGCATAGAAACACGCAGCTTAGCATCCAAGTTAGACAGAGGCTCATCCATAAGGAAAACCTTTGCATCCCGAACGATAGCGCGTCCCATTGCTACCCGCTGACGCTGACCACCAGACAAATCAGCTGGCTTGCGTTGCAAGAATTCCTTCAAGCCTAGGATTTCTGCTGCTTCGTTGACACGTTTGTCAATATCTTCCTTGCTGTACTTGCGCAGCTTGAGACCAAAGGCCATGTTATCGTAGACAGTCATGTGCGGATAAAGGGCATAGTTCTGGAAGACCATAGCGATATCACGGTCTTTTGGCGCCACATCATTGACCACTGTACCGTCAATAGAGGCAGTTCCTTCGGTGATGTCCTCAAGACCCGCAATCATACGCAGCGTAGTTGATTTTCCGCAACCAGACGGACCAACAAAAACGATAAATTCCTTGTCCTTGATATCTAGATTGAAGTCTTCCACTGAGTAGTGGTCGCTGTTGGGATATTTTTTATAGATTTTTTTCAGATTTAATTCTACCATTCTTCTTCTCTTTTCTTATCTCTATTCAAAAGTGATAGCTTGGCCATTTTCACTAGCGCTATATGTCAATTCTTTGAGGTTGATAACTACTTGAGCAGTGACTGATTTATCTGCATTGCTACGGACAATCCGGAGGCTATTTTCATCCAATAGATTCACTTCAATAGTGCCATCTAGGTCAAAGGCAGCAGACTGGTTCCGGTAACTGAAAAGCTTGAGCAAGGCTTGCACAACTGGACGCTTGACTTCTTCAGCAATCTCCTCATTACTGTAATAATGACGGTTGATATTGCGGCCTTCCTTAGTATTTTCTAGCAATTCAAGGTCATTTTTCCCAGCTAAGAAACCAACATAATAGACCTGTGGAATCCCTGGAGCAAAAGCCTGAATCAGACGGCTAATGAAGTACTTCTTGTCGTCATCTCCCAAAGCTGAGTAGTAAGTCGAGTTAATCTGGTAAATGTCCAGATTATTGTACTCAGCTGAGGAATACTTACGCTTGACATTGGCTCCAACCTTATATAGTTCATTGGTTGCAAAGTCAATTTCTTTATCAGTCAGAATATCCTTAACATCAACAACCCCAATACCATCGTGAGTATCCAGTGTTGTGAATTGCTTCATAGGACTCATTTCCAGCCACTTGACTAGACGTTCAGCTTTACCACTGTATAGAGAATAAAGAATTACCATCGGCAGTGCAAAATCATAGACAAAGTAGCCATGCTCTGCAATCTTGAACTGGATAGAATAATGCTCATGAATTTCTGGTAAAATATCCGTCCCAAACTCAGCCGCTTGCTGCTGGACTTTTTCTAATAAATCCCAGATTTCTGGCTCAACAAAGAAATCATTGGTATCTAATTTTTTGATCGCATAGGCAAATGCATCTAAACGAATCAGATCACAGCCATGCTCTGACAGTTGACGCAATGTTTTCTTGATGAAATCATTAGTTACCTGACTGCGAACATCTAGATCAATCTGCTCTTCACCAAAGGTGTTCCACAGATACTCGGTGCTTCCATCTGCAAAGACGATTTCTTGCTTAGGCGCCCGATCCTTACGCTTATATATCAAATCAACATCAGCTTGCGTCGGACGATTTTCTGGCCAAAACTTATCCCAGCTGAGAAAGAGGTCACGATACTCACTCTGATCCTTCTTTTCCTGAAAATCCTTATAATACTTGGACTGGCGTGAGATGTGGTTAATCATAAAGTCAAACATGAGATAATATTTCTCGCCCAGCTTTTCTACATCCTCCCAGTCACCAAAGGCTGAATCAACCTCTTCATAGTCTACTGGGGCGAATCCCCGGTCACCAGTTGATGGGAAGAAAGGAAGCAAATGCACTCCTCCAACTGCATCACCAAAATGCTTTTCTAAATTGTCATATAAATCTTTTAAATTCTCCCCCAGACTGTCTGAGTAAGTAATCAGCATGGTCTTATTTTGAATAGCCATAGTCTTCTCCTCTAAAATCTTGTCTTCTAAATCCTTTCCTAGCGGTTTTAGGTTTTCTATCCCTTAGCTCGGTTTCCACTCCAGTACGCCTAATAGGACATGCCCTAAGCTTTGTGCGAAAGATGAATCTTCCAAGAAGCTGAAGCTTTTTTTCGGATTCCCTATTTTTCTACAGCCGTTACTAATTCAGTAGTTTATGGATGTGGTTGCCTTTGTGTGCACTGTGAGCTTTTTACAGTCTTTGTATCTTGAGCTTACTTCACTGCTCCGTTGCTCATTCCAGCAATAATGTTGCGCTGGAAGATAAGATAAACGATAGTAATGGTGATAATCCCAACAACATAAGAAGCAAAGCTCGGTCCATAATCATTAAAGTATTGACCTGTGTAGTTATATTGGAAGAGTGGCAGAGTCCACATCTTGGAGTCTTTATTCAGTACCAAGAGAGGAAGCATGAAGTCATTCCAGAACCAGAGGGCATTGATAATCATGGTTGTAGCATGCATGGGTTTCATCATAGGAAAGATAATCTTGAAATAAGTAGTAAACTTTCCAGCACCGTCAATTTCTGCTGCTTCATCCAGACTGTCTGGAATGGAAATCTTAATGTAGCCTACATAGAGAAAGAGAGTCTGTGGAACAGCGTAAGCCAGATAGAGGATAATTAATCCCCAAGTGTTGGCTAGTCCAAGCTTACTCATCATAACTGTAATAGGAATCATGATAACTTGAAAAGGAACGAAAATCCCTAAAATCAAGAGAGTATACATAATACCAAAAGCTTTTCTCTTAGACATATTACGAGCGATAGAGTAAGCAGCCATGGGAATAAAAATCATGACAACAGCCAAAGATAGAACTGTGATTACAATCGAATTCCAATAGTAGCCTCCGATACCATCGGCCAAAAGGCGTTGAAAATTTTCTAAGGTCGGTTGAGTCGGAAATCCGAAAAAATTATTAACGATGTCTTTGGTAGACTTAAAGGAACTGAATATCGTTGCTAAGAGTGGAATTAAAATGATAATAGACCCCAGTGTTAGCAAGATATATTTACCAAAATTAGCTTTTCTTTCTGCATTTTTCATCGGGCTTCTCCTCTTAGATTTCAAATTTCTTAGATACTCTCAACTGGATAATAGAAATAACCGCAATAAAGAGAAACAAGATAACAGCAATGGCATTGGCATAACCAAATTGATTGCTCTTAAAAGCATAGTTGTATACCAGAAGTCCTAGAGAGGTGGTCGCATTATTCGGACCGCCGCCTGTCATGGCAAAGACCTGGTCAAATGCTGTCAAACCACCTTTTAGAGCCAAGATAAAGACCATGGAAACGCTTGGTAGGAGATAAGGAAGTTCCACCTTCCAAAAGATTTGTTTGCTGCTAGCTCCATCAATTCGAGCTGCTTCTGTAATCTCAGTCGGGATAGACTGAAGACCAGCTAGGAAGATGATAATAGGCATGGCTACCCCTTGCCAAAGCAAGACGAAGATTGCTGCAAAGATTGCACCGCCATTCGTTCCTAGAAGGCTAGTTTTAAGAAATTCAATTCCTAAAGCATTCCCTATAGCTGGCAATCCGTAGTTGAAAAGTTGCTTAAAGATAAGAGCCACAGTCAATCCAGACAGAACAGCAGGGAAGAAAAACCAAGCTCGAAAGAAAGTCTTTCCCTTTATCTTCGAGTTGAGAGCTCGTGCTATCCAGATTCCCAGCATAATCTCACCAACCACCATACAGATAGTAATGATAAATGTAAAGCCTATCGCGTTCATAAACTTAGGATCGCTCATGAGAAGCATAAAGTTATTGAGTCCAACAAACTTATAATTATAGGTCAAACCAGTCCAGTTTGTCAGGCTGTAGAAGGCACCTTGAAACATGGGCACATAGAAGAATACAGCCTGTAGTACAAGGGGAACAAGGACAAAGAGCCAGCCCCAATATTTCTCAATCAATTTTTTCATAGTAGATCTACTCCTACTCTACGTCTGCTTTCATCGGATTGAAGAAGGCATTTAGTGCTTTCGCCATATCCTCTTTGTCTCCAGTTGTAATATAATTTCCAGTCAAGGTATAAAAATCACTTTCACTGGTCCAGTCTTGAGCTAGCCAAACGAGGTGTCGGTCTGTAAATGCCAGTTCAGCAAGACCGGCTAGCGGTGCATCTGACCCAGCTTCCTTGACACCTTCAATAGCTGTTGGTGAGCCGTCCACATCATAATATTTCTGCATAACTTCTGGACGTGACATATATTCAACAAAAGCATTGGCTTCTTTCTTGTGCTTACTACTTGACGAGATAGACCAAGCTAGGTCTCCTGCTCCAATGGTCAAGCTTTGTCCTTTTTGCTTTCCAGGGAAAGGGAAAGTTCCAACATTAAACTTAGGATCTTGCGCATTGATTGCTGTGATAGCCCAAGAGCCATTTGGAGTCATCAGGGCATCGCCTCTAGCGAAAGCACCGACAACATCAGTATAGCCTGCTCCCTGCCAGTTGGTTTGCATGGCACCCTTTTTGCGGAATAAATCTAACAGCCTGAAATCATCTTTAAGCACTGAATCTGAAGACTTAATGGCATTTGGCTTGGAAAAACGTAGGTAATCATTCGCTTCCTTACCGCCACCTGTTGCAGTGGCAAGAGCTAACTGATGATAACCATTCAAGGTCCAAGTATCTGCTCCTGCAATAGCAAAAGGCGTTTCCCCTTTTGCTATAATCGTATCAACTAATTCTTCAAATTCCTCCCAAGTCTCTGGAACTTTCAATCCCAGTTCTTTAAATTTATCTTTGTTGTAATAGATACCATAAGCATTAGCAGTATAAGGAATATTGTAAATTTTCCCGTCAATCGCATATTTATCTGCGTAATGATTCTTAACTCGCTTGAGATAATCTTTATTAGATAAATCTTCAAAGTACCCAGCTTTAGCCCATTCTTGCAATTCAATAGACTGGGGATAGATATTGACAACATCAGGAACATCTCCAGCCAGAACGCGCGTTTTGAGTACTTCCCCAGCATTAGGGACGTTTACCACTTTCACATGCACATTCGGATTTTCTTTTTCGAAGTCTTTGGCAATCTCACGAAGGGTATCAACCATTTCACCCTTCTGATTGAAATACTCAATCGTTACCTTACCATCTGTCGACTCCCCTTGGCTGCTGCAAGCTGACAGTCCCAAAAGGGACAGTCCTGTAATAGCAGCTAAGCTCATCTTTTTATACCATTTCATGGTCTAGCCTCCTTATTTTTTAATAAAATGCAACTGTCTGCTAAGATAATCTCCTTGCGGAAGATTCATAGTGATACCAGCATACATGAGTTCTGCACCAGAGTAAACTGCGCCATTTCCTTGCAGCTCATAAAGCCCTTCTTCCTCTAAGTCTTTTAGTTTCAAGGTTGTTTCCATCGTTTCCACAACTGATAAAACTCGGACGTAGGTTACAATCGTTTGATCTTCATAGTTAAATTGAACTGCTGCTTCATTGGAGCCAACATCTGGATTGATTAGCCTATACTGACGCCCTAGCTGGACCACTGGCCGTAATTCTTTATACAACTTCACCTGGTCAGCAATCGCAACTTTCTCTTCATCTGATAGACTAGTCAAATCAAGCTCATACCCCAGATTTCCCATCATAGCTACATGACCACGAGTTGCCAACGGAGTAATCCGTCCCATCTGATGATTAGGCACTGCCGACACATGGGCACCCATTGAAATAGTCGGATAAAGATAAGAAGACCCATATTGGATTGGCAAACGAGCTATGGCATCGGTATTATCACTAGCCCAGACTTGAGGGAAATACCGCATCATACCAAGATCATTTCGTCCACCACCACCTGAGCAGGACTCAAATAAAATATTCTCATATTTCTCTGTTAAATATTTTACAATTTCATAAAGCCCCAAGATATACTTATGCGACTGCATTTTGGTCGCCAGATAGTCAATGCCATTCCCAAGATTGGTAATATTACGATTCATATCCCATTTTATGTAGTCAATATCATGCTGACTTAACAACTGATCCAGTGTTTCTTTGATATATGCTACCACATCTGGATTAGCATAATCCAATACGAGTTGATTGCGAGAGTAAGTATGATCCCGATCAGGTACTTGAATAGCCCAGTCTGGATGTGCCCGATACAGCTGACTGTCTACGGAAATCATTTCTGGCTCAACCCATAAACCAAATTGCAATCCTCTGCTATGAACTTCTGCTATGAGCTCTGTCAAACTGCCACCTAGCTTATCTTCATTGACAAACCAGTCGCCCAGAGCCCGATTGTCATCAAAACGGTTGCCAAACCAGCCATCATCGAGAACAAAGAGCTCAATACCAACTTTCTGTGCCTCATCTGCTAACTCTAGCAACTTCTCTTTTTTGAAATCAAAGTAAGTTGCTTCCCAGTTATTG
Source organism: Streptococcus sanguinis (assembly GCF_900635155.1). Taxonomy (NCBI): domain Bacteria; kingdom Bacillati; phylum Bacillota; class Bacilli; order Lactobacillales; family Streptococcaceae; genus Streptococcus; species Streptococcus sanguinis. The sequence goes on from NZ_LR134002.1 coordinate 1,347,009, forward strand.
ATTAAAATTGGCCGCTCTCGCTTCGCAAAAGTTTTAGGAATGATATGCTCTTGAACAAAAGCTTGGCTCTCATGACTAAGACCAGACAAACCCTGAGCCGAATAATTCAACAGAGCAACAGGACTATAGAAAGTCTGTCCCGCTTCCAGTTTCCAAGCAAAGTTATCTTCATTGATACCGATACCTAACCGAACTTCATTCAACTGATTTTGCTGAATCCAAGCTTCAAAGTTTCCGCTATAAAGGAGCTGAATTGCCCAAACTTGACCAGCCTCTTCCGTCGTTTCACTATCACAAAGGATAAGGCTTGGAGTCTGCGCGTGACCAGAAGCTCCTCGGTTGGAAGCTATTTTGAAAATTCCCTGTTCTAGCTTGTGACGACGAACTGTTTTCTCCCTAGCATAAGCTCCCTGTAAACTAATCACATCATAAGTCCCTGCCGGCAAATCTGCCATTAAGCTCAAGTTCTTATGTATGACTGCTGTCTCTCTACCGATATTTTCCAGCTTAGTAAAGGTTGCAATGGTATTGCTATCCTCAAAAGCTGTGTAATAGAGAGTGAGGCGTAAGTGAGCTACTTTATCCTCTAAAATAAAGGCCAGTGTTTCTGCATCTTCTGTACTGTGAGGGCTAGGCAGTCCTGGAACTTCCAAACCTCCCTTAATCAGCTGACTCTCAACAAACCGAAAATCTGTTACTTCATTATTAGCATGTTGGACTTGCAGAGAAGGTTGCCGGAAGTCTCCTAAACCATGCTGCCCCAAAACCTGCCGCTGGGTATCTAAGCTAAAACTCCGCTCATTCGACCTCGGATTACCAGAAAAAGCATGATCTCGCTCAAATACTGTATTGGAAAAATGATAGGATTCGATTTTTCTGCCTAAGTGTTTAAGCAAAAGGTAGCCATCCCTTTCCTCAATGATAAGACTGGAATTTTTTGTATTGATGTAGAATAGATGTTTGTCTATTTTGATAGCCATTTCTGAACCTCCATATTTACTAATATTTTACCTTATGAAATCGCTTCCTAAAATAGAATTATGTTAGGAAAATATGGTAAAATGTTAGGTAGGAGGTGAAATATGCTAGTTTTTTCAGAATACCAAACCGGAACAATTGATCTCGCACTTAGCTTCTACGGATACGAAGAGTGCGCACCTAGCTACTCTTTTGGACCAGCAATTAGAGATACCTATGTGCTTCATTACGTTACCAAGGGGAAAGGAAGATTTCACTACAAAGGTAAAATTGTCGATTTAAAAGCGGGAGATCTCTTTCTGCTCAAGCCAAATGAACTTACCTTTTATCAGGCAGACAAAGAAGAACCTTGGTCCTACTACTGGCTGGGAATAACTGGAGGTAGGGTTTATGACTACTTCAATCACTCACAGATTTCCGAAGACTGCTACCTACTTGCTAACCAGGAACGAAAAACAGATAGGATTGGGAAAATTGTTGAGAACTTAGTTTACTTCGCTGAGCAGACCAAATCTAACCAACTAGCTCAACTCCATATTATGGGCCAACTTTATGAACTCATCTTTCACTTGGGCAGCGTTGCCTATAAGCCCCAAGCAAATACCCTATCTGCAAGCCAGCAACTCTATCTAGCCTGCAAGCAGATAATTGACACTCAATATCCCAATCCTAACCTCAGCATTCAAGATATGGCAATTAAATTGTCCGTTCATCGCAGCTATCTAACAACCATTTTCAAGGAGGAGCATCAAAGCTCACCTAAAGAATATCTGGAATATGTCCGAATGCATCGAGCTAAACAACTCCTCAAAAACACCCGTGAGCCTGTTCAATTTATCGCCTATTCTGTCGGTTTCTCAGATCCCCTTTACTTTTCAAAGGCTTTTAAAAAATATTTTGGCTTTTCACCAAGCTCATTTCGAGAACAAAGTTAAGTTTTACTAAACATATCTTTGTTATTTACTAATTTTTGAGTTATAATTTATGTAGACAGTAAATTAAAAAGGACCAAATCAAATGGCTACTATCAAAGATATCGCCCAGACAGCTGGTGTTTCTCCCGCAACTGTTTCGCGGGTTTTGAACTATGACAAGTCCATGTCTGTCAGCGATGAGACGCGTAAAAAGATTTTCGATATAGCTGAACAGCTCAACTACAAAAAAAACAAAAGGCAGAAAAAGACTTCACCTAAAACCCATCGCATTGCCATCGTTGAATGGTACACCGAGCTGGAAGAGCTGGATGATCTTTACTACTACTCCATCCGCCTAGGCATCGAAAAGAAAGCCCAGGAACTGGGCTATGATATCGCGCGGATTTTCAACAACGACTCTCTGAGCCAGCTAGAACAGATTGACGGCATCATTGCCATCGGAAAATTCAGTAGCAAGCAAGTCAAGGAGCTAGAGCAATACAGTCCTGCTTTGGTTTTCGTGGACAGCGATACGCTCAATCACAGCCATAGTTGTGTGACAACGGACTTTGAGCATGCCGTTACTCATGTTCTCGACCATTTTCTTGAGCAGGGCATTCGAGAAATCGGCATGATTGCTGGACGCGAAGAAACAGCAGACGGAACGATAAGTCTTGACGATCCGCGTTTGTCCTGCTTCTGCCGTTATCTTAGTGAAAAAGACCTCTATCAGCCGGCCTATGTCAAGATAGGCAAGTTCTCCTCAGAGTCTGGCTACCAGCTAATGAAAGATTTGATTGACCAGCAAAAGGAACGGATGCCCAAAGCACTCTTCATAGCCAGTGATGCTCTGGCAATCGGTGCCCTCCGTGCTCTTCAGGAAGCGGGAATAGCTGTTCCCCAAGATGTCCAGATTATTTCCTTTAATGATACATCCATTGCCAAATACGTCTATCCGCCTCTCAGTACTGTGACAGTATTTACAGAGGAAATGGGCAAGCAAGCTCTGCAGATGCTGGATCAGATGATTAAAACTGACGAAAGCTCCATTCCCTATATGATCAAGCTCTCTACTAAGCTGACACTAAGAGAAAGCAGCCTTTAAGCTAGAAAGACCGCCTATGAAAACCTACGAAAAAATCTTTGACATCCTCAGTCAGGCTAACGACTATGTCAACGGTGAAAAAATAGCCCAAGAATTGGGCATTTCACGAACTTCCATTTGGAAGGCCATTCAAAAATTGGAGAGAGAAGGCATCCAAATCGAATCCGTCAAAAACCGAGGCTATCGATTGACAGCGGGTGACCTATTGATTCCTGATTGGATTGAGACACACTCACCTGTTCAGGTCTCCTTCAATACTGACTGCCAGTCCACTCAGATGGATGCCAAGGCTGGCATGGAGGCCGGACGCCCGGCCAACACTCTCTATCTGGCTGCAGCTCAATCCGCAGGCCGTGGCCGGTTTGGGCGCAGCTTCTTCTGCCCCAGTCAAGGCGGCTTTTACATGTCTCTCCACCTCAAGCCCAACCTCCCCTTCGACCAGCTCCCATCCTATACTATCTTGACTGCGGGAGCTATCTACAAGGCAGTAAAAAATCTAACCCTTATAGAGGTTGATATCAAGTGGGTCAATGACATTTACTATCGAAACAAGAAAATTTCCGGCATCCTGACCGAGGCTACAACTTCTATCGAGACAGGACTTGTCACCGATGTTATCATCGGTGTTGGCTTTAATTTTTTCATAACAGACTTTCCAGCCGACATCAAAGAAAAAGCCGGCTCCCTCTTTGAAGAGAAGCCAGCTATCAGTCGCAATGAGCTCATTGCCGAGATTTGGAAATGCTTCTACGAAAGTGACCCAGAAGAGCTCATCTATCTCTACAAGCAGCGCTCCTTGGTGCTAGGACGACAAGTGACCTTTAGCCAAAAAGGCGCAAACTACCAAGGTTTGGCCAAGGATATCTCAGACAGCGGGCAACTTTTGGTCCAGCTGACAGATGGTCAGGAAATCTGGCTCAACAGCGGCGAAGTCTCGTTGACCAGTTGGTAATCAAAAATTTCATTTCAAAAGGACTGAGTCACATAGCTCAGTCCTGTTTTCATTATTTCGGTCCTAAATGTTTATCGATTTCATCCACAATCCGCCCCATGACATAGGAAATCTGCAGATTGCGCAACACCAAAACTGCCCAGAAAGCAGCCATAAAATAGTGCCCCGCCATGATGGATTCATTGAAAAAATAGGTTTCTAAGGCTGTGAAAACAGCCATCACAATAAATTGTCGTCTGTTCATAGTTTTATTATAACACGAAAGCCTAGAAAAATCTTTTTTAATCCTCTTGAATGGTAATTTTTTCTGCTAAAAAGTCAAATCCCTCGGGAATCAGGCTTTCCTCTTCTTTTTCTTCAACCTCTGCCTTGCCATTGCGGCTGCGAGCCGAAAAATCCGCCCGAATCTTGGTCCACTCTTCTAAGGAAATAGCCAAAATCTCTGGTGAAAATCCTGCCGCATTGCTGAGGATATTGCCAAACATGGTATTGAGATTGTCCCGCTTCATGGTCTGCTCAGCGTTAAAATTAGACTCAAAAGCTAAGATGGCATGACTTTCATTGGCTGCCACTGGCTGCGAGCCTGCCAGCAAGGCCTTATCAGCTCCAGCCAGACTTTCAATAATCTCACCCCAAGCATTCTGCAGCTTAGTCAGATTGCTGCGAGCCAGACTAGGATTGTCAACAGCCTCTTCTAGGATAGCATTGACCTTATTGCGGTCTGCTCGGTAGCCCTTAGATTTCTGTGGTCGAATATCCGAAGTTTTGACAGCTGCTGCAGGTTTTCCATTGCCATTAGCCAGCTGCTGCTTAAGACTATCAATTTCTTGTCTCAATCCCTTAAGTTCATCAGCTAGATTATCCGGAATCGCTGCCACCATAGGATGGCTGCTGTTCTCTGCCAGTCGAATGGTCATCATTTCTGTATAAATCTTAGGCTGCAGGCTGTTCTTGATGTCTGCCAAACTCTTGGTCGCCATATCAATCATGGCAAAGAGGGTATCCTGCGGTGTCTTGAGATTTTCCAGAAAGAGCTCACTAGCATGATGATTCTCCCCGCCAGTTTTGACAATGATTAGGTCACGCAGGTATTGTAGGAGGTCCGTCACAAAACGGGCCATGTTTTTGCCGCTATCAAAAATCAGATTGAGATTATCCAAGGCTGCTACTGCATCATGAGCAATCAAGGCTGCTACATAGGCATCCAAGGCTCCCAAGCTGATAGAGCCAGTGATTTCTTCTGCTATGTCTGTGGTCAAACGATTTTCCTGGGTTAAGCTAAGAGCCTGATCGAGGATAGATAAGGCGTCCCGCATACCGCCCTCAGCTCGACGGGCAATAATCTGCACACCTTCTTGCTCAAAGTCAATGCCTTCCTGCTCCAAAATCCACTCAATATGAGTAATAATGTCCTGCGTCTTGATAGACTTAAACTCAAAACGCTGAACACGGGAAAGAATGGTCGCTGGAATCTTATGCAGTTCTGTCGTCGCTAGGATAAAAACTACATTTTCTGTCGGTTCTTCCAAGGTCTTGAGCAAGGCATTAAAAGCCCCAGTCGAGAGCATATGCACCTCGTCAATGATATAGACCTTGTGCTTGGCAAGACTGGGTGCATAGGTTGACTTGTCCCGAATGTCACGAATCTCATCTACCCCATTATTTGAAGCAGCGTCGATTTCGATAACGTCTTCAAGGCTCCCCTCAGTAATGGCCTGACAGATATAGCAGTCATTGCAGGGCTCACCGTCTTTTTGATTCGGACAATTCATAGCCTTAGCAAAAATCTTGGCAACACTGGTTTTCCCTGTTCCACGCGGGCCAGAAAAGAGATAGGCATGGCTAATTTTCCCTTGCTCCACAGCCTGCCGCAGGGTGGTGGCCACTACCTGCTGACCCACCAGCTGACCAAAGGTCTGACTGCGGTACTTTCGATATAAAGCTTGATACATTAGGCTTTTTCTCCAAACATTTCAAAATTCCAAGTCGTTTTTTCAAGCAAAATCTGGACGAACTTTTCCAGATATTCCTGATCTACCTTATCATAATCACCTGTCAAGGATGAGTCTAAATCCAGCACTCCAAGAAGGCGGCCGTCTTTTACCATGGGCACCACAATCTCGCTTTTCGCTCTGCTGTCACAGGAGATATAGTTGGCATGCTGAGTCACATCATCTACGATAATTGTCTCTTCTTTCTCCGCAGATTCCCCACAGACACCCTTGCCCAGCGCAATATGGACACAGGAAACCCCGCCCTGAAAAGGCCCTAAAATCAGCTCCTTACCATCAAAAAGATAGAAACCTGTAAATACCGAATGAGGCAGGGCTTGATTGAGCAGGGCGCTAGCATTGGAAAGATTGGCCAAAGCGTTGGTCTCACCCTCCAACAAGGCTTCCAACTGAGCCAGTAAAAGTTGATAATTTGAAATTTTTTCTTTTGTGTTCATAGAGTCTATTATATCAAAAAGCCGGTCTTTCAACCAAGCTTTTCTTTAATTTTGTTATCCAAAAATTCATCAATCAGTCTATTTACAATATCGGGTTGGTCGGTATTTGAATTATGTCCCGCCTTATCAATCCATTGAACAGACTTCCCAGTATTTTTTTCATAGGCTTTCAAATATCGTATACAAGACCCTGCACGATCTTCTTTTCCACATATAACCAATTGTGGACATTTTACTTCATAAGAAAGCTTCTTCTCTACTGCTTCTGAAAATATCTTATATCCGTATCCCGCAAGACGAGCATACCTTTTTTGATCGCCATCATAAACCATCATCATATCATACATCAGTTTTCTTCCATAGTCTGTTGTTGATACGCTTTTAGGCCCAGATTTCAAAAGAAATTTCCATGGATAGATTCTATAAATTGCCTCCATATTTTTTAAGAGCCACAATTCCATAGCTGTATAATACTTCCTTTGAAGGGATGGTGAATTAATCGTAACAAGACCTTTTAATTTCTCAGGAAAAAGTTGAGCATAAACCTGTCCTACATATCCTCCCATTGACTGACCAATTACTATTGGATTTTCTATTCTCTCTTTGATAAATATTCCATCTAGCCAACTTGCTAGATCAAATAAAGTAAAATCGAGATGAAATGGGTAAGACGAAGCGTGTCCAGGTGCGTCCCAAACCAAGACTCTATATTTGTCTTTAAAGTACTCTATTTGTTTGTCAAATAATCTATGGTCAGCTGTAAGTCCAGGTAAAAAGATAAGAGCACTTTTCGCTGATGCATACATATCATTTGTCCAATAGTGAATGACTCCACTTGATGTTTCGTGTATCTTTTCAATCAAAATACTACACCCGCATTCTTATTTATTTTCCACCAAAACCTTCACTTCTTCACCCTCCACAAGCACAGCTTGGTGATTATTTAGGGGAAGCAGATTCAGCTGGTCGCTGTATGTATCCAGAGTGGACTGAGCACTTTCGACAAAAGGTTCTTCGCCAACATGAGGCAGGATATAAAAATCTACCTCGTTTAGTGCCTCTGTATCATTCAGTTCCTTAGCAACCGCCTTATCGTCCATAAGCTTATTATAGTCAATGTCTTTGGCTGTGATGATAGCACCAGCAGATTCGCCCACATAAACCATGCCATCCGCAATCTGCTCTTTTATCAAGGACAGAAGCTGCTTTTTCTTTAGTTCTTGCAGAAGATAAAAAGTATTGCCACCAGAGACATAGAGGAGCTTGCTTTGGAAAATTTTTGCCTGAGCTGTTTTTCTATCACAAGCTGAAATATCCAAGACTTCTACTTGAAATCCCAAGTCCTCAAAGGTTTGCAGGGCTTCGTCAATATAACCCCTATAGTCTTCTACATTTCCAGCCGTCGGGATAAAAAGTACCTGATTGCCCAATTGCTTTTCAGACGCATATTGTCTGAACAAGTCCTTGACTCCCGCAAAATATGAACATAAAAATAATTGTTTCATAGGATACCTCCTTATTTTTTCCCTATTTTATAAAGAATCCATTGGCCCTTTCTTTGACTATCGATGAGATGTAAATCCAAGTCTGTCAAATAGTTTTCCAGTTTTTCTTGCTTTGTAAAGCCTGGTAGGTAATAAGCTAATTTGCTCCATTCACATGCCAGTAAGATGATTCCATCTGGCTTAAGTTCTAGGAAGGATTGAGTTAGATTTGACCAATGAAAATGGGTCTGAAATGCTGTAATCAAATCAAATTCGCTAACGGAAAGATCCGTTTTCTCAACATTTTTCACCTCAAAAGATAAGTCAGGCTCAGCCAATTTTTCAGCTGCTCTGATGGCCGTAGAAGAAATATCAATCCCCAGAACTCGACTATTAGGAAAGTTATTTTTCAAATATTTCGAGGACGCTCCATTTCCAACTCCAACATCCAAAATAGCTTTAAATCTCTTCCTATAATCCAGCTGACTGACCGCCCAAACAACCATGGGCATATAAACACGATTCTATAACCTCATCATCCATAATCCAATAAGGCCGGACGGTCTCTTTGATTGGTAAATCAAGTAAAGAAAAGCAAGAATAATCAGAAAGCCAATCATTGGATAAATCATCTGTCTTCCCTCTCATATCTTCCGCCATAAAGCTTTTTAGCTTCCTCTGTATAGTTCTTGATAAAATCCGTTTTCGCCTCTGTATAGGCATCACGATTGTGCTCGTATTGCTTCCACAAGGACAGCTTGAGCTTTTCATAGTCTTTAGCTACAGCAGGGTGCTCCTGTAAGTAGTCTCTAAAGTAAAGTTCATCATGATCGCCTTCATAGCGCAGATGCAGATGGAAAACCCGCTCGGCAAAACCACTCGGTGTGTAGCCTTTATTAAATGACATCCGCCCTTGGCTTTCTGACATGAGCAGATAACCATTTTTCAGCAGCGACTCTCTCATTGCCGCCATATCTGTTTCTATGGGAATTTCCAGCATGATATCCACTATAGGCTTAGCCCAGATGGTCTTTACCGATGTTGAGCCAATATGACTAAGACGAACAATCTGATGTTCTGGCAAAAAACTCAAGAGCCGAAGCCGTTCCGCCTCATACCAATCTTTCCACGCTGCCTGATGCTCTCTCAGAAAAATCGGAAAAAGCTGCCATAGCTCCTCGAGTGACATTTCCTCTAAAGATGGACTCATAAGCACCTCCTTGGGTAATTTATACAAGCGTTTTCTCTAGTTATGATTATAGGAAAAATACACATCCGAGTCAAACCTCGCACTTATTGAACAAATATTTATTTTTGTAATATTTTTGAAAAGTTTTAGTTGTCAAACAATCTATTTTTTAGTAGAATGATGTCGGAGATATATTATTTAAAAGGAGTTCTTTATGAAAAAGTTTAGGTTTGGCACTTGGCTTGTCCTGTCAGCCGGCTCTTTGTTGTTACTTTCACAGGCTCTTCCTGCAGAAAATGTTGCTGCTAATCAGAAGAACCAGATTAAGATCCAGCTGCTCAACCATAGCGATGAAACAGCTATCGGCACTCTGGAGTTGAATGGAGAGTATCAGCTAAAGCTTGGGAAAAAGGATAAGTACGGTCGGGCTACTGCTGCTCATGTTCAAATGCAGGAGCAACACAAAGCCAAAAAGAAAAAGGAGACCAAGGTCACATACAATCCAATCGGTTGGCACAATTACAAATTTTACTACGGAAATGGAGATGATCGGGCTTGGCTCATGAATCGCGCTCACCTGATTGGCTTTACTTTCAGCGGCCTCAATAACGAAGGGAAAAACCTCGTTCCGATGACCGCTTGGCTCAACTCTGGCAGTTTTCAAGGACTGGATGATAATAACCCAGATAGCATGATCTATTATGAACATCGCTTGGAGCGCTGGTTAGAGGAAAATCCTGATTATTGGCTGGATTATAAGGTTACTCCGATTTATACGGACAATGAGCTTCTTCCTCGCAAGATTGAGCTCCAGTATGTCGGATTAGACTCAGAAGGCAATATTGTCAGCATTCAGCTAGGGGGCAAGGAAACAATTGATGAAGACGGAATGTCTCATGTCATCCTGGACAATGTCTCTCCAAATGCAGAGATTGACTACCAAACAGGCACTGCTGTCAATACCATGATTGAGTAGAGTTACAGATAAAAACATAAAAACAGACCATCCTTACTATGATGATCTGTTTTTTTTATTTATTTTTACCAATACAGGCAGCCGTAAACCAGCAAGACTGCAATCATACTGAAAAGCGAGCCAATCAGGTAGTATTCAGCAAAGGACTGGCTTTCTGAAATCTTATTATAGCGGGCGATAGACTTAGCCGTAAAAACTAGCCCAATGGCAGTAAACTGCCCGAAAATAAGGGAAAGTCCCATAATCATGCGCTCTAAAATCCCAATCATAGCACCAGCCCCCGCAATAGTCTCTCCACTGTCTTCCCCTGCCTGATACTTGCTGAAGAAGAGTTTAAAGAGGATATTAATCGGCTTACCAGTAAGGGCGAAGAAAAAGAGAGCCTGTAGCATGAGGTAGCGCTCAGACAGCCAATTAGGCGCTGGAATTTGCTGCTGTTCTAAGAGAAAATAAAGAGCAAAAATGCTAATCAGATGCAAGACCTGATCCAGTATAAAGGCTGACTTTTGAGCATGATGGCGGACAATCGATGAATTCAACCTATTCTTCAAGAAGTCAATAAGCGCATGACTGAGCCAGACCAAGGCGAAATATAGCAGATAATTAGGTAAGATGAGCCCCAAAAGCAACAAGGGCAAGAGAACAATTCCCAAGTGGAGAATTAAGAAATTCATCCGCCGGCTTTTGAGGTCGGCCATTTTCTGACTTTGAAGCTGAAAATCTGCTAGCACATGAGCCAGCAAAGTCAATACGAGAATCGGATTTTGCATAAAAAATTCTGAAAATCCCATAAAATTTGTCATTCTTCAGCCTCCTTTGCTGCCTGTAGAATCATTCTCATAGCTAAACGGCGATTTCTCAGATAGATCTTCAGACCAGACGACTTGAGCCGCTTACTAAGCGCACTGGGACTAATCTGTAACAGCTCTGCTATTTCTCCATGAGAAAAATTCTCGTCATAGATATATTCCATAAGCATCCGCTCCAGAACCTCTCTCTGACTGGTGTTCCACTTGCTCTGGATAAATGAAGTAGCTGCCAGCACCGTATTGACCGCCTGACTGATCTCTTTATCTCCCAAGGATACAGCTATACGGCTGCTGCCGTAGTCGTTCTTCTCATGAATAACATCAATGGCCGCACGTGCCCTCCAGTAGGCCGGTCCGTCCGCACCAATACTCTGCTCCCGATTGATATCCGTCACAATCTCCCCCAGGCCAAGCCCGAAGCGAATCGGATGAGGAAAACCCAAGGCAATCTGATCAAGGAGCTGCATGATCTCTGGATTAGGCCGCAGCAAAGCCTGAAACTCATCTCCAGTCGTTACCGTGAAAGGTGACACCAGATAATCCTGATAATCCTGATTTAGCACTGCCATCATGTCCTGCAGGTCCTTCTGAGCCTGCTTACGATTTTTCAGCTGTTTGGATTCTATTAAGTCTCCAATAAGAGCAATATAAAGCATAGCAAACCTCCTTTAAGTCCATTATAAAGGAAAATTTTGAAAATGTCTATTTAAACGGAAATTTTTTATAATATCTATTGTAAAGGAAATTTTATTTTTTCTTTTTAGGTGCTGGTAAGGCAGGGTAGACAGCTTCAATCAGATTACAGAGAATGGCAGCATCTTCTACTTCTTTTATATGAAGCATCGGCTTTGCACTTGGATAAGGGGACTCATAAACCGGATTTTCAAAAAAATCCAGAGCTGGCTGGACTGGCTTGAGCAGCAAGCGATTGTCATAAATCCCGCCGAATAAGCGACCTCGATAATAAAGCAAATACTCTCCCATCATTTTGCGAAAGCTAATTTCTTGGCCTAAGCCCTGCAGCTGCTTCAGAATAAAATCCAAATATTCTTGACTAGATGCCATCGAAACACCTCCATGAATTGATACTTTATTATACCAAAAATGAATGAAGATTTCCTAACTAAGAGATCAACTCATCTCCTTCCATCCTTAGTCTGTCTATCCACAAGTAAGCAAAAAAGCTAGACCTTACAAGTCTAACTTTTTTGCTTATTTTTTTAAAAGTCCTTCCTTGACCAGATAATCACGCGCGACGTCTTCTGCTTTTTTGCCTTCAATGCCAACTTGATAATTCATCTGGCTCATCTGACTTTCCGTAATTTTGCCAGCCAGCTTATTGAGAATACCTTCCAACTCAGGGTGTTTTTCTAGCAATTCAGCCTTCAGGAGAGGGGCACCTTGATAAGGAGGGAAAAGGTGCTTATCGTCTTCTAAAACTTGTAAATCATAACGCGCAAGTTCTGCGTCAGTCGAATAGGCATCCGTGATTTGAATATCACCCGACTGAATAGCTTGGTAGCGAAGGGCTGGCTCCATGGTCGCTACATTAAGATTAAGGCCATATAGAGATTGCAAACCCTTGTTCCCATCTTCACGATCGTTAAACTCTAGGGTAAAACCCGCTTTGAGCTTATCCTGAACCGTCTTAAGGTCAGAGATGGTTTTAAGATTGTATTCTTTGGCGATACTCTTAGGTACTGCGATAGCATAGGTATTTTGATAAGCCATCTGATTGAGCAAGACTAGATTGTCCTGTTTTTTGATTCCATCACGTGCTGCTTCAAAAACTTCTTCAGCATCATTGCTGACCTTTGGAGCAGGCTGCAAGAGAGTTCCAGTAATCGTACCGGTAAACTCAGGATAAATATCAATATCACCTTTTTTTAGAGCTTGATAAAGGAAGTCAGTCTTCCCAAAATTAGGTTTGACTGTCACAGTCATATCCGTATTTTCCTCAATGAGAAGTTTATACATATTCATGAGAATTTCTGGTTCTGGACCCAATTTCCCAGCAATAACCAGATGATCCTTCTCCTGCTTGGGAAGCAGACTCGGTGTGTAAGACGCGCCGAGGCCGAGGATTAAGACCGCAAAAGCTGTAAATACCGTCCGAAGCTTAGCCTTTTCCATCCATTTAAGAAGACTGTTGAAAAGAATAGCCAAAACTGCAGATGAAATAGCTCCAATCAAGATCAGGCTGGCATTGCGACGGTCAATTCCTAGAAGGATAAAGGAACCTAGTCCACCAGCTCCGACAAGGGCCGCTAAAGTTGCTGTCCCGATAATCATAACCGTTGCTGTCCGGATTCCAGAAACGATGACGGGCATAGCTAGAGGCAGTTCAAACTTTTTAAGTCGCTCCCACTTGGTCATCCCAAAGGCGATTCCAGCTTCTTCTAAACTAGGATCAATCCCATTCAAAGCCGTGACAGTATTTTCTAAAATCGGGAAAATAGCGTAAATCACCAGAGCAGTCAGTGCCGGCAGTGTACCAATCCCCATAAGAGGGATAAAGAGTCCCAACAAGGCCATTGAAGGAATGGTTTGAAAGATTCCTGCAATTTGCAGCACCCAATTGGCTGCCTTTTTGTGACTATGAAGATAGATAGCGAGCGGAATGGTCAGGAAGATGGCCACTAGTAAGGTCAGAAGAGATAGCTGGAGATGTTGCCCTAAGGCTGCCAACCATTCGCCAAAGCGCTCCTGAAAGGTAGAAAACAAATTAGCCATGTTGAACACCTCCAAATAAATCTGCTACGAAGCTGGTCGCAGGTGCAGATAGGATTTCCTCAGGTGTCGCCACTTGACGAATCTCCCCGTCCTGCAAAACAGCAATCCGATTCCCCAACTTTAAAGCCTCGTCCGTATCATGGGTCACAAAGATTGTCGTCATCCCAAACTGGTCATGGATACTCTTGGTCAAGCTCTGCAATTGCTTACGCGAGATGGCATCAAGAGCAGAAAAAGGCTCATCCATCAGCAGAATTTTGGGTTGGGCGATAATGGCACGGACAATGCCCACCCGTTGCTGCTCACCACCTGACAGCTCACTCGGCATACGCTGAGCATAGTCTTCTGCAGGCAAGCCTACTAGGTCCAGCAATTCATCGATCTTCCGCTGAATCTCTGCCTTGCTCCATCCTTTCATTTCAGGAATGAGAGCAATATTTTCAGCCACAGTTAGATTTGGAAAGAGGGCAATCGCTTGTAAGACATAGCCTGTAGAAAGACGTAGCTCACGCTCATCATAGTCCTTAATTCGCTTGCCATCCATATAGATATTTCCATCTGTTGGCTCTAAAAGACGGTTAATCATCTTGAGCATGGTCGTCTTACCGGACCCAGAAGGACCCACTAAAACCATAAATTCACCATCCTCAATCTGTAAGTTGACATCTCTCAAGACATCCTTTTCTGTATAGCGTAGCGCTACATTTTTATATTCAATCATTCTTTGTCCTCAATTTAAAACTTCCCTCGGTTGGTCAAGTCTTCTACCTTAGGCATGACTTCTTTATTGTCCCAATGCTCTACAATCAATCCATTATCATCCAAAACGAACGGTTCCATTGTAACACTTGTGATTTCAACTATCAAGAATTTTGTTCTATTTAGAAATAATTTTAAACTGGGTAAAGAATTTAAAATTAAAGTTTCAAACTAAAAAACCCAGTGTAAAGAGGAAATCCTCTCCCACACTGAGCTTCTTTTTATCTTAGTAATATTCACCCTGACGGTAATCCCATGAGTTGAAAGTATCGGACAGGTGCATCATGATTTTGTCAATGTCTAAGCCTTTGCGGATGACCACTGGTGCTGGTGAGATGGAACGTTGCCCACCTTGTTCTGGAATCAGTTTTCCATCCTTGTCAACCATAGAGACCATAACACCTTGCTCGTAGCGAGTTTCAATGGTCTTGTCTGGCTGGATAGAGGCTACATAGTCATCTGCTTCAATGACTAGGTCAACAGCATTTTCGATGCGCTCGCCAATTCCTTCGACCTTGCCGCGGTTTCCTTTACCAGATGGGTTGGCTGAGGATGCATAGACCATCTTTCCTTCTTCCCAAAGCTTAGCTGCCAGCTGCTCGCCCGCCTTACCAAACTTAATAACAAAACAGCTAGTGCCACGAACATCTGTCATCAGCTCTTCCCGACCGTCACCATAAGCTTTGAGCTTTTCAAAAGCTTCTGGCTTCCATGGAAGGATACAGCCCAAGAGGATATCTTCATCCCAATGCTTTTGATAAAAAGCTTCAATTTCCGGATTTAGCTGAGCTAAAGCACGGAGCTCATCCATACTGCCACAGAGGACAACACCTGGCTTATTACGGTTACGAGCCTTAGCTTCGAACTTACGCTCCAAGCCAGCTTTATCGCTGGTCATGATGATGTAACCCACCTTGGTCGGGCAAACGATACAGCCGCCATCGCCTTTTAGGATGTCATAACCTTCTTGTGAAAGCTGTCCGTTCCATTGAATGTGTTTTGTCATAAGTTTCTTCCTTTTCTATTAAATTAAGATTTATTTTACCATATATTTTTATCGGAGACAAGGTTTTTTCAGAATTTTCTCAATATAGCAAAAATAAGGTTACTGCCAATAAGATGGACGATTTTTTTCATATTCTGTAATCAAATCCTCGTACTGCAGCGTAATGCCGATGTCATCCAGACCGTTGAGGAGCTTGTGCTTCCATTCTCCATCAATGTCAAAGGAGAATTCTCCCACCGGTGAAAAAATCTTCTGCTGCTTCAAATCCACAGTCACTTCATCCGTTGGATTTAGATTCGCCAAGGCTTGCCGAACTTCCAGTGGCTGGACGATTGGTAGCATACCGTTGTTAAGCTCGTTGTTGTAGTGAATGTCTCCAAAAGATCCGGCAATGACTACCTTGAAGCCATAGTCAGCCAAGGCCCAGGCAGCGTGCTCCCGAGAGGAACCAGCCCCGAAATTATCCCCTGTAATCAGAATAGTCGCCTTGCGGTACTCTGGTCTATTAAAAACGAAATCAGGATCTTCGGTGTACTGATTGTCCAGATAGCGCCATGCGTACATGAGGTACTTGCCAAAACCTTTTTTATCAATCAACTTGAGAAACTGCTTGGGCAAAATTTGGTCCGTATCGATATTATCGTTCATGAGGGGAACCGTTGTCCCCGTGTAGATTGTAAATTTTTCCATAAACCTTCCTTACTGGACCTCCGGTAGCTGGCGGACGTCTACAAATCGCCCGGCAATGGCTGCTGCTGCTGCCATGGCAGGACTGCAAAGATGGGTCTTAGCTCCAAATCCCTGCCGATCCTCAAAGTTCCGATTGCTGGTCGAGGCACAGTGGACTCCGTCTGGCACCTTATCTGGATTCATCCCCAGGCACATGGAGCAGCCAGGATCGCGCCACTCAAAACCTGCATCCATGAAAATTTTATCCAGTCCCATCTTTTCAGCAGCCCGCTTGACCGGACGAGAGCCTGGTACGACGATAGCTGTCAGATTGGGAGCGATATGTTTGCCATCAACAAACTTAGCTGCCAGCTGCAAGTCACTAAGCCTGGCATTGGTGCAGGAGCCTATAAAGATATAACCTAGGTCAATATCTTCTGCTTTCTTACCCGGTGAGAGGTCCATGTAATTGTAGGCCCGCTCATCGTTCATGTCACGTATTTCTGGGAAAGCCGCGCCGAACTCAACTCCCATAGAAGGATTGGTTCCCCAAGTCACCATAGGTGCCAGCTCGGAGACATCAATCTCAATGACCTTATCATAGACAGCATCAGGATCACTTACTAGAGTCTTCCAATCAGCGACCGCTGCCTCAAAATCCTTGGGAGCGCCCGGCCGTCCTTTAACATAATCATAAGTCTTCTGATCGGGGTTCATAATGCCCATCTTAGAGCCAAACTCTATGGACATATTGCAGATGGTCATGCGCTCTTCCATGGTCAGATGGTCAATCGCATCCCCAGCATACTCGACCACATGACCGACACCTGCAGCCACACCATATCGGGCAATCAGAGCGAGGATAAAGTCCTTAGAATAGACACCTTTAGGTGGCACTCCGGTAAATTTTACCAGCATTTTCTTAGGCTTGACCTGCCAAATGGTCTGCGTGGCAAAGACGTGCTCCACCTCCGAAGTACCGATTCCAAAAGCAATAGCTCCAAAGGCTCCGTGAGTGGCCGTGTGACTGTCACCGCAGACGATAAATTTGCCTGGCTGAGTCTTGCCCGTTTCGGGTCCAACCATATGAACAATTCCCTGCAGTTCCGATCCGTGAGCCGCATGCTCGATGCCAAAATCCTTAACATTCTCAGAAAGTTTATCAATCTGAGCCTTGGAAATCACATCCCGGATATCATAGATATTAACCGTAGGAACATTATGGTCAAAGGTCCCAAAGGTCAAATCCGGCCGTCTAACTTTGCGCCCTGCATCTCGAAGACCTTGAAAAGCCTGAGGGCTGGTTACTTCATGAATATAATGCTGATCCACATACATCAGCTGGGGCTGGCCTTCTTCACCAGTTATCAGATGCCTTTCCCACAGCTTATCAAAAATCGATTTTCCAGCCATACTAGCTTCTCCATATGTAATACAAAATTCCGATTTCCACTATTATTCCGCAAATCCAAACCAACCAGAAATACCATTTTCTGGTCTTGTGGTGAAAGAGACGACCGCCTAATAGAGCGCCCAAACCTCCGGCTGCCAGAGCTGACAGTAGCAAAGTCTTCTCGGGAATGCGGTAGTGATTTTTCTTAGCCTTTCGCTTATCCCAGCCATAAAGCAGGAAGACGCTAAGGTTCCATAGCAGGCAAATACCCGTTAATATCCATTTCATAAGTTATTAATAATTGCCTCCGTCATTTGAGCTGTTGTCGCCTGACCGCCAAGATCTCGGGTAAAAATCCCTTGAGCTAAAGTCTTTTCAACCGCTGCTTCAATCGCCTCTGCAGCCTCAAGCTCTGCAAAACTATCCCGCAGCATCATGGCTACAGAAAGTATCATGCTGATAGGATTGGCAATACCCTGCCCTGCAATATCTGGAGCCGAACCATGGATAGGCTCGTAAAGACTTGGCCCAGCAGCCGAATGACTGGCCGATGGCATAACTCCCAGCGTCCCTGACAAGACACTGGACTCGTCTGAGAGAATATCCCCGAAGAGATTTTCTGTTACTACAACGTCAAACTTAGCAGGATTAGTAATCATGAGCATCGCAGCGCTATCAACAAGCTGGTGCTCTAAGGTCACATCTGGATAATCCTTGGACACTTCATCTGCCACTCTGCGCCAGAGTTTGGATGTTGCTAGTACATTTTGCTTGTCGATACTGGTCACACGCTTTCTACGTCCACGCGCAATATCAAAGGTCTTACGGACAATTCGATCCACCTCTTCATAGCTGTAGTCGTTGATATCCCGCGCAGATTTATCCTCCAAAATATGCTCACCAAAGTAAATCCCACCAGTGAGCTCGCGCACGACCACGAAGTCCACACCAGCAATACGCTCTGCCTTCAAAGGCGACAAATGCTTAAGAGCATCAAAAATCTTAACTGGGCGGATATTGGCATAGAGTTCAAGCTCCTTGCGCAGAGCCAGCAAACCTTGCTCCGGCCGAATTGGTGCATCATCATACTGGGGGCTGCCGATAGCTGCTAGGAGAATAGCATCCGCCTCCTTGGCCGCTTCTAGAGTAGACTGAGGCAGAGGATGACCTTCCGCATCAATACCAGCACCCCCAAAAGTTTTCTCTGTGACATGATAGGTAAAAGCAAACTTGTCCGCAACAGCAGCTAGCACTTGGAGACCGGCTTCCATGATTTCTGGGCCTATACCGTCACCCGCCAGAGCTACAATTTCTTTTGTCATAGTCACTTCCTTCTAATTATTTGCAGGCAGATCGCGATAGGATACCTGATGACCGATTTCACCAGCATTTTCCTTTTGCACAAAGGTATTGGCATGGATATAGGCAATGGCGCTGGCTTTAAGAACGTCAAAATCAATACCAGAGGAGTTGAAAATCGTATCAGTGTCGGTATTTTCAACAGCTACCAAGACGCGAGCCTGAGAGTCAATACCATCTGTCACCGCCTCGATGTTATAAGACAAAAGCTGGACAGACTGGTTAAAGAATTGGTCAATGGCATTGAAAATGGCTTCAACGCTTCCTTTACCTTCTGCCACACAGTTAATTGTCTCACCATCGCCATTAACCAGCTGCACATCCGCTGTGATGGTATGGTCGTCATTGGTAGTCAGCTGCAGATCATCAAAGTGGAATCCTTCAGGATTTTCGACTGTCGTTCCGGCTATCAAAGCTCGAATATCAGCATCTGTGACTTCATTTTTCTTATCAGCTAAGACCTTAAACTTAGCAAAGAGATCATTAATTTCAGATTCCGCAAAGTCCAGAGCCAGTTCTTTGAGTTTTTCGACAAAGGCATGGCGGCCAGACAGCTTGCCAAGCGGCAGTGAATTGCTCTTGACTCCAACCAGCTCAGGTGTGATGATTTCATAGGTCAGTGGATTCTTAAGAACACCATCCTGATGGATACCGGACTCATGAGAGAAGGCATTGCCACCAACGACCGCCTTGTTCTTAGGCACTGGAATACCTGAGAAGCGGGATACCAGCTCAGAAGTGTTGATGGTTTCATTAAGGACGATATCCGACTCAACCTGATAATAGTCTTGACGAATCTCCAATGCAACTGCTACTTCTTCCAATGCTACATTTCCAGCCCGCTCACCGATTCCATTGATAGTTCCCTGAACACGACCAGCACCGTGCTTGATAGCCGTCAAAGTATTGGCCGTTGCCATACCAAGGTCATCATGACAATGAACACCAAATACAACCTTATGATCAGAAGTCACATTTGCCACTAGGTAGTCGAAAATATTTGCAAACTCTTCCGGAGTAGTAAAGCCGACTGTATCTGGAATATTGATATAAGTCGCACCTGAATCCACTGCTGTTTGTACCACCTGAAAAAGGAAATCCAGCTCTGTTCGTGTCGCATCCTCTGGTGAAAACTCGACTATATCGAACTTGGAGCGAGCGTAGGAGACATGCTCTTTCACAGCATCTAAAATCTCTTCCTTGGACTTTTTCAGCTTGAACTCTCTGTGAATAGGACTGGTCGCAATGAAGACATGAATCTGTGGATGCTTGGCATCCTTGAGCGCTTCATAGCAGGCGTCAATATCGGACTTGACCGAACGCGCCAGCCCAGTAACAGAAGCTTTTGTGATGACTTTAGCAATCTCCTGCACCGCCGCAAAAGAATCTGGACTCGCAGCAGGAAAACCAGCTTCAATGACTGAAATACCCCACTTCTCTAACTGCTTGGCAATAGCCACCTTTTCCTTGATAGAGAAATTCACTCCTGGTGTCTGCTCACCATCCCGGAGGCTGGTATCAAAAAACTCAACTTTGCGTGTCATAGACAACTCCTTTTCTAAGATACATAGACCAATTAGGAAAAAATCTTCCCCAACTTCTAGGTCGTGTTCAATGACTGAGACGGTACGAGATACATTGATTTCAGAAAAATCAAGATATACTCCCACTCCCATCGCTCCTTTAGAATCCATTTCTTACCCATCGGAGCTTGAGGTAAGACAGGTGAAATAAAAAACATCTCACTTGAGGAACAAGCGAGATGTTGATTTACTCCCGCTTGGTAAGCCAAACAGGACTAATGCTTTTGCACTAGCCCGAGTAACGCAACAACAAAGCAAAGTTTGAAGATTGGGTTGACTTCATGTTTGACTAACTCCTTTTTGAGATGGTTTCTTATTGTTTAGTATTTTAGCACAGTATCATAGGCCTGTCAAGAAAAAGTCGATATTTTCTGAAAATTTTTAATATGCTGGATTATTTTTGGGGTTTATTAGCAAAAATACGAGGAAAAAAAGAAGCAAGGTAAGTCTCACTTCTTCCATTTTTTTCAGGAATCGCAACATAATCTAATTGCACTTTATTCATCTCCTCATATACTGGATACCTCGGAAAAGGAGAAAGGCTGTTAGAATCAGGGAAACAAGCCAGATGGTCTTCAGGAGGTAAAATTGAATCAGATAGGTAGAGATGATGGCTCCGACAACAAAGCTTGTTAGTAGCCCCACAAAGAAAAGGCCTTCTTTCAAATCTTTCCCTTTCTTGTTTCGAGCATAGTTGCCAAAAGCTACCATGGTTTTCTTGATATTCCCCGTCATAAAGGAGTTGTTATAGACAATGCCGTCTACCTCGCCAAAGGCAGTCGCCACCACACCCATGCAGAAAGCTAGTGGCGGCAAAATATAGAGCTGGGGCACATTTGCTGGCAAAAATCCAGCGACAGTTGTCGTCAATATCAAAGGAAAAACGCTGGACAGTCTGCGCCAAGAATGTTCAAAATGATGCTGAAAAACAGTCATCAGAAAAATCCCCAGCATAAAAGCCAACATAGTTGCCAATTTAACTTCGATTCCTCTTGTCTCTTGATTGATGAGCTCAACCGAAAGGAAAACGACATTTCCCGTCTGACCTGCCACCAAGGTCCCTCCCCTTTCAATGAAGGTATAGGCGTCGATAAATCCTGCACAAAAGGTCAAGAGACAGGCAAAAAATTTTGAACGAGAATGGAACTCTCTTTTTACAAATTGTTTCATAAATCACCTACAAAATAAGGGAGTGACCAGACTCCGAAAATCATAGATTTCAGTCCGTCCACTGCCCTTTGCTAAATTACATTTCAAAATTCTTGCAGCTACTGCGATTCACCAGATTCACAGACTTTTATTTCCTCAAATGACAGAGCTAGAAAGCTGCTTTTCCTAGCCTTCTCTGGCTTCCTTAAGGATTTTTTCAATCTTGGTCGTAATCAAGTCAATAGCCACCTTGTTAGAAGCTCCCTCTGGAATAATGACATCCGCATAGCGCTTGGTCGGCTCGATGAACTGATGGTACATAGGCTTAACGACACCTAAATACTGCTCAATGACACTATCCAAACTGCGGCCGCGCTCTTCCATATCTCGCTTAATCCGACGAATAATCCGCACATCATCATCAGTATCTACAAAGATCTTAATGTCCATCAAATCCCGCAGGCGCTGATCCTCTAAGACCAAAATCCCCTCAACGATAAAGACATCCTGAGGAACTTGCCGATAGGTCTTTTTACTACGAGTATGCTCCGTATAGTCATAAGTGGGAATATCCACCGGACGACCCGCCAAAAGCTCCTTGATTTGCTCAATCATCAGGTCCGTATCAAAGGCAAAAGGATGGTCATAGTTGGTCTTAACCCGCTCCTCAAAAGTCAGATGCGACTGATCCTTATAATAGGAGTCATGCTCAATCATGGCAATATTTTCATTTGGAAAATTAGCCAAAATTGCTCGAGAAACACTGGTCTTTCCGCCTCCGGAACCACCCGTCACACCAATAATAATAGGTCTATTTTGCATTATAAGCTCCATCTCTTGTTATCTTATCTATTTTACCGCAATTCATGTTATAATGAAAGAGCTAAAATAAAAAAAGTACATGCTTAAAAATAGAAAAAAGGAGGTTTTTATGTTCAAACTTGGAATCATCGGAACAGGTTCTATTTCTCATGAGTTCATCAAGGCCGCTCACTCAACAGGCGACTATCAGCTGGTAGCTGCCTACTCTCGGACTCTAGTTTCTGCTGAGCGCTTTGTGCAAAACTATGAAAATACAGCCGTCTATACTGAAATGCTGGACTTTCTGTCGTCTGATCTTGATGTTGTTTATATCGCCAGTCCCAACAGCCTGCACTTCAATCATGCTAAGGTAGCTATTCTGGCTCGTAAGCATGTCATTGTCGAAAAGCCGGCAGTTTCCCGTCCCAAAGAATGGCGGGAATTGATCAAGCTGGCTGACGAGCACCAAGTCTATCTCTTTGAAGCTGCCCGCAACTATCATGAGCAGGCCTTTGATACGATTAGTGATTTCCTCAAGGACAAGACTGTCTTGGGAGCCAACTTCACCTATGCCAAGTATTCTTCAAAAATGCAAGCTCTGCTTGCAGGAGAGCAGCCCAACGTTTTCTCAGCTAAGTTTTCTGGTGGTGCTTTGATGGACTTGGGTGTCTATCCCATCTATGCGGCTATCAGACTTTTCGGCCATCCACGCTTCGCTCGCTACAGCGCCCAGCAGCTAGCTAATACGATTGATTTAAATGGTGCCGGCTGTCTTATCTATCCAGATTTTCAAGTTCAGATTCAGGCCGGTAAAAATATAAACAGCAATCTACCTGCAGAGATTTACACGGATCAGGGAACTCTGACTTTAGATGGGATTGAATTTATCAGCTCTGCTATTTTCCAAAGTCTGAACGGGCAAGAGGAGATACTGCCTATCAAGCGTGCTTCACACACCATGCTGGAAGAAGCTCAAGCTTTCGCGCGAGTGCTCAAGGGCGGACAGGATGCGGATTATGAGAAATGGTTGAATGCGGCAGCGGCTGTTCATGAAAGCTTATTTGCCATGCGCAAGGACGCTAGCATTAGATTTGAGGTTGATGATGATTAAGGAACAATTTCCCCTGAGCTGGCAAAATCAGCTGGCTCAGCTTGGCTTTGAAGATTTGACAGCTATTCAGAAGAAGATGTTTGAGCCTATTTCTGCAGGCGACACGGTGCTGGGAATCAGTCCGACTGGTACCGGTAAAACTCTGGCCTATCTCTTTCCCAGTCTACTCAAGCTGATACCTAGAAAAGCACAACAGCTCTTGATTTTAGCTCCTAATACTGAGCTGACTGGGCAAATCTTTGAGGTTTGCAAGACTTGGGCAGAGCCTTTAGGACTGACAGCTCAGCTCCTGCTCTCCGGTTCCAGCCAGAAGCGACAGATTGAGCGTCTTAAGAAAGGGCCAGAGATTATCATCGGAACGCCTGGGCGGATTTTCGAGTTGGTCAAGCTCAAGAAAATCAAGATGATGAATGTTGAAACCATTATTTTGGATGAGTTTGACCAGCTGCTCAGCGATTCTCAATATCACTTTGTAGATAAAATCACCCACTATGCGCCTCGTGACCACCAGCTGGTATATATGAGCGCCACCGCTAAGTTTGATCACGATAAAATTGCTGAAAACACTCTGGAAATCAGTATTGAGGACCAGGTTTTGGATAACATCCAGCATTTTTACATGCAAGTCGAAAAACGTGATAAGGTGGACCTGCTGCGCAAGTTATCCAATGTAGAAGATTTCCGTGGACTGGTCTTTTTCAACGCTCTGTCAGACCTAGGCAGCGCCGAGGAAAAACTCCAGTATCGTGAAGCCAACGCGGTTTCTCTAGCCAGCGATGTCAATGTTAAGTTCCGCAAGGTGATCTTGGATAAGTTCAAAGAACACCAGATTACTCTCTTGCTAGCTACTGACCTAGTTGCTCGCGGCATTGATATTGACTCGCTAGAATGCGTCGTCAATTATGAGCTTCCGCGCGATTTAGAAACCTATACCCACCGCTCTGGCCGAACCGGCCGCATGGGCAAGGAAGGCTATGTTATCACCCTCATCAGCCATCCAGAAGAGCTGAAGACATTGAAAAAATACGCTTCTGTTCACGAAATTGTACTAAAAAATCAAGAACTTTATGTAACGAGTTAAACTAAAAAAGCTTTGGAAATCTCATATTTCCAAAGCTTTTTGCTTTTACTCATTGCCAACAACGATTTCAAAAATCTAACCCCAAGGACCGTCTTAGTCTCTGCCGTAATAAATACGATGGGGCTCTAGCTGACCTTCCAGCAGCTCATCAACTGTCACCAGAGTATAACCGTTATTCTGCAGATACTGGATGACGCTTGGCAGAGCGTCAATGCTGGTCTGGTGAATATCATGCATGAGGATAATCGAGCCTGGCTGGGTTTTGGCAATCTCTTGCATAATGGCTTTAGTATTGCGTGTCTTCCAGTCTAGACTGTCCACATTCCACATGATAAAGGACTGGTCAACCGAATTTTGGATTGTAGCATTAATAGCTCCATAAGGAGGCCGCGTAATCGTTGGCTTGATGCCTATGACATTGTTAATAGCGGTCTGGGTATCAAGGATTTCTTTTTGGGCTGTCTCCAGAGGAAGTTTGGTTAAGACTGGATGGTCCCATGTATGAATCCCAATCTGATGACCTTCATTGTGCACGCGCTTGACAATCGCTTCATTACCAGCAATGTTTTGCCCAACCATAAAGAAGGTCGCCTTGGCAGCATATTTCTTGAGGATATCCAGAGCCTGCGGTGTTGTCTTAGAATCTGGACCGTCATCAAAGGTCAGAGCAACCATCTTCACATGCTTCTTAGCTTCAAAACTCTGATAAGCTGCCAAGTCATCTCCAGTCAGATAGTCCGCATTGATCTGGTCATAAAAGCTAGACAAAGGAACATCAATGCTGGTTAAGCCTTGCACTTCCTTACTCAGCTTAATAGAAAAATGGCTGTACTCATAACGGAAGGACCACTGACTCAACTCCGTTCCATTAAGGTTATTGAGAATTTCCGTCTGCACCGCCTCATCGGCCTGCCTAAAGGTCAGCTGGCTGGATATTTCGTTGATGAAGATTTCCTTAGCTGCATCGGGATCCTGAAAGACCTTATCCAGAGTGAAACGGCTGCCGTCTGCACCGAGATAGCTGTCAGCAACTTCCCGCTCTTCTCCTTTACTGATTTTCATCTCTTTGACATGATAGTCCTTGCGATGCACCAGTACTTCTTTGACATCCTTCAGGCTCGTTTCTTTTTCCTCAGCATAGTAGAAGGTCAATTCCTCAATCTTATCGCCCTTCTTCTGATTATCCTTAATCGTCTGGCTATCTGCGTCCATCTGCTCCTTGACGCTTGCCATAACCTGACCATCTAGCAGAGGATAAAAGGCCTCTACATAGTGGCTGCCAATCATCTTGCTCTGCTTTTCAGTATTTTCAGCATGGAAGGTCTCTTCTTGGATAATCAGCACACTAACCTTCTCTTGCAGTTCCTTTTCTTGGAAAATAGCGTAAATCTTTACAGCACCCAGAAATAGAGCAGCAACAAAAGCTAAACCGAGCAAGCTGAGAACAATGAGTGTTTTCTTACCGTGTTTCTTGTTATTTTGTCTTTTCATACACCTGTCCTAAATGAATAAAAATCATCATTTATCTTGCAAAGTTCACTGCAGCTAGATGTTAGAGACTCTTCTCACGAATGACTTCCACCTTGTAGCCATCAGGGTCTTTTACAAAATAATAATTAGGCGGGTTGCCAGGAAGACCCTTTGGATCTGTCACTTCATAGCCTTTGGCCTTGTGCTCAGCGTGCAGACCTTCCAAGTCTGGCGTGCTAAGTGCCACATGGGCAAAACCGTCCCCAATCACATAAGGACCATGGTCATAGTTATAGGTCAGCTCCAGCTCATAATCATCGCCTTCCAAACCTAGATAAACGATAGTAAACTGATAATCTGGAAAATCCTTGCGACGAAGCTCCTTAAAACCAAAAGCCTCTGCATAAAAAGCGATAGACGCTTCCAAATTCTCCACACGCAAACAAGTATGTAACATTTTTGATGCCATAATTTCACCTCATTCTTTCTTGTTTATTATTATACCCTATTTTGGGCAAAACTTATATTAAATTTTTAAAAAAGTAAATGGAAGTCAGGAAAAAGCAAGCCATTAAGGCCTGCTAAGAATTGTTTTTCAAAAAATGTTCAATGAAGTCGCCATACGAATTCCATTGAGGCATGGGAATGCTTTCTTTCTCAGCACTTCTTTTGATTTCAAAATATTGATCAACCCACTCGGCATAGCCTGAATGCATGTGATTTGTGACCATTTCGGCAACCAAAGGCTGACTCAACATGAACTTCATTACTGGGACCAAGAGAAATAGGGGCAGGGATAGATATTTAGTAGGTTTATAACGATGTTTAGGAATGCCATATCGCTGACAGAGTTCTAAACCTTCTCGCCAAGCGCAAATCATCTTTCGAATTGCTTTTTTATCTTTCAAGAGTGCATCAAAAGTCCCCGTTTCTGCAACTGCACCTGCCATTACCGCCTCCTGAAGGCAGTGAACCTTCATCCAAGAAGCCAAGTCAGGCATAGCATCAATGTCTATCCCACTAGCTGTGAAGATAGGAGACAACTCTGATGTGTAAGAATCATCATCAAGTAACGTAGCTTCTTTGAAAATGATAGCTTGGATCCGACCATCACTCTTTCGCCCTCCTCCAACAGAAGAAGGAAAAGCTAACGACACCTGCTTTCTGTCCAAATAAGAAGGAATCTTGGAGTTGATATTCCAGTTATTCTGTAAGATAAGTATATGAGATTTTTCCTTTATAGCCGCCAAATGATTCAATGCCTGCTCTAGTTGCAAACTATTTACCGTTAAGAGAATCAGGTCATAGTCTTGAGCAATGCTCGTCACCAACGGCGGCTGGAAATGATGTTCTTTATAGACCTGATCATCTTTCCTTAAATCTTTAATAGAAAGTGTGAAGCCTTGCTCTAAAGTCGACAGCTTATGCTCTCTAACTAAGACAGTAACTTGATGTTGATTAGACAGTAACCAAGCGTATGTCAAACCGATCGTGCCAGCACCATAAACCAAAATGTTCATATTAGGCCTCTCCCGCTATTTTACAGAACGCTTTTTCGTTTCTTTCAATAGCAGTTTAACTTCAAAGACCGTACCTTTTGGTTTGTTGTCCTTGACATAAATGGTGCCCTTGAAAGCATCGACAATCTGCTTGGCCAGAGAAAGTCCCAGACCAAAGCCACCTTTCTGACGGGTCCGAGCCTTATCCACCCGATAAAAGCGATCAAAAATCTTCTTCTTATCTTCGTTGCTGATACCAGGTCCATTATCTGCTACCCGAAAGATGAGGTAACGATCGGTTGAAGCAGCCATAACACTGATTTCGCCGTCATCATCTGTGTACTTGATAGCATTGTCAAATAGGATAGTCATCAGCTGCTTGAGGAAAATTTGATCTGTCACAATGGGGTTCTTGATCATATTTTCTGAATGAAAAGCTTTTTTATTTTCCCTTGCGATAATGCAGTAATTAGCAAAGGTCGTATCAAAGAACTCCGGTTCTACCTCACCATATTGGGGCTTAATACCATCATCGCGACGAGCCAGATTTAGCAAATTGGTCGTCAGCAAGCGCATATTGCGCACTTCATCCAAGCTAGAAGCGATATTTTCACTGCTCTGCATAATTGTAGCTTCAGGCTTACGAAAGAGCGTCTCTAAGCGGCTCTGCAAAACAGCCAATGGTGTCCGCAGCTCGTGACTGGCATTTTCCACGAAAGCCTTCTGCTTCTGGATACTTTCCAGCAAGGGCTTGACACTCATCCGAGCCAGATAAATACTGGCAATCAAGGAAATCCCCCAAAAGCTGACCATAACCATGGCAATCAGTTGCTCATGCTTACCGCTAGTCTGCTCCAGCTGACTGATGCTAGTCATGACCACAGCATACTTGATATCTGGATATTCATTATTAGGGTCAATATCAAAGAGATAAGCCCGGTAGCTTTCTGTCTGGCCAAAGCTATTGCCAATCACAATTTCCTTAATCTGATTCAGATAGGACTTGTTAAAGTCCAAGGAATTAAAGTCCAGAAAGCCATCGCTCTTGCTGGTGGAAATATTTTTATAATTATCATCCAAAAGCAGGGCGAAAGTATTAGAACTGAAATTTGGCGTCGTCAGATTGTCAGGCTTAGGCTCTTCGTTTGGATCGCCATCTGGTTCTTTACTGCTTTTAGGACTTTTAGTGTTGACCTTATTGCTCGGATCAGACTGCTGACCTGTCGTCCGATAGGCCAAATCTGCTACCGAACTAGGATCATTACTCAGGTTTTTAAGATTTTCATCAACAGACGTATAAAGGCTGGAGCGCATAACCTGAATAATAATCAAGGTCATGGCTGAGAAGATTAATGTAAACAGCCCAAAATAGCGAATGAAATAAGAGAAATCATCCGCATAAAAGGTCTTCTTGATTTTATTCAGCATCTTTTAAAATGTAGCCGACACTACGAAGAGTATGCAAGTTTTTCGCAAATGTCGTTCCTTTCAGTTTTTTACGAATCTTGGAAACGTACACTTCAACAACGGAAACAGTGGTATCACTGTCAAAGCCCCACAGACGGTCAAAAATTTGGGTCTTAGGCAAGATTACATTTTGATTTTGCAGGAAATAAACCAAGAGGTCGAACTCTTTACCAAGCAACTCTACGTCTTTACCGGCTTTCAATGTTGAATTTGTGGATAGATTGACTGTCACATCACCATAAGAAAGAGTATTTTCGTTGAATTTACCAGCACGTTTCAAGAGCGCTTGGATCCGCATTTTCAGTTCTTCCAAATAGAAAGGTTTGGTCAGATAATCATCAGCGCCGAGCTCAAAGCCATGTCCTTTGTCATCCAAGCTTTCCTTAGCTGTCATGATGAGAACAGGGGTTGTGACTCCTTTTGCCCGAAGATCTTTCAGCACTTGAAAACCATCCTTTTCAGGAAGCATGAGATCCAGCAAGATAAGGTCATAAACACCGCTCTCTGCTTCATATAGACCTTCTTCACCATCAAAAACCTGCATTACATCTGCAAAATCATCCAAAAAATCAAAAACTGAGTTTGACAGTCCAAGGTCATCTTCTACCAATAGAATTTTAATCATCTTTCTTTCCTCCAATAAAACTTACCAAGATTATGTCTTTTGGTTTTTGTTTTATTTGCTATTCTTATTATATCATGACTTGGGTTCAAAATCAGTAAGTTTTTTCCTACGACTGCGACGTTTTATTTTCTTTTGTCGACTTATTATTGTTCTTGTCCGATTGTTCACTTGTGTTCGTTGAAGACTTTTTCTTGTTTTTCTTCCCGTTGTCATTTTGTTGAGCAGAAGAATCCTTGCTCTTATCCTTGCCAGACTGCTGACCGTCTTGAGACGGCATTCCTTGGTCTTGACCGTTCTGTCCTGAACCACCATCCTGCGGAGGCATGCTACTACCCGGTCCGCCGTTTTGACCATTCTGACCTGGTTGCGGAGGCATGCTATTTCCTGCATCCTGACCATTTTGTACCTGCTCCGGTGCTCCAGGCATAGTAGTTGGCTGTTGAATAGCTGATTGCTGACTGTTTGTACCGTGAATAGCTGTCGCAAGACCATAACCGCCCAGAAGTCCGACTGCTAGAGCACTACCCGTTGCAACCGTCAGCCGCCATTTAGTACTTTTTTCTACAACAATCATTTTTTCCATATCCATTTAATCTATCACCTTCTTTTTTTAAAATTTTTTCTGACTCATTCTATCAAGCAAGAAGCTAATGCAGCTTACAAGTCATCCAATACACATCCTTTCACTAGAATAGCATTATCATATATTTTTTTACTTAAACAGGACTGAATTTTTTCTTAAAAAAGGCTGAAAAGATAGGGAAAATGGAGCATGAAAAGGAATTTTCCCCAATTCTCTTTCTAAACTGGATGATATCAAAAATTTGCCCTAAAAAATCCTCAGTAAAAAAGACTGGGACGAAATTGTCTCAGTCTTGATTTATCATGTTCAAAAGCTCTTGATGCAGGAGCTACTTATCTTTTTACGACTCTTTATTAGAAGAACGGAAGCCAGCTGAAGCTAGCAAGACCGCAAAGCCAAGATAAGTGAGAAGAGAGCTCGTATTGCTTCCAGTTTTAGGCAGTTGTCCTTGAGAAGCTCTATCTTTGGTTTGGTAGCTGACAGATAGCTGCATCTTACTTGGTTGTTTACTTGCAGATCTTCGATACTGCCAAGTTCGGTTTGAAAGAGGCTCAAATTTCTGCGCTGTTTGAACAGTAATTTCTGCAGGAGGTGTTGAAACACTAACCTGATTGGATTCAATCCGGTATTGATTATTAATCAGTAAGCTGAAATGATTGGTATAGGTTCTGCCTGGATACAAGAGTCGGCCGACTGCTGCTGGAGCTAGAGTCTCGGTCGCAGTATTTAAGTCAGCATTGTAGCGCTCAAGCAGACCCGGTGCAGCAACAAAAGTCAAGACTCTGGTGCCCGGGTCATAAGAAACTTCATAACCAGGACTTTTCGCTCTAGTCGCTTCTAGATCCAATTCAAAACCTTCCGGCAGGCGATCTTCCAATACGAAAGAATGAATTGGCAGGCGATAAGCAGGCAAAGCATCCGTTACCAGATTAAGGACAGCAAAACTTCCCTGGCTAACCTCTTGTTGATGAATATTCTTCTTGGACTCATCCTCCAACTCTTCTCTGACTTTTAACTGGATAAAAAGCTGGTTATAGTGATAAGTTTGAGTCGGCGCTTGCGGACGGCTTGGCAAAGCTTGATAGCTAGGTTCAGCCGGCTTTTGAGGAAGCTCTTTATAGTTCGGATTGTCAGGCTCAGCAATCAAAGGAAGATCACTTTCTCTGACAGGTGACTGGGGCTCAGGCTGAAGAACTGGTTCTTGAGGGAGCTGTGGTTCCTGCAGATAGCTTGGCTCCTGAGGCAATTCCTGTAAAGCAATTTCTTCTTTATAAACAGGTGGTTTCGGAGCTTCTCCCATGCTTGCTTCAGAATCTTTTTGAGGTTTTTCTGGTTCCTTCAAATAAGATGGGAGCTGAGGTGCCTGTGGCAGTGAATCTTCGACCGGTGCTTGCGAAAGGCTCAGCAAGGACTGCTCCTTCTCATAGGTCGGATCTTCAACTGCAGCTGGCTCTGTCAATAGAGTAGGGGAGCTAGGTTCTTCTGGCAACTCCTGATAAACAGGCTTTTGAGGTTGTTGAGGCTCAGCTAGATAAGTCGGCTCTTGCGGTAAAACTTCCAAATCTCTTTCCGGTAGAGCTACTGGCTGCTCAGGCTGAGTTGGCTGAGGAAGAGGCTGAGTTTCTGTCGGTCTGCTAGGAAGTTCTTGATAAACCGGCTGAGCTGGCTCTTGCGGCAAAGATTGATAAACCGTCTGACTTGGAAGAGGCTGCAGTGCCTTGAGTTCTTCATAGGTTGGCTCTTGTGGTTGGGCAACCTCAGTCGGAGCGACAGGCTTCATTGGGACACCTTTAGCTTTAATATCAGAGTTAAAGACAAACCAAGCAGAACCCCGATTTCGCGAACCGATATCAAAAGAAATGACATCTCCCTGGGCTTTTCCTACAATAGCGCCATACCAGTTATAGGGACTGGTAGGCGTATCCCACTTATTATACTCAAAGCGAGAGCCTTCCTTCTCATGGTTAATAGAAATATCGGCATGAACACTGGTATCTGGGTGAATGTTAATAGCAGATCCTGTGATAGGAACATATTCACCATTAAAATTCTTGATGTACTCAATCGCAGCTTTATTAGTATTTAAAGATGAGAAGCTGACAAGCGAACCTGTCATATCAAGCCTTTCTCCAGCCTCATCGAAAAATTCCGCTTGGACATTGACTCGAGATTGGCCATGAAAATCCAAGGTCCATACAGTCAAGGTCGGATCCTTAACTAAGAAAACCGGCAGCTTATCCTGACTCTTCGTTGATTCTTTCAGAGTATAAGTATAGACAACTTTAGAGATTTTCTTGCCTTGAATACTGGAATTTTTGATATTGGTATAAGTAGCTACCAAAGGCACATCTTTTTGCAAAACGACTTTAGTCTGATGTTCTTTCCCTTTTAAAACACTGGTCAAAGCTCTCATTCCTGATTCATCCATTCTCCAAGAACGAACCTCATCAGTCAGCTCATCATTGGTATAGGTTCTAATTGATGGATCAAGTGTCAAGACAGCCTGGGGCTCAGATTTGAAAACAAAAGGCTGGCTTTCAACTTTGCTGAGATAGCCTTCTTCATTTTTCTTAGCCTCCGCTTCCTGCAACTCTCTCTCAAAAGTTACAAGAGCTGCATCATACTTAGTTTTGGCAGTATCATAGGCAGCTTTTGCCTTCTTATATTCTTCTAAGAGCTTATCATAGTCAGCTTTCAAGCGGGCATTTTTTTCTTTAATGCTTGCATTTTCTTGCTCAATCACTGCGTTCTGCGCTGAAATAGCTGCAAGGTTTGCCTCATAATCTTCTTTTAGTCTTTGATTTTCTGCTTCAATTCTTGCAAGATCTGCTTTGTAGGTCGCTAAGTCAGCCTGATAAGCAGCTAGTTTATTCTTGTTTTCCGTCTCAATCCGAGCAGTTTCTTCTTGGTAGGTAAGCAAGGCTTTCTCATATGCTTCTCGACTTTTCTGGTTGCTTTCGGTGATTCGAGCCACATCCTGCTCATATTGGGCTAATTGATTTTTATAAAGCTCTTGTTTTTCCTGATTTTGCTGACGAAGCTGGGCGTTTTCAGCTTCAATGGCAGCATTACGGGCTGTTACTTCTGCTTTTTCAGTCTCATAGGCAGTTTGCCGCTTCTTATTTTCAGCTTGAATACGCTCAAGTTCAGCTTGATAAGCAGTCAAAGCCACTTGATAATCTCTTTCTTTGGCATCATTAGCAGCTTGGATTTCAGAGCGATTCTTTTGATAATCTTCTAATTTGCTCTCATAGTCTTCCTCTGCCGCTTGATTTTTTTGGCGAATCTCAGCCAATCGCTCTTGATAAGCAGCTAAATCAGCCTGATACTGCTCCTTTAAGGCTGCATTTTTCTTCTGAACAGCTAGATTTTGAGCCTCAATCTCTTTGTTCTGCTTTTGGATTTTAGCTAAGGCTGTCTCATAAGATTGTTTAGCAGCTTGATTGGCTATTTGAATGCGTTCTACTTCCTGTTGGTAAGCCGTCAATTCTGACTGATACTGCTGCTCTAGCTCAGCATTTTCTTTCTGAACCCGAGCCAATTCTTTCTCATAGTCAGCCAAGGCAGCTTGATAAACAGCTTCTTTTTCTGTCTTAACCTGAGTCAGTCTGGAAACTTCAGCTTCATACTGCTTGACTGCTTCCTGATAGGCCTTTTCAGCTACCTGATTTCGTTCTGCAATGGCTGCATTTTCAGCTTGGGCTGCTTTGTTGTCAGCTGAAACCTGAGCAAGCTTTTCATCATAGCGACGCTTTGCTTGAGCATTCTTCTCCCGAGTAGCTTTCAGCTTTGTAGCATAGCTCTCCATAGCAGTTTGGTAGGCAGCTTTCGCTTGAGCATTTTCTTGTAAAATCCGTGAACGCTCCTCTTGATAGGCTGCTAAAGCTACTTGATAGGAGGCTTCTTTCTCTTGATTGATTTTTACTATACGGTTCAATTCTGCTTGATAAGCCGTCCGTTTCTGCTCATAGTCCGCCTCTAGCTGAGCATTTTCAGCTTGAATACGACTGGACTCTTGTTCATAGGAAGCCAGAGCCTTGTCATATTGGTCTTTCAGGGCTTGATTGGCAGACTCTTTCTGACTGAGTTCTTTCTCATAAGTCTTCAGTTGCTCTTGATAAGCTGCTGTGGTTTCACGTATTTCCTTGACTTGGGTCGCATAATCCGCTAGAGCTGTCTCCCGTTTACTCGCAGCTTCTTCTGGATTTCTAGCTGTTCCTAAATCAAAAGTCGGCTCCTGCTTTAGCTGAACTCCTGCTTTCTCGGCCTCTGCTAAAGCTTGGTCCAAATCCGCATGGGAGACCTCCAAGGGAAGCTTGTCTTGACTTACCGGCTCTGACTGAGCAGGGGCAGCAGTTGGCTGGGGTGCTTCGGTTGGCGAAAGAGCAGCTTCAAAAAGGGAAGACTGTTCTGCTGCTTCAGCTGCCTTTTCCTCAGCCTGAACCGACCCAGCAGCTAGCAACAAAGCCGCACCCAAAACAGCTCCGCACAAGCCCTTAGAAAGGCGGCTCTTGCGGAAGCCATAGACTATTTTCTTTTCCATTATAAACTCCATTTCTCCTTTAAACAGTTGCCTGTTTATTTCACATACTATTCTATTTTATCAAAGCAAAGCCATATTAGCAATGTTTAAATACTCAAAATGATAAAGAAAAAGCCTGAGATAGATAATATCTCAGACTTTCTAGTCATTATAATCAAATCCATTAGATTGCAGCTCGAATAGCTTTTTCCACTGCTTCTTTCTCGCGCTTCACCAGTTCAACACGCGCAGCGATTTCTTTGATTCCCATGCTGATGTTTCGGCTAATCGCCATATCGTCCAACTGCGGTTCAAAGAAGTCTTTGTACTCTGCTAATCTCTTCTCTGTCTTGAAGACCACTGCCGGGCTAATGACAAAGCTATCAAAGCTCATGTCGCCACCTAGCACTGACTTGATCCAGTCCCAATTCTCACGCGCCCAAGTCCACACTGCTTCTTGAGTAAAATCACGGCTGAGGAAACGGGCATACCAAGCTGACAAATCCTGCGGTTTCACAGTAAATTTATCCTTCCAAGTCGCTAAAAGTTCATCCAAGGTTTCCTTGTTCTTCGTATAAGAAAGGGCTGTAGAAAGGGCATTTTTGAAGCTTCCATCATTTGAAGCGACATAGAGTTCCAGATAAAGCTTAGTCAGCTCCTTGCTTTCATGATGCTTGATTTGGTTGATCAGCACCTGCAGGCGAATAGCGGCAGGGAGTTTTTCCAAATTTTCACGATAGCGGTCAAAGATCTGGCTTGCTTGAGCTTTAGCTGTCTCATCGTCCGCCTTAATCATATTACCCACAATCAGCTGGCGAACCATCTCATCCTCATCACTTTCGCCTTCCTGTTTTTCAAAACCAAGACGGTCGAAATTACTTTGACTGAGAACTTTCAACAGGGCTTTGTAATCTTCTTCTGTCTGACTGCCTTCATCCACAAAGCGATTCAACCCTTCTAGCACTTGGGAAACAGCTGAAACCACCATATAAGAAGTTTCGTTTGCCAGCTTACTGATGACTGGCAGCAGGTCCGCATAGGAAATCTTACCAGACTCTGCCAGAAGTCGACGCTCCTGCACGATTTGCAGTTTGCTGATATTGTCCAAAGAGCTGAGATTATTCAGAAGAGCATCCAACAACTCACCTTGATAATCTGTAATATAGTGAGCTGTGTTTTCTGTATTGAGACGCAGGGCTCCTTCATTTTGCGCTGCCAGGACTGCATAATTAGGAATTTCCAGTCTTTCTGTCGTCAGTGTATCAGGAAGTCCTTGCCAGTTGCTATTGAGCGGTACTGGCCAGAGGCGGCCCTTTTCTTCGTGCTCCCCAATGAAGAACTGCTTCTGCGTCAAAATCAAGCAGTCATTTTCGACCTTAGCAGTGACAACTGGATATCCCGGCTGCTCCAGCCAAGCATCCATAAAGGCAGCTACATCACGGCCAGTAGCTTGAGAAAGAGCGTCCCAGAGATCGCGACCGATGGTATTTCCATACTGATGCTTCTCAAAATAGACACCTAGCCCCTTACGGAAAGCATCGTCTCCCAGCCAACGACGCAGCATGTGCATGAGACGGCTACCCTTGGCATAGACGATCGCCCCATCAAAAAGAGTATTAATTTCATCAGGGTGCTTGACCTCTACATGAACCGACTGCACGCCATCTGTTGCGTCACGCTTGAGGGCATAAGGAGCCCCACTGGTCTGGAAATCTTCAAAAATCTTCCAGCTAGGCTCAATCGCATCAACTGAGACATACTCCATCATATTGGCAAAGCTTTCATTGAGCCAAAGGTCGTCCCACCACTTCATGGTCACTAGATTTCCGAACCATTGGTGGGCTAGTTCGTGTGCAACAACCAAGGCAACTGTCTGACGGCTCAGAGCTGTTGAATTTTCATCCACCAGCAGATAAATTTCCCGATAGGTCACCAAGCCCCAGTTTTCCATAGCCCCAGCAGAAAAGTCAGGCAGGGCCACATGGAGTGACTGAGGAATAGGGTACTTGACTCCGTAGTATTCTTCGTAAAATTCGATACAGCGAACCGCAATGTCCAAAGCAAACTCAAGATTGCTGGCTGGGTGGGCCTTGGTCGCATAGACTCCTACCAAGGTTCCATTCTTGGTTTTAGCAGTAATTCCTTGCATATCACCAGCAGCAAAAGCCAAGAGATAGGAAGACATACGTGGAGTCGTTTCAAACTTCCAAACGCCAGTTGTTTTGCGGTTTTCAACATCAATTTCCGGCATATTAGACAGGGCCAACTCACCCTCAGCTTGGTCAAATTTCAAAGCCAAATCAAAAGTTGCCTTAGCCTCTGGCTCATCCACACTCGGAAAGGCTTCGCGGGCAAAGTGGCTCTCAAACTGCGTAGAAATAATCTCTTTTTTCACACCATCTACCGTGTAGTAAGATGGGTAAATCCCGGTCATATTGTCCGTAATCTGACCAGTATAAGTTATTGTCACCACTACAGACCCAGCTGCTTCCAGCTCGATATAAAGAGCTTCATTGTCCTTATCAAGAGTGAAAGGACGAGCTTGGCCAGCCACCTCTACAGCTTCAACTGTCAAATCTTTTTGATGTAGGGAAATCTTACTCGTCTTAGCTTCTCCAGTAATGGTCACCTTGCCTGAAAAAGACTTGTCGGCACGATTCAGATCCAAAAAGAGATCATAGTGCTCAGGAACAAAAGTTTCAATAAAATGTTTAACTGCTTGCATCAGCTTCTCCTCATCTAGCGAACAACATGGCAAGATTACTCCGCCATACTTGTCCGCTTATAATCTGTTATTATTGTATCATATTTAGAAGATTTCGTTGCAGAATAAATGCAAACAAAAAGACAGGTAGGACCTGTCCATGAGGTTTATGAAAATGGAAGAAAGGTCAAGAGTTCTTCTTTTCTTTCTCAAGTTCCTCTAATTTTTTATTATAGATTCGATTTTCTTCGTGATAAGTTTTGTTTAGCCGTTCTTCATAACGCTGAATTTTTCTCTCGAAAATTTCTCTATTTTCTTCTATTTGTCTTAATTCATATGAGGGCACGGTATCAGGACTATTGCAACAAAAAGATAATATCCATTCGCTCATTTGCTCTGAAACATTTTTAGCTTCTCGTCTCATATCCTGATAATCCCATTCATACTCACTAACTTTCTTTCGAAACGCTATGTGATCGTCATTGAGACGATCGATCTTTTTCTGAATATCCATAAAGCCTCCTATAAGATAGGGCTGGTCAAACTAGGCTTAGGAACAGCGCCTAGTACCTCCTTGATTGAATCTGCTGCTCCACCTGTGAAAGCTCCAGATAAGTCAGCAGGTACTTGAGTAGAGGCAAAAGTTTTCATAGTCTCTGCTTGACTATCTAGCCAACTCTGCAAAGCTTGACTTTCTTCAAGAAGGACAGCTATTTTAGCTGAAATTAAACCACGAATAGCAATACGTTCCTGAATCTTTAAATATTCTTTTTTTATACGTTCGGCTTCAGCTCGATCTTCTGTATTTGGTTCAATCATGCGTTTCCTCCTATTTTTTTGTGAAAATCTGGGCGCCTTTTTGATCAATCGCTACAATATTATCAGCGGCCTTGTTTAAATTACCAGCGATTTCCGTCATTTTAGTCGTATATGCACTTGCTGAGGCGAGAGTAGAGGCTTCTGTTCCGCCATTCCAAGCTTTGGATAAGGTCAGTTCAGACAAGAGATCTTCTACTTCTCCAGATGAAAGGTTGTGAGCTAATGTAAAAGATGCGTTTCTTAGTTCTGAGATGTGCGCCTCAACTTTTGATTTTGCACTTGCTAACTTATCTTTAATCTCTTGCTCATAGACCTCAGCTTGAAGCTGAGCAGTTTGAGCACTTGTACGAACGAGTTCCTCTCTTAAACTAATTGTTTTGTCGCCAGAACTGGTTCTTAATGAGGCATGCAATTCATCAATGTATTCTCTATTTATAGCGATTAAATCCTGCTTAGAAGGCTCAGGAGCGAAGTCTCCATATTCCTTTAAATACTCAAGGACATAATGATCAGGATCTTTTTTAGCATAGTCTAATCCAAAATTTGCGGTTACTGGATTTATTTCGTACATTTTTGCTTTAAGTTTTGCAATCTTTTTGACTTGCTTTTCGGTCATGCCAGAGCAGAAAAGACCATTTTTTTCATACCATTCAAAATCTGGCCTATTACCTTTAATCTTTGGTAACCCAGCATTATGATGTTTTCCCTCTACAGTAAATACTTTTCCATACGGAATGATCCCTCCATGACCATCCCAACTTGTTAAATCTTTCCCTTGATCACTGTATGAATGTAAGTGTTTATTAATATATGCTAATTCTTCATCACTAATACCTCTATAGTCGGCTGTATTTTTTGTCAACGAATTCCACGCACCCCAGTCCATGAAATTTGTAATCTTTTGGACTTTCATTTCCGCAGCTACTTTAGCAACTGCTGGTCCCGCTTGACTAAATCCCGACATATTACTGATATCAACTTCTTGTCCTTTGCCAGCCATTTTTTCAGCACTAGCTAATGATTGATTATAAAATTCTCGAACGTCCTTTGTCTGTTCTGTTAATTGATTTCTTGCCAGTACCGCATTAAATCCAGATTCTATAACATGGTTATTATTTTCGTTATTAGGTGATTGAGTACCAGCAACAACAATAGTAGTTTGACTGAAATCTGGATTCCCTTCCTTATCAAGAGGCGCAACAGCAATAGCTTGGGTGGTTTCATTGATTTCGTTGATTAAGACATATTTTTGTCCTCCCCTTTTTAACGAAAAATCTTCACCAACATCATGGTCTTTAATTATTTTTAGAACTCTTGTTTGCAATTGCTGTACCTGTTCATCATTCAACGCCATTCCCACTCATTTCCTTTCCTAATTTCTGTATTATAGGCAACTTCTGCTTCTAGGCTGCCTTTTTCACTTTTAACCACATCTTTTAGTTGTCCATCTTTAACAAGTGCTTCAATATTTTCATCCATTGCGGGGTTGATTGTTAATTTAGCTTTTGGAGGCAAACTTTTGTAATTCGTTATATCAAGAAATTTACCATCTACATCAATTTCAATCACTTCCTCATCAAAACCATTAAAATCTAACCGTAGATCTCCTAAAAGACCGTAGCTTGCATATCCATGCTTACCAACTTTTCGCCCTAAATAAGCCTTATTCCCATGATTGTCATAAATTACGGGAACGATATTAGCATCGAACATAGTCTGCCCATCCCCACCTTGCACAAAAATTGGTGAAAACTCAATTTTACTAACTCCTGAATAGTGTTCTTTGATATAAGTTGCTAGTTGTTCTTCCAACAAACGAAATCCGCGTTTGTAAAGTTTTACTCCTTTATCGTCTAAAACATCACTAACATTATACGGCGAGTTTTGATGTTCAATCCATTTTGTCATACAGTATCCCCCTCCTGAAACTAAGGTAATTAATACAGCTATAATTGCAAGTTGTTTTTTCTTCATTAACTGTCACCTCTATATCTAAATGAAAACGAATCCATTTTTTCTGTTTATAGTATATCACAATATTGTATTTTTTGCCGAGTACTTCTGCCATATTATCCATAAACAGAAACCTCCCCATTTAATCAAAGATTATCCCTATTCTGAATAACTCCCTCTTTTAATTTATAAGTTGTAGTCTAATTTCGGCATTCGGACTTCCTACATCTGATTCCTTAACATCTTTTAGCCTTACTAAGTGTTATTTAATATAAACAATGCCATTCTGTCAACGCCAATCCAAATAGTCTCCTTTCTTAATTTCTGTATTATAGACAATTTCCGCTTTTTGACTACCTTTTTCACTTTTAACCACATCTTTTAGTTGACCAGCATTGACAAGCGCTTCTATATTTTCATCCATTTCTTTAACAGAATTAAGTTTTACATTTTCAGGTAAACATTTACTATCAGATATATCAATAAATTCACTACCAACTCTTATTTCAATGATTTCTTCATCCAATCCATCAAAATCGAGTCTGATACTACTAAAATCATCATAATGAGCAAATGTTCGATTTCCAATTTTTTTACCTAAATACGCCTTATCTCCATATTCATCATAAACTATAGGAACAATATTGGCATGAAACATATATCGTCCGTCACCTCCTCGAACTAGTATGGGTGAAAACTCAATTTTACTGACTCCTGAATAATGCTCTTTAATGTAAGTTGCCAGTTGTTCTTCCAACAAACGAAATCCGCGTTTGTAAAGTTTCACTCCTTTATCGTCTAAAACGTCACTAACATTATCGGGTGAGTCTTGGTGTTCAATCCACTTTGTCACACCAAAGATTCCACCTGGAATGAGAAGCATCAGAACTGCCAAGGCGAAAATGATCTTTTTCTTCATAAACATTCTCCATTATGTACTAATATAAAAATATATATTTTTTGAATCTACACTCGTAGTATAACATAGTTAGTTGTAAGTTAAAACACAAAACAGAATTCTGACAATTCTTGAGAATATACAAAAAAGACACGAAACAAATCGTATCTTTTATCATCACAACTCAATAATTTTACCTGTTTCAAAGTAAACAACCCATTCACAGATATTCTTGGCATAGTCGCCGATTCGTTCCAAGTAAGAGATAACTTGGAAATAATCGCGGCCAGTTACAATCAGTTCTGGATTTTGTTTGATTTCCTCTGTAGCAAGATCGCGAATATCATCAAAATATTCGTTAATTTTCTCATCTAGCGCTGCTACGGCATAAGCTTGGTCTACATTTCCATTGAGGTAGACGTTTAGGGTTTCTTCGACGAAATTCTTAACATCGCGCCCCATCTTGCTGATAGCATCCTCTACGGACTCGATGCGGACTTCTCCCTTCATCCGAACAGTAGCTTTGGCGATAGATACGGCGTGGTCGCCCATGCGTTCCAAGTCACTGCTGGCTTTCAGCACGGTGATAACGGTTCGCAAATCCTGAGACACAGGCTGTTGCAAGGCGATAATTTCCAGAGATTTTTTCTCCAGTTTGACCTCGTAGTCATTGACTTCAGCGTCGTCTTCAATAACCTGACGAGCCAGTTCACGGTCATGCGTGACAAAGGCACGCACTGTCCGGTTAATCTGCGATAGGACTTCATTTCCCATCGCATAGAATTGATTATGAAGTTTTTCTAAATCTTCTTCAAATTGTACTCTAAGCATAAGATTCCTTTCTGTTATCCGAATTTACCAGTAATGTAGTCTTCGGTCTCTTTGTGGGCTGGATTGAGGAACATCTTCTTGGTTTCATTAAATTCAATCAAGTCTCCGCCAAGGAAGAAGCCAGTCTTTTCAGAAATCCGAGATGCCTGCTGCATGGAGCGAGTGACCAAAAGCATGGTATATTTGTCTTTCAGACTGTAGAGGGTTTCCTCGATTTTCCCAGCTGAGATTGGGTCCAAGGCTGATGTCGGCTCATCCAAGAGAATAATCTTAGGGCTAGTAGCTAGCACGCGAGCCACACAAACCCGTTGCTGCTGGCCACCGGAAAGACCGATAGCGGAATCATTCAGACGGTCCTTGACCTCATCCCAGATAGATGCACCAATCAGGGAGCGCTCAACTGCTTCGTCCAAAACAGCCTTGTCCTTGACACCATTAATCCGAAGTCCATAGACCACATTTTCATAGATAGTCATAGGAAAGGGATTAGGCTGCTGGAAAACCATTCCGATTTCCTTGCGAAGCTCTACCGTATCTGTCCGCGGACTATAGATATTGTGACCGTTATAAATGACCGTTCCTGTAGTCGTTACTTCTGGATTCAGGTCCCCCATTCGGTTAATGGCCTTGAGCAAGGTTGACTTACCTGAGCCTGACGGTCCAATCAAAGCTGTAATCTCATTTGGCATGAAATCAAGTGAAACGCTATTAAGGGCTTTCTTTTTATTATAATAAACCGACAAGTCCTTGACTTGCAAAATAGGTTCTGTCATACGTTTTTCCTTCATTTTATTTTACATTCAACCAAAGACTAAGCTTGTTGAATCGTGATGAATAGGGACAGCTGCTTAACCAAAGTGGCCTGAAACATAGTCATTAGTGGACTGAAGCTTGGCATTTTGGAAAATATTGGCCGTCTTATCATACTCAATCAAGTCGCCCAGATAGAAGAATCCAGTGTAGTCACTAGCACGGGCAGCCTGCTGCATATTGTGGGTCACAATGATAATGGTATAGTTGTTCTTAAGCTCAAACATGGTTTCTTCCAGCTGCATGGTCGCAATCGGATCCAAGGCTGACGCTGGCTCATCCATGAGCAGAATGTTTGGCTTGACCGAGATAGCACGGGCAATGCAGAGCCGCTGCTGCTGACCGCCAGAGAGAGTCAGGGCTGACTTGTGCAAGTCATCTTTGACCTGGTCCCAAAGAGCTGCTTGTTTGAGCGAAGTCTCCACAATCTCATCCAAAACCTTTCTATCTCTGACACCAGCCCGTTCATGGGCAAAAGTGATATTGCGATAGATAGACTTGGCAAAAGGATTTGGTCTTTGGAAAACCATACCGATATGCTTGCGCATTTCATAAACATTGATTTCAGGGCGGTTGACATCAATCCCCTCATAGAGGATCTCTCCAGTCACATTGGCAATATCAATAGTATCGTTCATGCGGTTGAGGCTGCGGAGATAGGTTGATTTCCCTGAGCCAGAGGGGCCAATCAAAGCAGTGATTTTGTTTTTTTCAAACTGCATATCAATGCCCTTGATGGATTCCTTTTTACCGTAGTAAACATGCAAATCCTTGGTTGACAAGGCTACCTTTTCTTCAGGAAAAGTAATGATATGTTTTTCATTCCAATTATATTCTGTCATTTCTTCTCCTTTAAGCAGAGGTTAATTTCTTATGCAGATAGCTGCCCAGTTTGCGGGCCCCCAGATTGAAAATCAAAATGAAGATCAGGAGAACCGCTGCTGAACCAGCAGAAACAGCCGTTCCATCAGGAATTGTTCCCTCGCTGTTGACCTTCCAGATATGGACGGCCAAGGTCTCAGCCTGACGGAAGATAGAGATAGGGCTGGTAACACTGAAAATATTCCAGTTGGACCAGTCAAGAGCTGGAGCTGACTGACCTGCTGTATAAATCAAGGCTGCTGCTTCACCAAAGATACGACCGGAAGCCAGTACAATCCCTGTCACAATACTAGGCAAAGCTTCCGGAATGACCACATGCAGGACCGTTTCCCAGCGGGAAATTCCCAAGGCCAAACCAGCTTCACGTTGCGTATGGTGGACGTGGCGCAAGCTATCCTCAACATTCCGCGTCATCTGAGGCAGATTAAAGACTGTCAGAGCCAAGGACCCAGAAATAATTGAGAAGCCATACTCAAACTGGACAACAAAGATCAAATAACCAAAGAGCCCAACTACTACCGAAGGCAGTGAAGACAGGATTTCAATACAGGTACGGACAAAGTTGGTCACTGGACCTTTCTTAGCATACTCTGACAGATAAACCCCAGCCCCCATAGAAAGAGGCACAGAGATAATCAGAGTAATCACCAGCAGGAAGAAGGAATTGTATAGCTGAATGCCAATACCACCGCCAGCTTGGTAAGAAGAGGATTTCCCTGTCAAGAAAGACCAGGAAACATGTGGCAGACCTCTAACTAAGATATAGAGGATAAGAGAGGCAAGGATGGCAACAATGATACTCGCTATTGTGTAGAGAACACCAGTCGCCAATTTATCTAATTTCTTAGCGTGCATAGTTTTTCTTACCTCTTTCTTTTGTAATTAGTTTAATGACACTGTTAAAGGCCAAGCTCATCATCAAGAGCACCAGAGCCAGAGACCAGAGAACGTTATTGTCCACAGTTCCCATAACGGTATTTCCAATTCCCATGGTCAAGACAGAGGTCAGTGTAGCTGCTGGTGTTGTCAGAGAAGTTGGAATCACCGCAGAGTTACCAACGACCATCTGGATAGCTAGGGCTTCACCGAAGGCACGCGCCATTCCAAAGACCACAGCTGTAAAAATACCTGAGCGAGCAGCCTTGAGTGTTACCCGCCAAATGGTCTGCCAGCGCGTTGCGCCCATAGCAAGACTTGCTTCACGGTAGTGGCGTGGCACAGCAC
This sequence comes from Streptococcus sanguinis, assembly GCF_900635155.1. NCBI lineage: Bacteria > Bacillati > Bacillota > Bacilli > Lactobacillales > Streptococcaceae > Streptococcus > Streptococcus sanguinis. The sequence continues at coordinate 1,391,796 of NZ_LR134002.1, forward strand.
GCAGACTGTCCGTCGTCATAAAGGTTACTGTTGGCAAAATCATGACAAAGAGCACAAAAATACCAGACAAAATCCCAAAACCAGTACCGCCAAAGACTGTACGGACAAAAGGAACCACGATTTGCAGACCGATAAATCCATAAACAACAGACGGAATACCAACTAAAAGCTCAATCGCCGGTTGCAGTATCTTTGCTCCTTTTGGAGACACCTCTGTCATAAAGACAGCTGCACCAATCGCAAAGGGAGTTGCTATCAGGGCAGACAGAATAGTAACGATAAAGGAGCCTAAAATCATTGGCAGGGCACCAAATTCTTTACCTGAAGGATTCCAGACACCACCAAAAAGAAAATCAAAAACATTAACGCCGTTGACAAAGAAAGTAGATAGACCTTTCTGAGCAACGAAGATTAGAATCATAGCCACAATCACCACAATCAGTGACAGACAGGCAAAAGTCAGATAGCGGCCAAACTTCTCCAAGCGAGAATTTTTAGAAGGCGATAACAACTTTTTGGTTAATTCCTCATTTTTCATTTTGAATCTCCTTCTATTGCTGTGACATTCCCATCAGCGTCCTTGCTGACTTTCATATCGTTGATTGAGATATAGCCCATGCTGGTAACTACCCCTTTTTGAACATCATCTGACAGCATATAGTCTAAAAACTCAGCAGCCAGACCAGTCGGCTTGCCCAGTGTATACATATGCTCATAAGACCAGAGCGACCAGTTATTGGTAGCAACATTTTCTGCTGTTGGCTCGTAGTTATTAAGTTTCAAGGTTTTTACAGACTCATCAACATAAGCAAAGGCTAGGTAAGAAATCGCACCAGGAGTTTGCGAAACGATATTTTTTACCATACCGTTGGAATCCTGCTCTTGACTCTGCACAGCTGATTTCCCATCCATGATGACACTGTCAAAGGTTGCTCGGGATCCAGAGCTAGCCGCACGATTGATAATCGAAATCTCTAAGTCCTTACCGCCCAGCTCTTTCCAGTTGGTGATTTCACCAGTGAAAATTTTCTGCAGCTGCTCAGACGTTAGATTATCCACATCAACTTCTTTATTGACAATCACCGCAATACCAGCCACAGCGACCTTATGGTCCACCAAGTCAGATGCCTTAATCCCTTCCTTCTCTTCAGCAAAAACATCAGAGTTCCCGATTTCAACAGCTCCTGATTGCACTTGAGAAAGACCTGTACCAGATCCGCCACCCTGCACATTGACCGTTTTACCGATGTTGTTAGAGCCAAAGTCATCAGCTGCTGCTTCAACTAAAGGCTGCAGGGCAGTTGAGCCTACCGCTGTCATAGATTCACCACGGTCAATCCAGGATGAGCAAGCTGATAAGGTGAGTCCTAAGCCCAGAACTGTCAGCGCTAAAGCAAATTTTTTCAATTTGTTCAAAAGATTTCTCCTTTAATAAAATCAAGAGGATGGGAAGTATCTTTAGTATTCTTACTTAGCAGAAAGAAGCTTTTTTCAATACATTCACATCTTCAACTATATCATATAATACCAGCTTTTCCTAATATTTTATCTAAATCTCAGGCCTTTTGGAAAATAATTTTTCAGGGTTTTTCCAGTGACTTTTGCAAAGCCCAGACCGTTCCCGCCAAGGACTAGTTGGTACCAGCCGTTTGGCTGCGTTTCTGCCAGTTCAATCGTCTCGCCTGCCGCATATTTCGTGAAGTCCTGTTCATTGATTTCAACCTGCTTCAAAACCTCGCTTGGCTTCATAGCCAATCCCAGGGCAAAGCTAGGCTCAAAGCGATTCTTCTTAAACGTTCCTAGGTGCAGACCGTTACGGGCAATCTTTAGCTTGGACAGGTCTGGCAGTCCAGCTGGCAACAAATAAAGATTGTCCCCAAAGGTCTGCAGATCTCCAGTCAAGATTGTTTTTAGATGCTTGCTCTCAAAGTCCTGCCATAGCTTTCTTTGTTCGCTCGTCAAACGATTCTTACTTGATTTAATCTTCTTGCTACTATTCTCACCAGTAAAGCGAAAGTGTGCTGCAAACTGACCTTCACCTTTGAAGCGATGCGGATACATCCGAGCTGTCTCAGGAAAGCCAATTCCTTCAGTCATCCCGTTTATCTTAGGAATATCAATGAGTTCAAGTGGAAATTCTTCCAGTAACCAAGCAACGATGTCTTCATTTTCTTCAGGAGCCCAAGTACAGGTTGAATAAACTAAGCGACCATCCTTGGCAAGCATACTCATAGCAGCTGTTAGAATCTCTCTCTGGAGCTGGGCGCATTGTACTGGATAATCCGGAGTCCAATACTGGGTAGCATCCGGCTGCTTGCGAAACATGCCCTCGCCCGAGCAAGGTGCATCTAAAACAATCAAATCAAAATAACCTTCAAAAACCTGAGCCAACCGCTCAGCTGATTCATTGGTAACAAGAACATTTCTGGCACCAAAGCGTTCAATGTTCTCCACTAAGATTTTAGAGCGTTTGCTGTTGATTTCATTGGAGACCAGCAGGCCTGTATTATCCAGAAATGACAAGAGATGGGTTGATTTGCCACCTGGTGCAGCCGCCAAATCTAAGACTTTCATTCCCTTAGATGGCGCTGCTATCTGGGCTACCATTTGAGCTGTTGGCTCCTGCGAATAAACCAGACCAGTCACATGCTCAGCAGACTTACCAGACACCTTGCCATAAAAGCCCCAGTCTGTCTGAGGAATGGCATCTGAGAAATTCTGCTGGCCTTCTTTTAGAGGATTGCTGCGAAAGGCCGAAATCGGCTCCTCGTCAAAAGTCGCAAAAAAGTCCGTCGCTTCAGTGCCTAAAATCTGCTCATATTTTTCTTTAAAACCTTTAGGAAAGTCCATCTACTGCTTCCCCTTTTCTAAATAAGGCTTCAGAGCTGATAGTTTGCACTTAGGTGCCATCATGACAGGCTGCCGAGTCTGGAAATTTAGCTGACTGCAATCCAAGGTTTGGACGATAAAGCCTAGCTTCTCCGCCATAATCGAAGCCGCCGCATAATCCCAAGGCCAGTTGTAGGAAAAATAAGCCAAGAGGCCACCAGACAGCACCTTGCTAAAGCTAATCCCAGCACTGCCATAAACCCGAACCCCTAAACACTCCCGAGCCAAGTCTGCCAAGCCCCAATCATTGGCTTGCAGCATACCGGCATTAGAAGCCATGAGAAAGTCTTGAAAAGGCCGGTCCTCAAAAGCAGGAAGTTTCCGGTCGTTACAATAGACATCAAAGTCCCCGCCACCATGATAGAGCTGGTCTCTGGTCACGTCATAGATCAAGCCAAAACGACCAATGCCCTTTTCAAAATAGGCAATCATAACGGCAAAATCAGCCTTCTGAGTGATAAAGTTGGTGGTTCCGTCAATCGGATCAATCACCCAGACATTGCCATCAGCAATATTATGTCGGAGTCCATTTTCCTCCGCTAAAATAGCATCCTGAGGATAGCGGGCTAGAATCTTAGCCACCAAATCATCCTGAACCTTCCGGTCCATCTGGGTGACCAAGTCAGTGGCACTGGTCTTTTGACTCACATCCAAATCATCATAGAGATGTTCCCTCAAAAAAGCACCAGCTTGGTAGATGATTTCTTTAGCAAAATGAAATTTATTTTCCAAGAGAAATGCTTCCTTTACCTTTACTTTTTGCCTCTTGAACAGCACGATAAAGCGAATAACCACTGACGTTTTCAAACTCACGGCCAATTCGCTTCTCTTGGCTCTTGCTAGGAACAACTTGCTTGAAAGCCGCATAGGACTTCAAGAGCTTTTCCACTTGGACTTTCTGTTCATAAGCTGCTTCTACATCATTAAAAAAAGAGAGCACCGAAGCAAGCTCTTCAGTGCTCCACGATAAATCTAGTGGGTAACTATAATTTTTGTTCATCTTTACTGAATATCTGCCCGCATGGTTGCGGATCTTAACTCTTCCTTACGATAACTCCGAGGCAAGAAAGCACGAATTTCATCCTCGTTAAAGCCGATTTGCATCCGTTTGCCGTCTAAAATAATTGGGCGTCGCAAAAGACTGGGATTTTCCTCAATCAACTGAATCAAGGTTGAAATGGATAAATCCTCCACATCCAAATCTAATTTCTGAAAAATTTTTGAGCGAGTTGAAATAATGTCGTCTGTACCGTTCTCTGTCAGAGAAAGAATATGTTGCAATTCGGGAGCTGACAGAGGGCTCGTCATGATATTATGTTCCTGAAAGGGCACTTCATGATTTAGCAGCCAAGCACGCGCCTTACGGCAAGAAGTACAACTCGGCGATAAAAATAATGTAATCATGCGTTTCTCTTCTAATTCTGTATAATAACTACCTCTATTATACTAAATTTTATTTGGCTTGACTATATTTTTTTGAAAATTACTGCCGAATGTCATGAAAATATAAATTTTTCAACTATTTCGATAACCAGTCCAACTTCTAGCGATCCGTTCATCACTCTGCAGCTGAGCAACCAAACTGTCAATACCTTCAAACTTAACCATCTCACGAATCTTATCCAGCCAGAAAATCCGAATGGTATCGCCATAGATGTCCTGAGAAAAATCAAATATATTAACCTCAAAACGAAGTTCATCCCCGTCAAAAGTTACATTTTTCCCAACACTAGCCATACCACGATAGCGCTGACCATTGTGCTCAACGTCCGCGACATAAACGCCATCTCCTGGAAGAAGGACTCGATCCAAGGGAGCTAGATTGGCTGTTGGATAGCCAATCGTCCGTCCTCTGGCATTGCCATGAACCACAATACCGCGAGTAGATAGAGGATAGCCTAGCAATTCTTGAGTTTTCAGCATATCTCCGACAGCAATCGTCTCCCGAATCCGAGTGGAAGAAATTTTCCGATTATCCAGATTAACCGAGGGAACGATAACAATCTTTCCATTAAAATAATCTCTCAGCTCATGTGACTCTTTGCGGTCTGAGCCAAAATGATAGTCAAAGCCAGCTACCACAGCCTTGGCGCGCAGACGAGATACATACTTCTCAAAAAAGTCTCGGGCTGTATTGCCCGCAAAATGGCTAGTAAAATCAATCAGGTAAAGATAGTCAACACCTAGACTTTCCAGCTGCGCCATTCGGTCTTCAGGACTAGCCAGATGCAGCATGAGCTCAGGCTGGTAGCGTACAAAGGCTAGCTTAGGTGACTCTGGGAAGGTCATCACTGCAATCTTTAGACCTTGCTCCGCAGCAATCTCTCTCGCTTTCTCAAAGAGTGCCTGATGGCCCTTATGCAGCCCATCGAAATAGCCTAGAACAAGGACCGTATCTTCTGTCTGATCAATCCCTTTTTCATCTGTAATTCTCTTGGTTATCATCATTTCTCTATTTTACTACGCATTTGCTATTTTTACAATATCCGTTCCGCTCGAAAACGCAAAATATTCAAAAAGATTTTTACTGCCTTAGTCAGGGCGTTTGTCAAAATCTGAAAAAAGCAAAACAAAAGGACAGCAGTTGTGCAGTTGCTGTCCTTTTGTGAGGTTTAATGAAATTATTATAACATGCAAGCGCACATTTCATATTACAAAAGAGTAACAATCTTTTGACAATTCTACTGTTAATATTAAAGGAAGACTTTGCGGGGCTTGTAGGCTGCTTCCCGCTTTTCCAAAACGACTACTAACTTCTCCTTATAAAAGCCAGCTAGCTCAGCTTCATCTGACATCAAGCTGATAAAACGACCGTTTCTCACATCCTCGACCTGCTCGTCTGAGAGCTCAACTCTCACTAAATCTCCGATTCCCAATTCGAGTGGTTGGAGAAAGGAGAAATCTTCCACTTCTACTCGCTCTGCTATTTCATCCAGGGTCAAGGCATCATCTAAGCTCATACCTGCAGAGGAAGTCCGTGTCAGCTTGGACATATGACTGGAAAAGCCAAGCTTGGCTCCCAAATCAACAGACAGGGTTCGGACATAGGTCCCCTTACTGCACTTGACTCGAAAACGAAAGCGGGCTTGTTCATCTTCATAGTAAATCGGACTGGTGCGCTCGAAACTATAGATGGTCACCTGCCGCTCTGGCCTCTCCACTTCTTGACCCGCTCTTGCATACTCATAAAGCTTGCGGCCATTTACCTTGACTGCAGAGTACATGGGCGGAATCTGGCGAATCTCACCGGTCATGGACTCCATCGCTTCATCAATGAGAGCTTCTTCTAAAAGCTCCGTCACTGGCGTCCACTCTAGGATGTCTCCGCTGGCATCCTCTGTCGTTGTTGAGCAGCCCAGGGTAATCTCTCCCTCGTAGACCTTGCCTTCCTCCTGCATAAACTCGACCAAGCGCGTCGCCTTGCCCACAGCAATGGGAAGCACCCCGACCACATCCGGATCCAAGGTTCCCCCGTGACCGATTTTCTTGGTTTTTAAAATCTTGCGCAGCTTAAATACCGCATCATGCGAAGTCATACCCGCTTCTTTTCTTAGGTTGATAATTCCGTTCATATCTTGCTTTCTAATTCAATCCAGAATGTCTTCTTCTAAAATTGTCATATAAGTTTCTTTTTCAACTTGAGGTAATTGAGATACTCTTTTTGCTTGATTCATTATAATCAAATCAAAAACATTTCTTACAAAACGACCATTTGCATTTTTATTCTCTGGTTTGTTTTTTTCTAATTCTATATAATTCTTTATTTTCTCTTGAGCCATTTTTGCTACTGTGTAATCTTCTTTTTGGCAATATGAAAGAAAAATGTCGAACATTTGATTTACAGTATAATCTTCAAATGTAATAAAATAATTAAATCTAGATTTTAAACCAGGATTAGATTCGAAAAATTTTTTCATTGGATTTTCATAACCAGCAACAATTACAACTAGATCATCTCGATAGTCTTCCAAAGCTTTTGTAAGTTCTGTCAGACACTCTCGACCATAACTATCACTTTTGTCATTATCTGTAATACTATATGCTTCATCTATAAATAATACGCCACCCTTAGCTTTTTGAATTAGTCTTTTAACTTTTAAAGCTGTCTGCCCTTGGTATTCAGCTATCAAGTCCGTCCGACTAGCTTCAATAAAATGACCTTTACTTAAGATTCCTAAAGTTCGATACATATGTCCAACAATTCTAGCAACTGTTGTTTTACCTGTCCCTGGATTACCTAAGAATGCCATATGCATGGTTCTATTTGTTTTTTTCAACCCTAACTTTTCTCGGGTTTGCTGAACTTTATTAAAAATTACTAAGTCTTCTATTTCTTTTTTTACATTTTCTAAACCAATTAATGATTTTAAATCATTAGCTAATGCTTCAAATGATTTATTATTTGTTTCTTTCAAAATCAAATAATTTGTATCAATAACTCTAGAACCAAGATATTTATACAATAATTCCAAAATGCCAGTTTGCTTATCTTTGATTTTAGAGAATGTTTCTTTACTTGTTAAGTTTCCTAATCGTTTTATAAACTCTAACTCAGCATTTTTAACATTATCAAATATATCTTGAAGAACTATTTCTAATTCATAAGTACTATTTGTTAAATCATCAATTTTCTTCACTTCCGATTTTAATAGTTTTAAATATGTTTCACTAATCATCTACATTCCTTTAAATAACAGAAATACTACTATTACAGCGAATAAGATTCCTAAGGTATAGAATCCTTTTCTAAGGAAAATAATCTCTTTTTGTTTTTCCTCTAATTCAGTTTGAAATTTCTCGACTATTAAAGTAAGATTTTTGCCTTCCTCTATTAATCGAACATTCATCTTATCTACGTCGTTTTTAAGATTATTTTGTGTTTCTTCAACTTGTAAATGCAAATCGTTAAAACTATTTTCTAATTTCACTAATGATTTTAGCTTCGCTTTTAAACTATCAATTTCAATCTGAATTTCACTTTGCTTATCTTCAAGTTGTTCTAAATCTTCTAGCTTTTTATGATGTTTCTTCAATATATCAATTAAATCTTTATTCTGTTTAAAAACGTCATCTAAAAGTTTTTTATTACCTGTTTGATATTCTTCTATCTCGTGCAATCCCTGTATAGCTTTACTATTTGCCTCTTTCGCTGCAATCAAAGATTTTGAAATACTTTGAATATACTCATCGTCTAATATCTGAAAAGTTTCGTAAATGGTATTAAATTCTTGAATAATCTTTTTAATATGCTTGTTTTGTTCAATCATTCTATTTTGAACAGCATCGGTGAGAGCGTTTAAATCCTTACCTTTAACATCATATTCCATGCCAATAAATCCTAGCATAGGATCGCCTTGTGGGACAGTTGGTAAATCTGATTGTTCTGGAATCTCTTCACTAAAGGCTTTTAGCTCTTGTTTTTTTTCATTAAATCTTTCAGAATTTTCTAAAACTTGAATCTCTAATTCTTCTGACATAACATTCTCCTATAATAAATCATTTAATGCATTTTGCATTTCTTCAAGTTCACTTTGCTTTTCATCAAAGTATATTTCGTTAACTAATAATCGCTGTTCGGAAGCAACCCTTGAATCAAAAAAATCCTCTTGAATATTACCAAGCAGTTCTCTTAGTTTTTGATGATTCTTAGCCATCTTACTGAAGATATCATTTCGCTTAACAGCAACATTTTGCTCGGCAACAAAAATTTGAACATCCTGAACTATTAGCAATTCGTTCTTCTTATCAGCTTGTTGCTTTTTGTTTTCATCTTGTAGTTTTCTTGAAATAAATCCATCAAGTCCATTAATGATTATAGCACCTAAGATGCCTGTTAGTAAACTTGCTAAAAACATCCCCAAAATATTTGCTATGGAGCCTAACAATGGTATTTCAAATTTCATTCCTGGTATAGTTAATAGATACTTTTCAAAATATTCTCCTAAAAACATTGCTCCTATAGTAACTAAAGCAGAAGTAATGATTTTTGAAATATGAGCGATTTTAATTGCTGTAGATTGTGACTGATTTTCAGGATTTGATAGATAAGAGATACTTTCTCTTATTGAACCAAATATTTGTTTAATCAAGTTTGGAATTTTTTTTAGTTTCTGGTTAATTACACCAATAATTTCTCCCACTATACTTCCAACAAAACTATCAATGCCAACTTTAATAAAATCTTTAATCTTATCAAAGAAAGAATGAAGTACATTTTTCATTTCTGATAAGAATGTATCAAACGAACGTTTTTTAGATTTGAAAAAACGAACCAAAGCATTCATAATTTCTTTTAACATTCCAAATAAAGCAGCAACAAACATAGCTTTTATAGCATCTTTCCCAGCTTTCTTTGCCATTCTTACAGAAGCTTTCTTTGCAATGTCTTTATTAATAGCTTTCTTTGCTCTTTTTTCAGCCTTAAGCATCTTTTCTGAATCAGCTGCTAATTTATCATTTAATCTTTTATTATTCTCAGCTTTAAGATTTCTCTTTTCCGCATCTGAAATATTCTTTCTATCAATTCTCCCATTAGCTCTTTTGACTTGCTCTCTGAGTTCTTTTTCTCTGACTTCTCTATTTTTTATGTAGTCACTATTAGATTTTGCTCCTTTACTTTTATTGAGAGATTCATTAGTAGAAGCTAAATTCTCTGTCTTATTTGCTAAGTCAGTGGTGTCTGTATCAGCAATCTTCCTCCAAGGATTTTCAAATATTTGCTTACGGGGAACAACATGATCCAAATTCGCTTTTTCATTTCTTCTTAAAATTTTACCAGTATATTCATCTTTAAGTTTACCTGATTTTTGTTTTTCTTTCATAGCCTTTTTTGAATCAATAAATCTTTTATCCTTCAAAATTTTGTCGCCAATTGCTTTTGTATAACCTTCAGGATTTTTATCATTATATTGTTTTAATAAAGTCTCGCTGGTTATTTCTAAACCAATTTGATTCGCAAATTGATTCCAAATTTCATCTAAAATGACGTTACTTAATTTATCAGGCGACGTAATCTCTTTACATTCTAATTGTAATTTTTCAAGGTTAGAGAATTCCATTTCGAATTGGTGTTCAAGTAGTTCTTCCAACTCATCATAGTTTAAACTTTTATACACATCTACTTCTTCAGTATTCAGTAATAATAATTCATTTTCCACAATTTTCTCACTCCTTCAAAGCTTCAAACTTAGCTTTCATGGTAGGGTTTTTGCGCGTCAGTTTTTTGACAGACACATCGTCCAGTTTGTTATTAGCCAAGCGCAGCTGGTTTTCAGAGGTTGTCAGGAATTTCTTGATTTCTTCCATACGGCGGATGGCCTTGTCAATCTCCTCGATAGCCTTGCCAAAGTTGGTCGAAGCAGACTGATAGTTCTTGGCGAAAGCTACTTTAAAGGCATCCAAATCTTCCTCAAAATGCGTAATATCAATATTCTGCTCCCTCACCAAGGCCAGTTCCTGCTTGTACTGGAGCGAGTTGAGCGCAGCATTACGCAGGAGGGTAATCATTGGCAAGAAGAACTGAGGCCGGATAACATACATCTTCTCATAGGCATAGGACACATCGACAATACCCGAATTGTAGAGCTCGCTGTCAGCCTCAAGAAGTGTCACCAGAATGGCATACTCACAGCCTTTCTCCCGCCGATCCTTATCCAACTCTTTGAAGAAATGCTCGTTTTTCTTCTTGGTCGCTGTCTCATCACCTTCATTTTTCATCTCAAACATGATGGAGAGGATTTCTACACCATTTTCATCCACCTCTCGATAAATGTAGTCGCCCTTGCTGCCGGTTCTGGCATCATTGTCCTTGCCAAACTCCGCTCGCGGAAACATGGCCATACGGTTCTTGTTAAACTCGTACTCACAGTGCTGTTCCAAACTCTCGCCAATCATCTTAGTAGACTGCTTGGCCTTGAAATCCTTGTAGAACTCTATGGTCTCATCTTTCTGCCGCAGCTCTACCTCATAGCGCTCTTTGAGTGAGGTCTGAGCCAGCGCTGCTTCCTTTTCTTGCAAAACTAGCTGATTCCTAACCTCGTCTCGCTCTTTTTCCAGCACAGACAAGGTCTTTTGTAGTTGATTTTCATGCTCCAAGCGCAGAGTTGTCAGTTGATTTTCTAGCTGCTGGACTTCCTTAGCCTTTTCCTGCAATTGAAGACTAGCTGCCTGCTCCGCCTCTTTCTTTGCCAATTCCTGCTGGGTCTCAAACTGAGCAATTTGACTTTGAAGATTGCTAATTTCCTGATCTTTCTGCGATAGCAGAGCTTGTTGGGCATTCTGGGATTTTTGCTCTGCTAAAGCCAGTTCCTGCTCAATCCGAGCATGAATCTCCTTGTCAAACTCTGCTGTCCGAACCTGCGACAAAAGCTCACTGTACTGGCTCTCATTGACAATAAAAACCTCCCCGCAGTTGGGGCATTTGATTTCATTCATGGGGTACCTCTTTCTCTGTAGTTAAACTCTTTATTCTTTTTCTTTTCCGACCCGACAGTTCATGCAGCCTTCATACATTATTTGGAGCTGACAAGGAAAAATCTTATTTCCCATTGATAATTCTCCCTGCCAAAGACACTTTTTATCACTGTAATATTCGTGAATAATTGTAATAATAAATTGCGGATATTCTTTTAGAAAATGTTCTAATGGATAGTAAACACCAGTGAATGCCCGATTTTCTTGATTGTCCAAAATGTAGATTTGACAATAATCAAGCTCAACATTTTCAAAGCAAATGCCAGCTTCATAATACTTTTCGCCCTCCTGACTATAATCAATCATATAATCAAACTGAACATGCAAATGATTGCTTTCCAGCCAAATCTTCCGAGTGCTCAAATCATGCAAACTAAAGGCCCGACCAGGAGGTCGCTTCTCTGCTCCTTCCATCTTTCTCCTACTTCTGCTCGTTAATCTTTATGATTATTATATCATCCTTTCTCGAAATTAAAAACAGCAAGCCAATGGTTTGCTGTTTCAGTTTATCACTCCTCCATCTCAATCCGCCAGCTGGCAGCTGTTTTTCTTTCTTGGATAAACTTACTGTAAATGCCTTGTTTAGCCAGTAAGTCTTGGTGTTTGCCTTGCTCGACAATACGACCTTGATCCAGCACCAAAATCTGGTCTGCATGCTCAACCGTCTTGAGTCGGTGGGCAATCATGATAATGGTCTTATCGCGAGTCAGAGCCTGAATAGCCTGCATGAGGGCTTCTTCGTTTTCGGGGTCAACATTGGCTGTTGCTTCATCCAGAATGATAATAGGCGCATCCTTAATAATAGCCCGTGCAATGGAAATGCGCTGGCGCTCACCTCCAGAAAGACTAGCACCTCCTTCACCAATCTTGGTGTCATAGCCATCAGGTAGTGAGAGGATAAAGTCATGACAGGCCGCTTTCTTGGCAGCCTCTATCACTTCTTCCTGACTTGCCTCCGGCTTGCCAAAACGAATGTTATTGGCAATGGTATCCTCAAAGAGATAGACGCTTTGGAAGACAAAGCTGAAATTGCGAATCAGGCTGTCATAGCTATAATCCCTGACATCATGCCCGTCCAGACTGATACTTCCCTGGTCCACATCCCAGAAGCGGGCAATGAGGTTGCAGAGCGTTGTTTTGCCTGATCCAGAAGGTCCGACCAGAGCAGTTGTTGTTTTTTCGGGAATGGTGAGGGAAACCCGGTCAATAATTTTCTTATTTCCATAAGAGAAGCTAACGTCTCTCAGATCAATCCGGCTACTCTTAGGCTCAATATCCTGACCACTGATGTCCATCGGCTGGATAGCTAAGACTTGATTGACCATATCAACCGACAGATCAACAATGCGCAGGAGAGAAGAGAAAGAGCCAACGCCGTCTAGATTTTCATAAATCATAAAACCACTGACAATCATCATAATGGTTACCAGCAGCTCCATAATGCCATTGAGATAAAAATAGATAGAGAAAAGACCCATAAAGAGACCGGTCAGCTTGGTCACCATGCCTTGGAGGGCAATGTAAGGTGAGGTCACAAGTGTCATTTTGGTATCTAGCTGACTCTTGCCTTCAATAGCTTTGGACAGCTTCTTGGCAGAACGGTTAACCAGATTGTAGTTCTTAACTTCAGCAATCCCTTGGCTGTACTCTAAAACAACGGCTACTAGGTCCATATCCGCCTGATACTTGTCATCAGAAACCTTGCCAACTTGCCAACGCATGAGGGTATTTGGCAGGAGAAAGAGGACGAGACCCACCAAGAGAACCAGACCAACCCGCCAGTCATAGAGAAAGACCAAGACGGTTATGAGGCCAGTCGTCAGAAATCCCTGCACAGTCATCATAACCACTCGCGTAGCTACATCAGACAACCCTTCCAGCGTATTAGTCGTGACACTGGTAATCTTGCCTAGGCTATTTTGATTAAAGTAGCCCATGGGCAGATAGCGCATGTGCTCGGCAATTTCAATCCGCTTCTGAGCACAGGTATGATAGCCCGCTTCCGTCTGCAGCATGGTAATTTTCAGGGTAATCCAGACGTTTAGCACAGTGGATACCAACATGATACCCAGAGCCAGCCAGAAGGTCTGCATAGAGAGATTCTTCTCAATCAGTCCCATAACGACTAGGCCTATTACTGGGATACGTAGAGCAATGATAAAGGACTTGATGATGCCCAGATAAATGGATTGATAAAATTTCCTACGGTCCTCTGCCGTACAGAAATCAAAGAATTTCTTCAGTATATTAAGCATGAGTCAGCCCTCCTTCCATCTCACCACTATCCCTGGTAGCAATATGAGCCTGCCACATGGAAGCATAAAGCGGACTGGCTGCCAGCAATTCTTCATGCCGGCCTCTAGCTTCAATCCGACCATCATTGACCAGAACTATCTGGTCTGCACTCATAATCGTAGACAGCCTGTGGGCAATGACAATCAAGGTTCGTCCCTCAATCAAACTAGCTAGACTGGACTGAATCCGTGCTTCATTTTCCGGATCTGTATAAGCAGTCGCTTCATCCAAGATAAGAATCGGCGCATCCTTAAGCATGGCACGGGCGATGGCAATCCGCTGACGCTCCCCACCAGATAGATGACCGCCGCCAGAGCCTACCTGAGTCTCAAATCCGATTTCTAAGTTTATGATAAAGTCATAACAGCCACAACGACGGGCAATTTCGATGACCTCTTCATCAGAAGCTGCTGGATTTCCCATCCGGATATTTTCCATAATAGTCTCATCAAAGAGATAGTTATCCTGGGTCACGTAAGCAATCTGCCGACTGTAATAGTCTAGCGGAAGCTGGCGAATGTCCAAGCCACCATAGGTAATCTGACCAGAAGTGACATCCCAGAAAGAAGCTAGAAGCTTGGCAATTGTAGACTTACCTGAGCCTGATGGCCCAACTAAAGCATTGATGCTGCCAGCCTTAATATCTAGCGAAATTCCATGTAGTACTTCCTCTTCATCTGTATAGCCAAAACTGACATCCGTCATGACCAGATCTCTTCCTTTTGGAAGTTCTCGCAGCTCCTGAGGCCTTTTCAAATCAGGCTTTTCCAGAATATCAATGACTTGACCAAAAATAGTGCCGATTTTCCGTAAATCATCCATGTAACTAGCCACTAAAATCAGTGGAGTCAGAAGACTGAGCGAAAGAATAATCATTAGAATGAAATTGCTGGCAGTCAAGCTACCTTGCAGATAGAAATAACAGCCAGCCGGCAGCAGAAAGAGCAAGCCTGATGGCAGAAAAGCAGTCACAATGCCCATCTCTAGATTGAACTTGCGCATCCACTCAATAAAGCAATCTGCTCCTTCTCTAGCAGCCGTCACAAACTTATCGTAAGAAAATTTTTCCTTGCCAAAGACCTTGATGACCTCAATCCCATTGATGTATTCCACCGCTGTATCATTGAGCTTTTTGGTCTTGACCAGAGTATTTTGATAGTCCGCTTCGCTATTGACAGCCATCCGCATATAGGCCAGCACCACGATGGGAATAGTTAGGAGAGACAACAAGGTCAGCCGCCAATCGATGACTAGCATAGCAATGAGAACAATAATCGGACCAAAAATCCCAGCGGTAAACTCTGGAATCAGGTGAGCCAAGGTCGTTTCGGTCGCATCCACCCGCTCAACGATAATGTTTTTATAACTGCCTGATGACTGACTGAGCACTGTACCCAGAGGCAGCCTAGCTAGCTTGTCTGTCAGGCGACGCCGCATTTCCGCTAGAATCTTAAAAGTAGCCGTATGTGACAGCATGGTAGAAATACCGTGGAATCCCCAGTAGCCAATCCAGGCCAGACCTGCCCACGCTGACTGCTGCAGGTAAAAATCCCAGTTTTTATTGCCAGCCAAGAGCTGATTAATCATTCCACCAATAAAGAAATAAGGCAGAAATCCTGAAATCACAGAAGCAAAGGCAAAGCTCAGACTGAGCACAAAATATATCTTATGAAGGGAAACAAAGTCCCAGATCCAAGCAAGAACAGATTTTTTCTTCATAGAATGTCCTTCTTTCTATCAAAAACCTAGCAAACTTCCCCAGTCAAACAAGTCCATGATGGAATGGCAAAATTCCAGCGCCTGCTCTTGGGGCCAGTCTTGAGCCAAGGGCTCAAATACAGCTGTGTAATAAGCCGTCATGCACGATCGCAGAAACTCGTGTTTGACCAGACGATTGATCTTACCCTCTTTGTAAGCCAGCTCCAAATAGCGATAAGTCTCGTCTGCAGCCAAATGAGGCAGACGCATCCTGAAGTCCGCTTGCGAAGATCCCTGAGATTTAAAGAGCAAGAGCTGCATAATATCCTTATGCTCATAGAGAATCCGCATCAGGGACTGGAGATCCTCTAAGCGATGTGCCCACATGTCAGACAGGTGTCCCTCTTCTAGGAAAGCATAGTCACGTCGCTTCTGCTCTTGTCCATACTGGTCTAAGGCTGTCAGAGTAGGCTCAAGCAGAGCAGTAAAGAGACTGTCCTTACTCTCATAGCGCTTATAAAGAGCCCCAGTCGTCAAGCCAGCAGCGCGACAAATTCTCCGCAGTGAAGCATCCTGATAGCCATAAGCCAAGAACTCACTCCTCGCGCTTTCCAAGATTTTTTCGTTTAACTTATCTGTTTCTTTTTTCATGCTTTCAATTCGATAACACCGTTATCACCTTTCTTCTTTTATTATAAATTCTGACAATTTAACTGTCAAGGAAAAACAAAAAAAGACCGAGAAATATTTTCATCAGTCTACTTCTACTTTCTTTTCCTCCTGTAAATATGACAAAAGAGGCTGGGACAAAAGTCCTAGCCTCTCAATTGTCTTTGGATTGTCGAGCAAGACGCAGTGGTTGAGTGGGCTCTACTACGCTGATTTCATCAGCTTTTACAGTCCTACTCAACTGTGCGGAGGTGGGACGACGAAATCGAATTCTAACGAATTACCGATTTCTGTCCCACTCTCTCTATAATTTTACTTTTTATCAGGTGCATAAATCATGCCAGTACAGTCGAAATCTTCCTGTCGGCGAAAGCCGAGCTCTCGATAAAAAGCTAGATTTTTATCTGACTGCTCCGTTGCCAGCTGGATTTGGTAAACTTCCTTAAATCTTTCTAGCGTCTGTTGAACAAGGCTTTGGCCAATCCCCTGACGCTGGTAGTGTGGATACACCAGCAAATCCTGAATAAAGACAATGGTAAGCCCATCTCCGACCACTCGGATCAAACCAACCAACTTATCTTCATCATAGGCCGCCATCACAAACAAGGACTGATGGAAGGCCTGCTCTAACTGCTGAGGACGATTAGTATAATTGCTCCAATTAACCGAATCATAGAGGTCTAGCACTGCCGCAAAATCTAGCTGAGGATTTGTTTTATAATGAATCATAGTCCTCTCCTTGTTTTTTAACTGTTTGATTGCAAAACACTTCTAAAGCTTTATCGAACTTGAGTCAGCACTCCATCTTGCATCTCATAGACCTTATCAACCTCGTCCAGCAGGCGGGTATCATGGGTAATCATGACCACACTCTTATGAAATTTCTGAGTCACCTCTTTGAGCAGATGGACCACGCGCTTAGCCCGCTCTGTATCCAGACTAGCTGTCGGCTCATCAGCCAAGATAATATCAGGGCTATTGTAAAGGGCTCTAGCGATAGCAGCCCTCTGCCGTTCTCCGCCAGACAATTCTTTCGGATACTGCTTGAGAGTTCCTTTTAGATCCAGCAACTCAATCAGACTGTTTAGATCCGTTCTTTCCTTTTTAGATAAGCGGTCAATCAGCTGGAACTGGTCTTCGATTTTCAAAAAAGGAATGAGATTGGAAGCCTGCAAAATAAAACCAAAATCATTGAAGCGTAGGGCTGCTCGTTCCTTTTCCTTGAGCTGGGAGGTATCTTTCCCATGCAGCAGAATCTGTCCTTTTGAGGGAGTTTGCAAATGCCCCAGCAAGGTCAGAAAGGTTGTTTTACCCGAGCCTGACGGCCCAATAATAGCTACAAACTGCCCCGCTTCAAGTTGGAAATCAGTTGGCTTCAGGGCTTGAACCAGCGTATGTCCCTGACCATATTCTTTTGTAACCCCTTTTAGTTCTATGATTGACATTTACTCACCTCCAATCGCTGTGATAGGGTCAATTTTCAGAACCCGATGAATGGACAAGAGCCCGCCAGCCAGTGACATGAAAACAATCAGGACAATCAATCCAGCATAAGCTCTCCAGTCACTGTAAAAAGGCATAGAAGCCGGCAAGACTAGCTGGGTTCCCAAGAGAGCCAAGACAGCTAAGCTGATTCCCAGAGTAGACAGGATGAAAATCTGCCAAAAAATAGAAGCAATAATCTTCCCACTGGCAATCCCTTGGGCGCGCATAATACCGTAAAGATGCGTCTTTTGGATGGTAATGATGTACATAAAAATTCCCAATACCAAAAATGTAATCAGAACCATGGCACCAATCATGAAGGAAAAAGTCAGTACCTGAGGCTGATAACCAGGTATATTTTCTATAAAATCACTCATAGAGAGCTGACTAAGTCCAGCTTCTTCAATCTTCTGACCATCCTTGACCACAAGTGCACTGATATTCTTAACCTGACTAGAGCCGTACTTTAATTCCCTAAAATCTTCCAGCGTCATGAAGAGAACTGGCTGAGTTAAGAAGCTGTTATCCTCTGTGAAACCAACAACCTGATAAAGACGCTCACTGCCATTGAGCTGGAGCTGGTCGCCTAGTTTCACACCTTTTTGCTGCAGGCGCTTATCCGCAATAACTTCATAAGCAGTCTCAGCAGGACGTCCCTCAATAATGTCAGGCGCTAGAAAACTATCCCAAGAGAGACCAAAAACCTGAGCATTGATTTTATCAGTGCCATCTTCATAATTGGCCACTGCCGCCGTCTGTCCCAAAGCAGCGATTGAGTCGCCTTGAAGCAGGCGGCTGTACTCCTCTTCCTTGAGAGTCGAAGAAACCAGATTCTTATTTGCGTACTCCGACAAAACGATCGACTCAGCCTGCCATTGGTCCAAAGCCAAGCGATTGAGCCTAGCCAAACCAACGGAAAGACTGGATAAAAAGAAAACCATATAGGTAATGAGAAAGACCATAGCAACCACTAAACGATAGCGCCCTCGGCTGTAGACAATCTCTTTAAAAGCTAAAAACACGGCTACCCTCCTTTGAGATATACGAGACTATTATATCATAAAGCAGCAAACTGGAAAAACTATCCTGTCAATTACCCTCCATATGCTCTCTGACAAAACCCGCCAGACCAACAGCAGTCACCCTAGTGTGGAAATCACTCATTTCCTGTGACTTATAATGAGGATGAGCCAACCAGTAAGTCAGTGTTCCCATAAAGGACGCGGCTTGATGATTCAGCAGCAAGTCCACCTCTACCTCTTCTATAAACGCGTCAGCTAAAGAAATACTATGCGAGAAAATCTCCCTCAGAGCTTTCTGCAACCTCAACGAACTAGTAGGGCTACCATTGGGTCCCAAAAGAATGGCTAAGTCTTCCAAGTAAGGCTCAAAAAAATGAAAAAGATTTTGTTCTTCATGAATGTAGTCTTCCACTTTAAAATCCTTTTCTAACTTGAACAGTCGGTCAGATTTTATTGCATCTTGATAATAGGCCAGCAAATCACCTAGCAACTGGTCTTCTATCTTCTCTAACAGATCATACTTGTCCAGGTAATGCCGATAAAAGGTACTACGATTTACCTCTGCCAAGTCAATCAGCTGACGAATACTGATAGTCTCAAAAGTCTGCTCTTTCATCAGCCGCAGCAAGCTAGTCTCTATCCGCTTTTCTGTCTTTCTTCTTTTTTTCTCATACATGCCATTCACCTCAAAATGCAACAGTCTATCTAAAATTGATGCTTGTATGTCATCCAGCTCCCACTATATAATAAATATAAGCAGAAGACAAGAACAAGAGGATTAAAAAATGAAGATTATTATCAATCAAAAGGAAGTCAGTCAAGAAAGAATTGAGCAATGGCGGAAGCAGAGAATCCATAAAGCAGCTAAGATACTTAATCTACAGCTGCCGAATACTGACAATACGGAGATTTTAGACCAGGCCCTACTGGAAGCAAAAATGAAGCTGACATACGAGGAGATAATCCAGACAATAGGAACCAAACTCAAATGGAGCCAATATTTGATGGAATGGGCAGCCAAATGGTCCAAGAAACCACGAAAAAGAGCTATTGTAACGATTTTTGCAAGTGGACTGACTGCTGCTTCTTTCAGTAAAAGGCTAGAAAAATTAATGTTAGAAAAGACAGATACTCATAAAAGAGTCAATCTTGGTGCCTGTCCAGACCATTATGCCTTGCAGCCGCACAGTGGCAAACTTGAAGTCATTGAGACTGCAGGAAACAGCCCACTGCCAACACAGTTTTTTCTTGACCTTGGTGGTGAAGCTGAGATAGAGGAGCCTCGTGATGCGTCTTATCCCTTCCAAACTGTCGGTGCCGCCAGTCTAGCGAATGGTAGCAATATCGGTGGAATTCGCCATCAGTTTCGCGACACAGAAAAAGGCCTAGAAGCCCGATTCTGCGTCGAATTCCCCAGCCTTTGTCCAGACAGCCTTATCAAAGAACACCAGCTCCATCTGGCCGCCGAATGGTTAAAGTGGATAGCTTGGTGCAGAGAGCAAAAAGAATGAATTTCCTTTCATGAAAAGAACTACCAAGCCACACAAAAACAGCCCACTGCCATCTTAAAGAGACCGCAGCAAGGCTGTTTTCTTCTACACCTAATCAAAGACAATCATGGACTTAATAGTCTTGCGTTCATCCATGTCCTTATAAGCTTGGTCAATTTCATCCAGCCTGTACTCACTTGTAAAGACCTTGCCCGGATTAATATCACCATCAAGAACTGCCTTGAGCAAGATTTGCTTGTCGTAAGTCGTGACAGAGGCTGCACCGCCTGCAACTGTAATATTTTGGGCAAAGGTAGAACCAAGAGCTCGGTTATTATAGTGAGGCACACCGACAAAGCCTAAGCGGCCACCGTTGTGAAGGACTCCCAGAGCTTGATCAACAGCTGCTTCTGTCCCGACACATTCCAAAGCTGCATCTGCCCCGCCACCTAGAATCTCACGCACTTTGGCAATTCCTTCTTCGCCACGTTCTGCAACAATAGCTGTCGCACCTGACTCTAAAGCCATCTTTTGTCGATCTTCATGACGGCTCATGAGAACGATTTGGGAAGCACCACGCATTTTAGCCGCAATAACAGCGCATTGTCCAACAGCTCCGTCACCAATCACGACAACCTTATCACCAGGCTTGACGTCTGCCACTCGTGCAGCATGATAGCCAGTTGGCATGACATCAGCCAGTGTCAAGAGTGATTTGAGCATTCCTTCTGTATAATCAGAAGGCTGACCCGGAATTTTGATAAGAGCCCAGTTAGCAAATTCGAAGCGCATATATTCTGCTTGTACCCCGTCTGACCAGTTATTCCCAATATGAGAATCACAAGTGCCATCAAATCCTGCTCGGCAGGCATCACATTGCCCGCATCCATGAGTAAACGGCGCAATAACAAAATCGCCAGGTTTAACAGTCGTTACTGCATCACCGATTTCTTCGACAATTCCAATCGCTTCATGCCCACTATTTTGATGGCCTGCTTCAATATCTGGACTGCGGTAGCGCCATAGGTCAGAGCCACAGACACAGGTCCGAACAATCCGAATAATGGCATCATCTGCCTCAATGATTTGCGGACGAGCAATCTCAGTAAGTCCAACTTGGCCTGCTTTTGTATAAACTGCCAATTTCATCGTTTCTTCTCCTTTGATATCTTTATAGTAACTATTATACAACTTAGAGCACCCTTCAAGTCAAATTTTTTACATCATTTAATATAAAATTCTTATAAAAAAGAGAGTGGGACAGAAATCGGTAATTCGTTAGAATTCGATTTCGTCGTCCCACCTCCGCACAGTTGAGTAGGGCTGTAAAAGCTGATGAAATCATCGTAGTAGAGCCCACTCAACCACTGCGTCTTGCTCGACAATCCAAAGACAATTGAGAGGCTAGGACTTTTGTCCCAGCCTCTAGTTTGATTTCCTCACTGCTCATCCTGTTGTCCTGAGCAGAACAAGAAGCACTTTACTGCTTGGTAAAGGTCAGAGTGTCTGGATCATCATCCAATTCGTCCACAATCAGCTGATTGCCATTTTGGCGGTAACTTTTGACATCATCGCCGACTATCAGTCTTTGATTAGCACTGTCTACTTGTACCTGCTTGATTTCCTTACTGCCATCGACCTCGGTCTCAGTCCAAGTACCAGTCGTACCATTGATTTCCAGGACATGCTGGTCACCATCATGGTCGGTTGCTTGGTAGCGCCCGTCTATATTAGTAGCCTGCCCTACATTTGATGATGAAGAAGTCTGATTAGAGGAAGATGCGGCTGATGACTGCGAAGTCTGATTCTGCGCAGATTGTGATGTTTGGCCTTGTGTATTCTGTGATGAACTAGTATTCCCTCCCTGGTTAGTATTGCCTGAGCAAGCAGCTAATAGGACTGCTGCTGTCAGAGATAGAATTCCGATAAAGGCTTTTTTTGTAATAGTCATATTCTTTTCTCCTTTTTTCTACACTTGTAGTTTATACTTATATTCTACACTTGTCTGTTTTATTTGTCAAGAAAAAATAGTTTTTATCATAAGGAAATACACCCTAAGCGCTAGCAATAGTTTTCGGATATACCCTACCAGCAGAATTAACTATTTTATTTGCAGAGAAATTTTCGATACAATAGACCATAATCCCTAATGAAAGTGAGAAATCTTATGACAAAATCAAAATTCCAACTGGTTGGATCACTTCTGCGCCCAGAAAATCTGCGCCAGTATAAGACAGAAATTGAGCACCGCGATGATATTCAATACCCCTTCTACGACAGCTTCCCAGGCTACCATGAGACGGAGACAGCTGACATCAAGGAGATTGTTGCTGAGCAAAAGGCAAAGGGAATTGACATCCTGACAGATGGAGAATACTCCAAGTCTATGTGGCATCTGGACTTTGTCTGGGGACTTAAGGGAATCGAGCGCTACATTGCTGACCACGGCTATACCTTCAAGGACCACGACGGCGGGCAATATGAGACCCGTAAGGACATTGGTATCCGCATCACAGCACCACTCTTTGGTAAAAATCATCACTTTATCGAGATTTATAAGCTAGTCAAGGATGAGGCTGCTGGTGAAGATACCAAGCTGACTGTCTGGGGACCTGCCCATGCTTATACTGAGTTAGCTGTCTTTGACCGCTTGGCGGGACCAGGACAAGTTTATGAGACCAATGAAGACTTGAAAAAAGGCTTGATTCAAGCTTATAAGGAATTTTTGGACGACTATAAGGCCGCTGGCGGACAGATTATCCAGTTTGACGACTGTCTCTGGGAACTCTTTGACGAGTCCAATCCTGCCAGCTTCTTTGCTGAAGGCAATGCTAGTCTGGCTGACCTAGCAGATGAGTTTGTCGCTATTAATAACGAAGTCGTAGACTATGCTCATGAGCTTGGACTGACTGTCTGGACCCACAACTGCCGTGGTAACTACGAAAGCCGCTCTGCTGCTGAGGGTACCTACGAAGCTATCGCAGAAAAATTCCTGCGCGACCAACATTATGATCGCTACTTCCTAGAGTGGGACAGCGATGTAGCTGGTGATGTATCAGCTCTAGCAGCTTTGAAGGACAAGAATGCGGAAGTCGTTTTAGGACTGCTCTCCAGTAAGACGACAGGCTTGGATGACGAAAAACGCGTCCTAGACCTCCTCGAGAAAGCAGCAACCGTTCTACCGAAAGAGCGACTCCTGCTCTCCCACCAATGCGGCTTCGCCTCTTGTGACTCTGGAAACGAACTCACCATTGAGCAACAATGGGCCAAAATCAAACAAGGCCAAGAAATCGCCCAAAAATTCTGGGGATAATAAGCAAAAAAAGCGGTATAACCGCTTTTTTCTATGATTTTAAAATCAATTTTGGGCTGAATTAGATTTATTTGATGAACTCCAGTTTCATCTGCATCTGTTCAACATATTAAATCTTGTAGTATCAGGAAAGTTCAATTCGCTTGAGCCAATTTTCAACTAAGGCAGTAAAGAGAGCCTCTTGATCTATCTGCGCATTGTGACCAGCAAGATCCATTACAGCATGAGTTGCCCTTGGATAATAGTGAGACAGTTGCGCTAACTGCTGGAAGCCCACGACTTGGTCCTGCTTTCCTGCTATAAAAAGGCTGGGCTCGTCATAGCCCTTTTCCTGTATCTCTTGATCCACTTCAAACGAAAAAGAATAGTTTTCTTGCAGCTTTTGGATAAAGGGAGCATTCATCATCTGAAGCCCTGCTAGGATTTCTTTTTCAAACCGTTGATAAGTTTCTTTAGTCTGTAAAATCGCTAAATCAACGAAATCTTCGCTTTTGCCTACTATATCAAACCCAACATCTCTAATTACCAGAGTATCTTTAGGCAAAATTCTTTCTTTCGGATTGGGTACAACTACTGGACAAATTAGCAACAAACCATCAATCTGCGAATTTTTCTTAGCCAAAATTCCTCGAGCAAGATAACCACCATAAGACTCTCCAGCTAAGAGAAAGCTGTGTCCTCCGATTACAGTTTCTATAAAGTTCAGGAGCATCTCTAAAATCTCATCCGCACTTGCAAAAGCAGGATTGGCATCAGACCTACCCATGCCAGGTAAATCTAAATAAATCCTTTTATAGTCAGAATGTTTCTCAAAAATGGGTTCCAAACATCCTTCCATCAATTCAGATGAACAGCCCAAACCATGAATTGCCAAGACTGGCTTTCCTTGACCAATCACTTTATAATATAATTTATTTCCCTGATAAGTAAAAAACATTTTTTCTCCAATCATACCTTAAAGACGCGTTTTGCTCAAGGTGGATCTTTTATCGAAACCAGTCAAAATAATATTGTTTATGAGCCTAACAAATTATTCTTATCATCTACACCCCTCAAAGCTACTAGACGAGCAAGCTTATTCTTTCCCCTTGATTTCAGTTCCTCATTCTTCATCACCAAATAACAAAGTGGATTTCTGCAGATAAGGATTAGGATACTTGACTAGCAGGTCCCTTACAGCTCTTACCAAGTCTTTTTTCTCAGCCTGACCGGATTGGTAACGAAGTAAAAGATGCATAAAATCTTCCTTTTCAGCTGAGCTGGCTTTCTTCTTAAAATAACCCCAAACATGCTGAAAGGCATTGCTGACCTGACCGCGATTTTCAGGCAGGGCTATCGCCTGATCAATCAAGTCTTGAACATGTACTGCTTCCACCGAGTCACTTTTTAGATATTGGCGGATTTCCAGATAGATCTTACTGGAATGACTGAGAACCAGATATTTATTTCTAGCCCAAAGAGTCTGACATTGGGAGATTTGGTTTGAATTTTCCATGATTAGTTTTCCTACTGATTTTCAATTTCGAATACTTCTCGTTTCGCCTACATCTTTGCTCTTATCCTAGCAATAAGCTTGCCATAATAGAAAGCAAAGCGAAACTGCAAATCAACTATGATTTGAATAGGATTTCGAAGAGTATCAATCAAAATCCCCAATCACATGACTGGGGAATAGTTCATTAGCGAACTTCTGCACCGAGTTTTTCGGTAAGAGATTTTTCGATTTTTTCCATATATTTAGCCACTTCTTCGTCGGTCAGACTGGCTTCTGGATTTTGGAAAGTCAGGCTGTAGGCCATGGATTTGAGGCCGACACCCAGCTTGTCACCAGAGAAGATATCAAAGAGCTTAATATCGGTCAAGCGCTTGACACCAGCTGCTTGGATTGCATCAAGGACCTCTTGGTGAGTGATTTCAGCCTTGAGCAAGAGTGCCACATCCCGGCTGACAGCTGGGAATTTAGTGATTTCTGTAAACGGCTGTGCTGGCTGGAGCTGCTCTTCGATAGCCGACAAATTGAGCTCAGCCACATAAGTTTCAGGAATATCGTAAGCCTTGGCTGTCGCAGGATGGACTTGGCCGACAAAGCCGACAGGCTGGCCATTGATAGAGATTAAAGCAGTCCGACCAGGATGCAGGCTCTTAATCTGGCTGCTAGCCTCGTATTCAGCTGTCAAGCCTAACTTAGCAAAGAGTGCTTCCACCACACCCTTAGCATAGAAGAAATCAACTGCCACTGGCTTGGTCTGGAAGTCTTTTTCATTAACCAAACCTGTCAAAGCAAAGGCAAAGCTATTGATTTCATTTGGCAGTTCTTCCTTAGGATTGCCAGTCTGCTCAAAAACTTTTCCAATTTCATAGAGGGCTAGATTCTTATTTTTACGAGCCACATTGTAAGAAATAGAATCCAAAATACCAGAAACCATGTTCTGACGGAGAACAGAACGCTCCACTGTCATCGGCCACATGAGCTCAGTCAAGTTACTAGGATTGAGAGTGAACTCAATCGCCTTTTCTGGCGTCGTCAAAGCATAGGTGATGATTTCTGTCAGCCCAACTCCTTCTGCTAAAGTCCGTACTTGACGGCGCAGTTGCTGCGTTGCAGTCAATTCACCAGCTGTCCCGTCATCTTTTGGCAGGCTAGCTGGTAATTTGTCATAGCCGTAAATGCGGGCAATTTCTTCATAGAGATCCGCTTCAATTGAAATATCCCAGCGACGGCGAGGGACACTGACAGTGAACTGTTCAGCATTTCCTGACAAGCCAAAGCCAAGTCTGCGGAAGACATCCACAATATCTGTATAAAGTAAATCTGTTCCCAAAACTCGGTTGACATCCGCGAGACTGGACACCACTTCTACATCACTAGTGTCTAAGCTACCAGCAGATACGATACCAGCCTGAACAGTTGCACCTGCCAAGTCCGCAATCATACTTGCTGCCGCATCCAAAGCTTCATTGACAGTTGCTACATTGATGCCTTTTTCAAAGCGGGAAGATGATTCCGAACGCAGATTAAGGCGACCGCTGGTCTTGCGGATTGATTTTCCATCAAAAACAGCCGCCTCCAGAACAACACGAGTGGACTTACCGGAAATTTCAGTCGCTGCACCGCCCATGACACCAGCCAGAGCAACTGGCTTATCCGCCACAGTAATGACTAGGTCGCTGACTTCCAGCTCGCGCTCTTCGCCGTCCAGTGTCACCAGTTTTTCACCAGCACGCGCTTCCAGGACGACAATCTGGTCACCCTCAAAAGTATCCAGATCAAAAGCATGCATGGGCTGACCAAAGTAGAGCAGGATGTAGTTAGTCACGTCCACTACATTGTTAATCGGACGGATTCCTTCGTTCATGAGAAGATTTTGCAGCCACTGAGGACTTGGCGCAATGGTGACATTTTCCAAGATACGAGCTGCGTAATAAGGGGCTTTCTCTGTCTCAAGGGCTACTGAAAGACTGTCAGCTGCCTGCTTTTCATTCTCCACCAGTGGGAAGTCTTTGAAACGTACAGACTTGTCATAAATCGCAGCCACCTCATGAGCCACCCCACGCATAGACAAAGCATCTGCCCGGTTTGGCGTGATGGAAAGCTCGATAATCTCATCGTCCAAGTCCAGATAAGAGAAGACTTCCTCACCCGGCACTGCTTCTTCAGGCAGGATTTGAATGCCATCCGCAAATTCCTTTGGCACGACAGAATCAGAAATACCTAGCTCACCCAGAGAGCAGATCATACCCAGTGACTCCAATCCACGGATTTTTCCTTTTTTAATCTTATAATTGTCCGCAATGCGAGCACCCGGCAGAGCCACCATGACCTTGATGCCTGCACGAATATTTGGAGCACCGCAGACAATCTGACGGTTCTCCTCTTCTCCGACATTGACTTGACAAACATGCAGGTGGGTATCAGGAACATCCTCACACGATACCACCTCACCAACGACAATTTTTGACAGGCCAGCAGCTGGTGATGTCACACCTTCTACTTCAATTCCTGTCGTTGACATTTTCTCAGCCAGCTCAGCGCTCGCCACATCAATGTCTACTAACTCTTTTAACCACTTATAACTTACTAGCATATTTAAGATACCAAGGGCGTCAAAAACGACTGAAAAACAGGAGATTAACTAAGCATTCGACGAATGATCGCAAATCTATCTTTTTTCGAGTTTTTAGCCCGGGTTCAATTCCTTTCTCTATTCTATCGCTGAGGGACTAGACCGACCAAATTTTAGGGATTTGTCTGAAATCCTGATTTCAGAAACAAATCATCTAAATTTAAAGCTTTTAGGTCGTATTCATTTCCTCTCTTTAAAGTTTCTTGTTTATTTCAATTTCTTGCGCAGCAGCCAGTCGGTGTCTACTGTCTCACCAGTGATATAGTCGTGCTGGCTGAATTTTTCAAAGCCGTATTTGAAGTAAAAATCTTGAGCTCTAAAATTCTTCTCCCAGACGCCCAGCCAGACCCAGTCAAAACCTCGTTTTTTGGCTTCTTCCAAGGCAAATTCAAACATTTCCTTGCCTAATCCCTGACCATGATAGGCTTTCAAAACGTAAATTCGCTGAACCTCAAAGGCCTGTGGCAGTTCTTGCTCTGTTTGAGCCTGTCCCCAGTTTACCTTGAGAAAACCAGCAATTTCACCGCCTTTGACAACAAAATAAGTCTCTGACTCAGGGTCT
Organism: Streptococcus sanguinis; assembly: GCF_900635155.1. Lineage (NCBI taxonomy): Bacteria > Bacillati > Bacillota > Bacilli > Lactobacillales > Streptococcaceae > Streptococcus > Streptococcus sanguinis. Next base: position 1,419,815 of record NZ_LR134002.1, read on the forward strand.
GCCAGTTCCTTTTCGATAGTTGCAAGCGACAGCTCATTGTCAAAATAATGAGCCATATCAGCTTCCTTGATAAATGGACCAAAGGTTTCTTGATAGGTCGCGACTTCCAACTCTCGCAGGAGGTTCGCTTCTTCTTTTTTGACTCTGACTAGCATACTGCACTCCTTTCTCAGAAAAGCTGCATCTATGAATATAGGTTTCTACTTAAACTGCTGAGAAAAACGAATATCTCCTTGGTAGAATCCACGAATGTCGTTGATACCGTAGCGGAGCATAGCTACCCGCTCTTGGCCAAGACCAAAGGCAAATCCAGAGTATTTCTCTGCATCAATGCCGCTCATTTCCAACACGCGCGGATGCACCATACCAGCTCCCATAATCTCAATCCAGCCGGTCTTCTTGCAGACATTACAGCCGGCACCACCACACTTAAAGCAGGAAACATCCACTTCAACAGACGGCTCTGTGAACGGGAAGTAAGACGGACGCAGACGGATACTGCGATCTTTGCCGAACATCTTCTGGACAATCAGCTGCAGCGTTCCTTGCAGGTTTGCCATGGAAATATTTTCTCCAACCACCAAACCTTCAATCTGATGGAATTGGTGTGAGTGAGTCGCATCATCAGTATCCCGACGGAAGACACGCCCCGGTGAGATCATCTTAAGTGGCCCTTTAGAAAAGTCATGAGCATCCATAGCTCGGGCCTGTACTGGACTGGTGTGGGTTCTGAGCAGGATCTCCTCTGTAATATAGAAAGTGTCCTGCATATCCCGTGCTGGGTGGTCCTTAGGCAGATTCATCCGCTCAAAGTTGTAATAGTCCTTTTCCACTTCAAAGCCGTCCACGACCTGATAGCCCATCCCGATGAAGATATCTTCAATTTCTTCACTAGTTTGGCTAAGAATATGACGGTTCCCAACCGGAATTTGACGGCCTGGCAGGGTCACATCCAAGGATTCCTCAGCCAGTTTCAGAGCTACTAATTGCTCTTCCATCTCTTGAGCAGTCTTTTCAAAGGCTGCTGTCAGAATATCACGCGCTTCATTGACATGCTTCCCGATAATCGGCCGCATTTCAGCTGAAATATCCTTCATCCCTTTCAGGACTTCAGTCAGCGAACCCTTCTTACCCAAGACTGCTACACGCAAGTCCTGCAGTTCCTTTTGATTCTCAGCCTTGAGCTGCTTGAGAGAAGCTAGAGTCTCTTCACGTAGGCTTTTCAGTTGTTCTTCAATCGTTTTCGTCATTTTCCCTCCAAAATAAAAAGCGCGCCAATCTCCATAAGCGGAGCGTTGACACGCGGTACCATCCGTTTTTTATCTGGCAAGCCAGACCTTACTTATCAATCCTAGAGCAAGTGAATTCGCCTAGCTTTCATCTAGAGAGCTTTCAGTCGCTGGCTCCCCTCCCTGTTAAACTTCCCCTAGGTTACTGGTCTTGCGGATTGCTATTTAGTTATATTTCATTCTAACAGATTTCTAAACATTTCGCAAGCTAATCCAGCTGATTTCCACGCTCGAATGGAAGCCCTAGCCTTTCATCCTCTTTTTGAAAATCCAGACAGAAGGGATAAAGAATAGGAAAGCATAGAGAAGAACCCAAAAAAGATGAGGCAAAAGTGAATTCAAATCTTGAGCCAATGCCAACTGAACAACCTTTGCTGCATGGGCAAATGGCAAGGCATTGCAAAATGCTTCAAAACCACCTCCTATCATCTCAATCGGAAGCACTGCTCCACTGAGAAAAACCGTAGCATTGACAAGAATAGTTCCAAAACCACTGACTGCATTACTGCTAGAGAAAGCTGACCCTAAAAGCAAGCCCAAAGAAATAAAGAGCAGAGCTACTGGGATCAAAACCAAGAGGACGTAAAAAGTTCCCAGATTTAAGGATAAGCCAAAAATCATTGCAGTCGCAAAACTGGCTATGCCCTGTAAAAGAGCCAGAGGCAGAACTGGAATCGAATACCCTAAGATATAATCCACGCTTCTAAGCGGTGTAGATAGGAGACGCATGAGAAAAGAGTTATTGCGGTCCGTGGCCATTAAACTGCCGACAAAAATAGTCAGCCAGGAAGCACCAAATACCATCATACTAGGAGCAAAATTTTCAATGGAAAAGATAGCTGGCATCCCTTTGAGGCTCTGTTTCATAAGGGACAGGGCGATAATCAGAAAGACAGGAAAACCAATTCCCATCAAACTGCTGACATAATCACGCATGATTTCTTTGAAATTGCGCTTTGCAAAAATGAAGGCTCTCATGCTAATTCCCCTCCTTCCGTATAGGACAAAAAGGCCTCTTCAAAATCCTTCTTGCCGGAAGCTTGGATAATTTCCTCTGCTGTTCCCAAGATCTGCACCACTCCCTTATCCATAATGCAAAGTCGGTCGGCCAAAGCCTCGGCTTCTTCTAGATAATGGGTAGTCAGAATAACTGTGACTTTTCCCTTTAGTTGCTCAATATTCTTCCAAAGTTCTCTTCTAGCTCGCACATCCAGACCCAAGGTCGGCTCATCTAGGAAAAGAATCTTGGGCTGACTGATTAAGGCCATGGCAATACTGAGCTTACGCTGCCAGCCACCTGACAAGGACTTGGCTCGATCATCCTGCCTATCCGTCAGGTCAAATGTCTCCATCAGATGCTCTGTCTTTTGCGCCGCTTCTTCCTTAGAAAATCCATATAGACGAGCAATCATCTCCAGATTTTCCTTGACTGTCAGCTTGGGAGCAACAGCTGTTTCCTGAGGTGAAACATTAATCATTTCCTTGACAGCATCTTCCTCCTTGCGGATACTATGGCCTAGCATCAGGGCATCTCCTATCGTCGGCTCAACTAGACAGGACAGCATCTTAATCGTTGTTGTCTTCCCCGCACCATTAGAGCCCAGCATGGCAAAGAATTCACCTTCTTCAATTTTTAGATTCAAACCATCAACAACCGTTTTTGAGCCGTATTGCTTGGTCAAATCCTGCATCTCAACTGCATACATAAGGACATCTCCTTTCATCAGATATGAGGAACTAAAAAACGAAATGTTATTTAAAGATATGACTTTGACATCTAAAGCTAGTCACAACTTACTCATTTAAATAAAAACTAAGCTATTTTAATTCAATCTCGAAAGAGTTTGGTATAAGTTGTATAACTTCTTATACTTATTATACACCCATTCATTAGTAGTAGCAAATAAAAGCAAAAGAAAAAATCTGCTTGAGCAGATTCCGATTTTATAAATCACTTTTTGAACTTTTGTCTCCATTGAAGGTCTGATTAAATAGATCTTCATAGAGCTCGTAACGCTGGATGGCAATGCCTTGCTGGGCATCTGCAAAGAGGACCAGAGCATCCCCAGGTTGAATTTCAAACATATCTCTCACTTCTTTGGGAATGACAATCTGCCCCTTGGGGCCAACCTTGACCGATCCCATATAGCGGTTTTTTTGAATATCTTCTTCCATTCTTTCTTGACTAACTCCCTTTCCGCTTCTATCTCTTCGTAAAATCCACTGGAGCAAACTGCACTTCATTTGCTCTTCCCATTCACTTGAGCCAATTCTATTATACAACTGCGAGAAAGGTTTTACAAGAAGAGACTATCGAGAAAAAGAAGCCTGTCAAGCAACAGACTTCCTTCTTTCTATTTAATAACCTGACCTGCTTCTTTCAGAACATCTTCTGGTACAGTAATGCCAAGTTCTTTGGCATTTTTGGTATTGATAACAGATTTACCTGTATCAAAAATATCTACTGCAGTGTCAGCAGGTTTGGCACCTTTAAGGACTTTAGCTGCCATTTTACCAGTCGCAACACCTAGGTCATACTGGTCTACAACGACAGAGGCAAGACCTCCTTCTTCTACCATGGCCGTCGCACTTGGATAAATCGGTTTCTTAGCTTCTTTATTGCTGGACACAACAGTCGCAAAAGCTGATGCAATGGTATTGTCAATTGGAATCCAGATAGCATCAACCTTGCCAGTCATGACATTCATGGTTGAAGCAATTTCATTGGTCGAAGGAACAGAGTATTCCTCTACCTTGTAGCCTGCCTCTTCAGCCAATTTTTTGAACTCTTCCACCTGAGCTTTGGAGTTGTCTTCGCTGCTAGAGTAGAGCGCACCGATAGTCTTAACATCTGGAGTCAATTTTTTAATCAGCTCTAGCTGTTGCTTAGCTGGATTGCGGTCAGAGACACCAGTGATATTGCCACCTGGCTTGTCAAGATTTTTCACTAGGTTTGCTCCGACCGGATCTGTGATAGCTCCCATGACAATAGGCTTGTCCTTAGTAGCTGCAGCCAGTCCTTGGGCAGACGGAGTTGCAATCCCAATCAGCACATCATTGTCATTGGAAACCAGCTGTTTGCTCATAGTAGAGACCTTACTCTGATCGCCCTCAGCATTCATAAAGTCAATCTTAATCTTGTCGCCTTTATAGCCTTCCTCAGCCAGACCATCCTGGATCCCTTTGTAAATCAAATCCAGCGAAGGGTGGCTGACATACTGCAGCACGCCGACCTTGACTGTCTGACTGTCACTACTAGTCTTAGTGGTGTTGCCTTTACTGTTCAAGCTGGAATAGACAATCCCACCGATTGCCAAAACGGCCAGAAGGCCTAAGATAGTGATTAATCGTTTGTTTTTCATGTTCTTTCTCCATTTCTATGTTTTATATTTTTTGTTCAATCCCTAGGGACGCCATCGTTTAAACATAGGTAATTCTCCTTTTTTTATAATAAGCAACAAAAAATCCTCACACAGGTATTCTGTGTGAGGGCGAAAATCGCGGTGCCACCTCAATTATGGAAAATAGCTAATATTCCCCATATCTCTGTCTTGTCATCAAACAAGCTGCACTGTAAGGTGTGCATACCGAATTCTTATTGTTTCAAATTCATTTTATCAATTAGCCCAATTTCGTAAAGATTTGCTGCTCATTTCCACCAACCACGAGCTCGCTAAAAACAAATGCATCTACTACTTTTCTAATTTCCTATATTTTAAGTTTTTCCTGAAAAGATGTCAAGACCTTTTTGAAAATTTTTATAAAATGTTCGGATTTAATTTATAGAGGCAGTTATAGGCAAAAATTAAATTGCTTTTTGGCGAGACTTTAGAAGCTTTTAGCTTGGTTTTTTGTTATAATTTTCTGTAGCAACTTTCAAGGAGAAAAACATGTCTTTCGACGGATTTTTTTTACACCACATGACAGAGGAGCTCCGCCGCGAATTGCTGGGCGGCCGTATTCAGAAGATTAATCAGCCCTTTGAACAAGAGCTGGTTTTACAGATTCGCAGCAACCGCCAAAGCCGCAAGCTGCTCCTATCAGCTCACTCGGTCTTTGGGCGCGTTCAGCTGACAGATACCACGTTTGAAAATCCAGCTGTTCCCAATACCTTTATCATGGTTATGCGAAAATACCTGCAGGGCGCTGTCATTGAAGCAATCCAGCAAGTGGAGAATGACCGGATTTTGGAAATCAGCGTCTCCAATAAGAACGAAATCGGAGACAGCGTGGCTGTGACTCTGGTCATCGAAATCATGGGCAAGCACAGCAATATCATTCTCTTGGACAAGGCTAGCGGTAAGATTATTGAGGCCATCAAACATGTCGGATTTTCACAAAATAGCTATCGAACCATCCTGCCGGGCTCAACCTATGTCGCACCGCCTCAGACGGGCAGTCTCAATCCTTTCACTGTGGGTGATGAAAAGCTCTTTGAAATCCTGCATACTGAGGACATAGAGCCCAAACGCCTGCAGCAAATTTTTCAGGGATTGGGTCGAGATACGGCTACTGAACTCAGTGGCCGTCTGACAGCTGACAAGCTCAAAACTTTCCGAGCCTTCTTTGCCAGTCCGACTCAGCCAAGCCTGACCGAAAAATCCTTCTCTGCTCTGCTATTTTCCGACAGCAAGACCCAAATGTCCACGTTATCCGAGCTTTTAGACACTTTCTATAAGGACAAGGCGGAGCGCGATCGGGTCAACCAACAGGCCAGCGAGCTCATCCGCCGAGTAGAAAATGAGTTGGAAAAGAACCGGAAAAAGCTGGGCAAGCAAGAGGAAGAGCTCCTAGCAACGGAGAATGCAGAAGAATTCCGCCAAAAAGGGGAACTCTTGACCACCTTTCTCCATCAGGTACCAAACGATCAGGATCAGGTAGAGCTAGACAATTACTACACAGGTGAGAAGATTATCATCTCACTTGACAAGGCCCTAACCCCCAATCAAAATGCTCAGCGCTATTTTAAACGCTACCAGAAGCTCAAGGAAGCTGTCAAACACCTGACCAGTTTGATTGAGGAGACACGGACTACGATTCTCTACCTAGAGAGCGTGGAAACAGCCCTTGCTCAGGCCAGCCTGACTGAAATTGCGGAAATTCGGGAGGAACTAATCCAGACTGGCTTTATCCGACGACGCCAGAGAGAGAAAATCCAGAAAAGGCAGAAACCGGAGAAATATTTGGCAACTGATGGCCAAACCATTATCCTGGTTGGTCGCAACAATCTACAAAATGATGAGCTAACGTTTAAGATGGCTAAGAAGGACGAGCTTTGGTTTCACGCCAAGGATATTCCAGGCAGTCATGTGGTCATCACAGGTAATCTTCAGCCCAGCGATGAAGTTAAGACTGACGCTGCCGAGCTAGCGGCCTACTTTTCCAAGGCCAGACTCTCTAATCTGGTTCAAGTGGACATGATTGAGACTAGAAAACTCAACAAACCAACTGGTGGCAAGCCAGGATTTGTCACCTATACGGGCCAGAAAACCCTGCGTGTCACACCAGATGAAGAAAAGATTAAGAGTATGAAGATGTAGACTTATCTTCTTTGAAAATAGGTCATTCTTGGCAGCGAGACAGGCATTAGTAAACGGAAACACTCTGTTTCTCTCTATCATGCTAATTATGTGATACTAATAAAGAGGTAAAACTTACGTTCTACCTCTTTTTGCGTTCTCGTGAAATTCTTCTTGTTCAAGAAGGAAATTTCTTCAAGCCTATGTTAATCTTCAGACTTTTTCTTTCTCTTGTCTAAGCCAATCAGTCCCAAACCTGCTACTCCCGCAAGCAAGCCTGCAGCCAAGTATGAGGTTTCTTCTGAGCCAGTCTTAGGAAGGGATTGTGCGCTCTCGCTCTTGGAAAGAGACGGCGGTGCAGGTGTAATCGTCCGCTCTGGCTGAACAGGAGCTTCTGTCACAGTCGGAATATAGACTGCTGAAATCGTCTGACCATTGCGGTCTTTGCGAATCACTGTCACGCCGTCAGCTTGACCGACAAAGCCCTTTTCCGGTACAAAGGTCACAGTGCCATCTGGCGCAATCGTGTAAGTACCTTGGCCTGGAACTGCCTTTTCGGTGCTGCCATCCTCGAAAGTTGGCGGAACGGTTTGATCCACGTCTCCTTCAAAGATAGGTTTACCAGTCTGAGGCTGGCCTTTGAGACCCGTGCTGCCGGTATCTTCTGTATCAGTGCTTCCCAAAACAGTTGGGGTATAAGTAGCCGTCACGGCATTGCCATAAATATCTGAACGCCTCACGACAACTCCGCGAGCAGTTCCGACAAAGTCAGCTTCCGGCACAAAGGTGACTGCCCCCAGCATGGTGAACCGATAAGTTCCTTCTCCTGGGACAACCTTTTCGGTGCTGCCATCCGCAAAGGTCGGTGCTACCGCTTGGTCAATCGCCCCTTCAAAGGTTGGCGTGCCCGTTTGAGCTTGGTCTTTGCGACCACTAGATACGCTGTCCTGACTGGTTGATGGTGCAACCACGGTCGGAATATAGCGAGCCGTCACTGAGGTGCCATTCTTATCGCGACGGACAAGGGTCACACCGCTTCCCTGACCAAGGAAATCAGCTTCTGGAGTGAAGGTGACTGTACCGTCTGGTGCGATGGTGTATGTTCCCTGACCCGGAATTGTCTTTTCTTTGCTTCCATCTTCGAAGCTTGGGGCAATCGTCTCATCAATCGGAACAAGAGGATCACCTGCTTCGAAGATAGGTTTGCCAGTCTGAACATGACCTTTGATATTTATAGAGGTCGCATCTTTACCAGTTGGAGTTACCCTGACAAACTCTGGACTGTAAGTTGCAGTGACTGGCGTACCGTTCTTGTCAACACGTTTCACAATTACTGAATCTGGCTTACCTACAAACTGCTTGTCTGGCGTGAAAGTCACTGCGCCATCTGGAGTGATGGTGTAAGTGCCCTGGCCTGGAATGGTCTTCTCCTTACTTCCATCTTCGAAAGTTGGCTCTGCTGAGCCATCAATTGGAACCAGTGGATCACCGCCTGCGAAGGTCGGTGTGCCAGTTTGAGGGACACCTTGAGGACCGGTGCTGGTTGCATTGGTGCTGGTTGGAATCACTTCTTTCACTGCTGCTTGATATTTGACGGTTACTGGAGTTCCATTCGCATCAGTCCGAGTCAATTCCAGTTCTGGCGTTTCACCCTTGAATTGCTTGTCTGGTGTGAAAGTTACCTTACCGTCTGCGTCCACTTCGAACTTACCGACATTTAGCACTTCTTTAACTGCTGAACCATTATCAAACAGTGGAGTTGAGCCCGCTGGGAATGGAACGGAATCATGGCCTGGAGTGAAGATAACATGACCTTCTTGAACCTGACCTTGCAAGCCTTCTGTCTTATCACCAGTACCAGTTGGAGTTACTTTAGTGAACTCTGGACTGTATGTTGCAGTTACTGGCGTGCCATTCTTATCGACGCGTTTTACAGAGATTGGATTCGGTTTACCTACAAATTGCTTGTCTGGCGTGAAAGTCACTGCGCCATCTGGAGCAATCGTGTATGTTCCTTGACCTGGAATAGTCTTCTCCTTACTTCCATCTCCGAAAGTTGGCTCAACTGTTTCATCAATTGGAACTAGTGGATCACCACCCGCAAAGGTTGGAATGCCAGTTTGAGGGACACCTTGAGGACCTGTGCTCGTTGCACTAGTACCAGTTGGAGTCACTTTCGTCACTGTCGGAGTATAAGTAGCGGTTACTTCTGTACCATTCTTATCCACACGTTTCACAGTGACTGGTGTTGGTGTACCAATATACTGTTTCTCTGAAGTAAAGGTGATAGAACCATCTGAGTTAATTGTGTATACCCCTACTCCCTGAACAGTCTTTTTAGACTGACCGTCTTCGAAGGTCATTGGACTATCCATGTCAATCGGAACAGCAGAGTCGCCTGGACTGAAAGTTGGCTTGCCACTTTGCGGTTGACCTTGAAGGCCGGTTGATTCAGCATTGGTGCTGGTAGGCGTTACCCGTGTTACCGTTGGCGTATAGGTAGCAGTCACTTCTGTTCCGTTTTTATCTACACGCTTAACAGTAACTGAAGCTGGGGTACCCACATACTGTTTGTCTGGGGTAAAGGTGATAGTACCATCTGAGTTGATGGTATATTCCCCTACTCCTTGAACCGTCTTCTTAGGCTGACCATCTTCAAAGGTCATTGGAGAATCCGTATCAATCGGAACAAGTGGATCACCACCTTGGAAGCTTGGGTTACCTGTTTGCGGAACACCCTGAGGACCTGTGCTTGTCGCATCGGTGCCTCTTGGAACCACTTCTTTCACCACTGCTTGGTATTTGACTGTAACAGGAGTGCCATTGGCATCGGTGCGAGTCAATTCAAGTTCCGGTGTCTCACCCTTAAACTGCTTGTCTGGCGTGAAGGTCACTTTACCATTTGCATCTACTTCAAACTTACCGACATTCGGTACTTCTTTCACTGTTGAATTATTATCAAACAATGGTGTTGAATTCGCTGGGAACGGAACAGAGTCGTGCCCTGGGGTGAAGGTCACTTTACCTTCTTGAACCTGACCTTGCAGGCCTTCTGTCTTGTTTCCAACACCAGTTGGCTTTACAGCCGTTACTGTTGCTTGATATTTTGCCTTCGCAAGGGTACCGTTGACATCTGCGCGACTGACTTCAATTTCTGGCGTTTTACCTACGAATGTCTTAACCGGTGTAAAGGTAATATTACCATAAATATCCACTTCAAACTTGCCAACATTCTCAATTTCTTTCACATTGGTACCAGTGTCAAAAACTGGGGTACTGTCTACTGAAAAGCCAACTTCTGGTCTTCCTGCTTCAAAAGTAATCTTACCATTCTGAACCAATCCTTGTGGACCTTCAGTCCGATCGCCAGTTGCGTTTGGAATAACTTCTTCAACAGTAGGAGTGTATCTAGCTGTCACTTCGGTTCCATTCGCATCTACACGTTTGACCGTCACTGGGGTCGCCTTGCCAGTAAATTTCTTCTCCGGCTTAAAGGTAATGGAACCATCTGAATTAATGGTATAAGTTCCTTGATCAGCTACTACTAACGTGTCAGTCCCATTTTCAAAGATCATTGGCTTGGTCATGTCGATTGGGACTGCTTGGTCACCTGGGGTAAAGATCGGCTTGCCGCTTTGTGGTTGTCCTTGCAGGCCTGTTGACTCAGCATTGGTGCTTCTTGGTGTGACCCGTGTTACCGTTGGAGTGTAAGTAGCAGTAACTTCAGTGCCATTCGTATCTACACGTTTAACTGTAACTGGTGTTGGTGTACCAACATACTGTTTCTCAGGTCTAAAGCTGATAGAACCATCCGAGTTGATGATATATTCCCCAACTCCTTGAACAGTCTTCTTAGGCTGACCATCTTCGAAGGTCATTGGACTATTCGTATCAATTGGAACAGCTGAGTCGCCAGGAGTGAAAGTAGGTGTACCTGATTGTGGTAGACCTTGAAGACCAGTGCTAGTCGCATTGGTACCTATAGGAACCACTTCTTTCACCACTGCTTGGTATTTGACTGTAACAGGAGTGCCATTCACATCTGCTCGAATCAATGTCAGCTCAGGAGTGGTCCCCTTAAACTGCTTGTCTGGCGTGAAAGTCACCTTGCCATTAGCATCCACTTCAAACTTACCTACATTTGGCAATTCTTTAACAGTCAAATCATTGTCAAAAAGTGGAGTTGTTTCAGCTGGAAACGGCACAGAATCATGACCTGGTGTGAAAGTAACATGACCTTCTTGAACCTGACCCTGCAATCCTTCAGTTTTATCACCAGTACCAGTCGGAGTTACCTTGGTAACAGTTGGTGTATAGGTTGCTCTTACTTCGGTGCCATTTTCGTCAACTCGTTTGACCGTAACGGGTGCTGGGGTCCCGACGTATTGTTTATCTGGGGTAAAGGTAATAGAACCATCTGAATTAATGGTATATTCCCCTATGCCAGCAACGGTCTTCTTAGGCTGACCATCGTCAAAGGTCATGGGCTTGGTCATATCGATTGGGATCGCTGAATCACCTTCCTTGAAGACTGGCGTTCCTGTTTGTGGAACCCCTTGAGGACCTGATGAAGTAGCAGGTGTGCTGGTTGGTGTAACCTTGGTCACGTTAGGTGTATAGGTTGCAGTCACTTCTGTGCCGTTGGCATCTACGCGTTTAACCGTCACTGGAGTCGCCTTGCCAGTGAATTGCTTAAGTGGCTTGAAGGTAATGGTATCATCTGAATTGATAGTATAAGTTCCTTCATTCGTCACTTCCAAGGTGTCCGTCCCATTTTCAAAAGTCATGGCTTTGCTCATGTCAATTGGGATTTGTTGGTCACCTGCAGTGAAAGTTGGCTTACCACTTTGTGCTTGACCTTGAAGACCAGTTGATTCAGCATTGGTACTTCTTGGCGTTACTTGGGTTACCTTAGGTTGATAACGTGCTCGGTGTGCTTTACCATCGGTATCACTGACTTGAACTACCACTGGGTCTGGCATGCCATAAAAAGTTTTGATAGGTTTGAAAGTCACTTGACCGGTATTTGGATCCAATTCATAGGTCCCGACTTGCTGGCCATTGGCCATGGCAGGCACCGTATTTTCTGTTACCAGTCGTCCATTCGCATCCACAAAGCTAGCCGAACGAGCAGCTTCTGGCATGACAGGGGTCGTATTCGCATCATCATCGTTAAAAACTAGCGTTTTGTTTTGGTCTAAACCTTGAATACCATTTGATTCGTAGTTTGGAATTTTACGGACTGTTGGTACATAACGGCCATCCATTGTAATCAATTGATCATTCTTATTAGGGTCAGAAGCATCTGTCGAAGTCCAACCAGTCGAGGTACCATTGCTGTCAGTCCAACTGATGTTAATACCCTCAGCCGTCCCTGAGAAGTCCGCATTTGGAGTGAAAGCAACTTGAACATCATTGCCATTGACGGTCAAGTGATAGGTCCCTTCTGGACGAATATAGTTATCATCAACGGCTGTCAGAACTTGGCCTTGCTTATCCAAAATCTGAGGCGTTTGGGTGCTCATAACTGCATTGACACTGTCGTCTGAGCGATCCGTTCCTTTAGGTGTGAAGTGAAGGACAGCAGTTTGAGTCTCGCCTGTAAAGCCGTCTGTAGTCTGCTTCTCCCCCTTTGGAGGATAAATACGGTGCAAGAGCATATCTTCTACTTCCCCACTAAAGGCAATACCGGTTGGTTGCTCAATATCGCCTTTATTAGTCGCAATTCGGAAACGCATACCCAATTTGTCCACTTGACCGCCACTAATATTGGGGTTGGCATTGAAGGTCAAGGTATAGTCACCAGCAGCTGTAATCTCTTGTAGGTTGCTACCTTCGCTTTCATTGAAGACTCCATCATTGTTGAAGTCTATCCATGCCTTGACATAAGATTTAGCATTGCCATTTGGGTTAGCTTTGATTTTAATTGTGTAAGTTCCATTTTTTGCTTTGTCTAAATCAAGCAAATCATTAGAAGCACTTAATTGATCGTCCGCTAGTAATTGGCTGGCCCCCTCGTCCTTGTGTTCCTTTTTATCATCCAGAACCCAATTATTAGCTGTATCAACATCAATGTCTGCTGGAGTAGTCCCTAAGTAAGGCTGATTAATTAGCTTACCAGTCAGAGAATCACGACCTGAAATGGTATGGAAGGCTTCGCCATAAGTCGCTGGCGCATCACTGCCATCCACCACTAAGAATCCCATCATCATAGCCTGTTGCCCAGATGATGCTACATAGAAACCTACTTCAGATGCCCCACGCGTCATCACCACAGGAACCGTCCGTTCGTTAGAGCGGTTTGGCCCAAAGACCTGAGTCCCCAAGCCACCTGTCACTGTATCCGGACTGAGGTATTTATACCAGTCTACGCTTGTATCTCTTAAGATTAAGAGACCTCTTCTCTTTACATTTTCATCATCCAACATTTGCTTGGTAATAACGGTATAGGCTTCTTTGGCAGTACTCTTATTCTTCCATTCACCGAGATATTCCCATCCTTCTCCGTTAGTAGTGAAGATAGCAAATTCACCTGGGTTGGCATCTTCACCATCGGCCATAACCACCGTAGGGGCTACGCGCTTGCCTAGATAGGTAGCTTCAATTTGGAATTTTACTCCCCAGTTGGTTGAGTTCTCTGGGTAAACCAGCTGGGTCTTTCGTCCTTGCGTATTGAACCCTTGATCACGGATGGCAGTCCATTGATTCTGAATAGCTCCTGTCACCGAAGGAGGGGTTTGACCATACTTTGCTGCAGACTTTAAATATCCATTCTGAGCATTTGGGTCATAAGTATTTGCTGTCGGTGTTCCTTCAACCCGTTTTCTATAAGTTTCAGTCGAGTTAAAAGGTTTAAGCTCAGTGACCGTCAGGGTTACTTCATAGCCCGGTGAAATTTCCTTTTTGAAGGTAGTTCCTACTTGGAGTCCGCCTCGTGAATCCAATCCTTTCCAACTTGCAGTATCCGAAAAATCAAGCCAAGTAATCTGTTTGGCTAATTGGGTACTATCTTTCTTGACAGATTCCTCCAAGCTTGGTTTAGGTACTCGTGGCGTAGAGGTAGCATCATCTGCCCCAGCTGGTCCAGTACCTATCGGAACTCCAGTTGTTACGCTGTTCTGTTGTCCAGTAGTTGTAGCATCCCGTCTCACACGACGAGAGCGATTAGGCTGAGATACATCTGCTATTGCTTCTGACTTTTCAGCCACGACAGCCGCGTTAGATATTTCTGGGTGAACAGTGATTGGTTGAGTATTCTCAACTGATTTAGTTGCTGTAGATTCAGTAGATCCTTCAACTTTCTCAGTCTCTGAGCTTCTGGGACTAGTATTATCATCTGATTGAGGAATCTCAGTAGCAAAAGCAAGTGCTGAACTTCCTTTTGCTTGTAAATGTTCAGAAGCAACAGTTTCAGCAGAATTCACTGATGATTCGGCTATTCCTGTTTGCGAAACTTCGTTTTGGACACCAGAATCACTAGCTTCGTCAGCACTAACTTGTGCCGCTGCTCCCAAAAGAAGCAGGGTTGACAAGAGCACAGAACAAACACCGACGTTTAGTTTTCGAATCGAAAACTTACGCAGGTGAGGATTAAATAAATCTTTTCCCATAATAATCTCCTAAATAATCATCTAGTTACAATAGTTTTATTATACAACATTCCTTTTTAGTTAGCTATATATATAACTATAATTATATAAATTTTTTTGAAAAATGGACATAAAGTACTTTACAGTCTATTTTTTAAAACAAAAGAAAAAATAAACCATAGAAAAATCCTTATAAATTAAATAAATCTAAGGATATTTCAGATTCTATTTTAATATTTTAGAAATGCTATTATTATGAAGTTTTTAAGAGTTTTTCTCTTTGGATATAAAGAAAAAAGATTCACTAACGAATCTTTCCTCTTTTGATTTAGCGGTTAGAACCTAAGTTCTTACCTCCTAGTCTTCAGACTTTTTCTTTCTCTTGTCTAAGCCAATCAGTCCTAAACCTGACACTCCTGCAAGTAAGCTTGCTGCTAGGTAGGAGGTTTCTTCTGTACCGGTCTTAGGAAGAGCTTTTGCACTCTCGCTCTTGGAAAGAGACGGCGGTGCAGGTGTAATCGTCCGCTCTGGCTGAACAGGAGCTTCTGTCACAGTCGGAATATAGACTGCTGAAATCGTTTGACCATTGCGATCCTTTCGAATCACTGTCACGCCGTCAGCTTGGCCGACAAAGCCCGTTTCCGGTACAAAGGTCACAGTGCCATCTGGCGCAATGGTATATGTACCTTGACCTGGAACAAGCTTTTCGGTGCTGCCATCCTCGAAAGTTGGTGGAACAGTTGGATCCACGTCTCCTTCAAAGATTGGTTTACCAGTCTGAGGCTGGCCTTTAAGACCTGTGCTGCTGGTATCTTCTGTATCAGTGCTTCCCAAAACAGTTGGGGTATAAGTAGCCGTCACGGCATTGCCATAAATATCTGAACGTTTCACGACAACTCCGCGAGCAGTTCCGACAAAGTCAGCTTCCGGTACGAAGGTCACTGCTCCCAGCATATTGAACCGATAAGTTCCTTCTCCTGGGACAACCATTTCGGTGCTGCCGTCCACAAAGGTCGGAGCTACTGCCTGGTCAATCGCCCCTTCAAAGGTTGGCGTGCCCGTTTGAGCTTGCCCCTTGCGGCCGCTAGATACACTGTCCTGACTGGTTGATGGTGCAACCACGGTCGGAACATAGCGAGCCGTTACTGAAGTACCATTCTTATCAAGACGGACAAGGGTCACACCGCTTCCCTGACCAAGGAAATCAGTTTCTGGAGTGAAGGTGACTGTACCGTCTGGTGCGATAGTATAAGTTCCCTGACCTGGGATGGTCTTTTCCTTGCTTCCATCTTCGAAGCTTGGTGCAATCGTCTCATCAATTGGCACCAATGGATTACCAGCTTCGAAGAGAGGTTTGCCGGTTTGAACATGACCCTTGATATTCGTAGAGGTCGCATCTTTACCAGTTGGAGTTACCTTAGTATACTCTGGACTGTATGTCGCTATCACTGGTGTACCGTTCTTATCTACTCGCTTCACAGTGATTGGATCTGGTTTACCCACAAATTGCTTGTCTGGAGTGAAGGTCACTGCCCCATCTGGAGAGATAATGTAAGTTCCTTGGCCTGGAATGTTCTTCTCTTTACTTCCATCTGCGAAAGTTGGCTCAACAGTCTCATCAATCGGAACTAGTGGGTCACCACCCGCAAAAATTGGAGTGCCTGTTTGAGGGACACCTTGAGGTCCTGTGCTGGTTGCACCAGTTCCTGTAGGAGTTACCTTGGTGAACTCTGGACTATAGGTCGCTGTCACTGGTGTACCATTCTTATCTACTCGTTTCACAGTCACTAAATCTGGCTTGCCTACAAACTGCTTGTCTGGCGTGAAGGTCACTGCCCCATCTGGATCAATCGTGTAAGTTCCTTGGCCTGGAATCACTTTTTCCTTATTACCATCTGCGAAGATAGGCTCTACTGTTTCATCGATTGGAACCAGTGGATCACCACCTTGGAAGCTTGGGCTACCGGTTTGCGGAACACCCTGAGGACCGGTGCTTGTCGCATTAGAACCTACCGGTGTCACCTTGGTAACGGTCGGTGTATAAGTAGCTGTCACTTCCGTACCGTTCTTATCAACACGTTTCACAGTGATTGGATCGGGTTTTCCTACAAACTGCTTGTCTGGAGTGAAAGTCACTGCTCCATCTGGAGCAATGGTGTATGTTCCTTGACCTGGAATTACTTTTTCCTTGGTACCATCTTCGAATCTTGGCTCGACTGTGTCATCGATTTGAACCAGTGGATCACCACCTTGGAAGCTTGGAGTGCCAGTTTGTGGAACACCCTGAGGACCTGTGCTGGTTGCATTGGTACCGGTTGGAATCACTTTAGTGAACTCTGGACTGTAGGTCGCTTTCACTGGAGTGCCGTTCTTATCAACACGTTTCACAGTGATTGGATCTGGCTTACCTACGAATTGCTTCTCTGGCGTGAAAGTCACCGCTCCATCTGGTGCAATCGTGTATGTTCCTTGACCTGGGATGGTCTTCTTACTGCCATCTGCGAAGCTTGGCTCAACCGTTTCATCAATTGGAACCAGTGGATCACCACCTTGGAAGCTTGGGGTACCGGTTTGAGGAACGCCCTGAGGACCGGTGCTCGTCGCATTGGTACCTGTCGGAGTTACCTTGGTGAACTCTGGACTGTAGGTCGCAGTCACTGGTGTGCCGTTCTTGTCCACTCGCCTAACTGTGATTGGGTCCGGTTTACCTACAAATTGCTTGTCTGGTGTGAAGGTCACTACGCCATCTGGAGTGATGGTGTAAGTTCCCTGATCTGGAATGTTCTTTTCTTTACTTCCATCTGCGAAGGTAGGCTCTACTGTCTCATCGATTGGAACCAGTGGATCACCACCTTGGAAAGTTGGTGTGCCAGTTTGTGGAAGACCTTGAGGGCCTGTGCTGGTTGCGTTGATGCTAGTTGGGATTACTTGAGTCACTGTAGGTTGGTAAACTGCTTCTGCTGTAGATCCGTTCTTATCCCTTACACGAAGACGCGCAGGAGTTGGCGTTCCATGGAAATCAGGCGCAGGTTGGAAGCTAATATCTCCATTAGCTTGAACAGTGTAAGTTCCTTGTAGCTTGCCACTTGCATCATGCACAGGCAGACTATTAGCTTGTTGAATTTGCCCATTAACCACAAATTGAGGTCCCTCTGGCGCTAAAGGCACCGTCGCAGTCTGTCCATTAATACTTGCTTGACCTGGAGTAAAGTTTAGGTGGCTCGTTTGAAGTTTCCCTTGTAAACCAGTAGACTGTGTATCTTGACCTGTTGGGGTTGCTGCCTTAACTTCAGCTTGATAAGTAGCGGTTACTTCAGTCCCGTTCACATCAACACGTTTAACAGATTCAGCACTTGGACGGCCAATATAGCTAGGAACTGGTTGGAAGGTTACACGACCTGCGTTATCAATCATATAAGTTCCAACATTCGGAACAACCTTAGTTGTTTGACCATTATCAAAAGTTGGAGCAACTGCCTCATTAATTGGCACACGATTATCACCTGGCGTAAAGATCAAATTACCAGATTGTTCAGCACCTTGAATACCTTCAGAGTTTGCTCCTTGTGCTGTTGGAACAAGACGCGTTACTGTTGGTTGATAGGTTGCACGGTGCTCTGTTCCATCGGTATCATGCAATTGTAGGTTAACAGGGTCAACCGTTCCCACAAATGACTTATTTGGAGTGAAAGTCACACGCCCAGTAGCTGGATCTAATTCAAAGATTCCCACTTCTTGGCCTTGCGATGTTGCCTTCGCGCTTGTTCCAACAATACGATTGCCATCAGCATCCAAGAAAAAGACAGGATTCGTTACAGATGGTTGAGCAGGTGTCTTAGCAGGATCGCCATCATTAAAGACAATATCTTGCACTTGAGGTAAACCTTGTGCGTCCGTCGAACGATGTTCCGTGAAGTTCAAAACAGTCGGAATATAGCGGGCATCCATATTATTCAACTTATCGTTGATAAGAGGTTCTCCATTATTCTTCGCAATCCAATCTGTACTTGCACCATTAGTATCAACACGGCGGATATTAATTCCTTGAGTAGTACCGATAAAGCCAGTGCTAGGTTCAAATATCACATCCACATTTGCACCCTTGGCTGTTACTTTATATCGTCCCTCAGGAGTACTGTACCAACCGTCGCCATCTGCTGTTAATGTATTGCCAGCATTATCCAAAACAAGAGGTGCTACAGTTGTATCAATAGCTGCTTTCTTGCTTTCATCTTTTTGATCAATACCTTGAGGTGTAAACTGAAGAGCAGCTTTCTGACGCTGGCCGATTATTCCCGTACTTTCCTTCTTTTCTCCCTTTGGTGGATAGGTCAAGATGACTTCTAAGTCTTCAACTTCCCCACTAAAGGCTGTTCCCGTAGGTTTTTCAATATCTCCCTTATTCAGGGCAATACGGACCCGCATTCCCAGCTTGCTAACTGCAGGATTGGTCATCGCTAGATTATTCTTAAAATTAACGGTATAGTCACCAGCCGTTGTTACTTCAGTAAATTCGCTGGCCTCATTTTCATCAAAAAGGCCATTTTGATTGAAATCAATCCAAGCACGGACATAGGCCTTGCTATTGCCATTGGCAGAGGCTTGGAGACGAACTGAGTAGTCACCATTTTGAAGACGATTAACTCGAAAGAGGTTATTTGTCTTACCGGTCAAATCTGAAGGCAAGAGCTGATCAATCCCTTCGTCTGCGTGATCAGTATCGTCATCATGCCTCCAGTCATTACCAGAGGTAGTATCAATATCAGCTTCAACTCGTCCCAAGAATGGCTGAGGAGTTCTTGCACCTGTATTGGCATCATAACCAGAAATAGCATGAATAGCATTTCCATAAGAAGCCGGTGCATCTCCCTCATCAACTACCATAAAACCAATCATAGCAGCTTGCTGACCAGAAGAAGCAATATAAATCCCAACTTCTGAAGCGCCACGTGTCATCACAATCGGAACTGTGTGATCTTTAGAAGTATTAGGACCAAAGACCTGAGAACCCAAGCCTCCTGTTTTTTGATCTGGATTAGTAAAAGCAGTCCAGTCAATGACAGGTACAGTCGCATCATCCCCTATGTATTGACCATATCTATTAGGATTCATTGGAGAGTAGGTATCCGTAATTACAGCACCATCTGGCCGAACGCGTTTCCATTCTGCCAAGTGTTCCCAACCTTGGCCATTGGTCGTGAAGATAGCATACTCCCCTGGGTTGGCTTCTTCTCCATCTGCCATGATAACTGTTGCTTTTACAGGTTTTCCAAGGTAAGTCGCTTCTACCTTGAATTTTATTCCGTAGCTAGCACCATTTTTAGGGACTTGTAATTGAGTCTTTCGACCATTGGTGTTAATCCCTTGGTCTCGGACGGCTGTCCATTGATTCTGTTCCGAACCTATAATTTTTGGTCTAGCCGAATCTCCTTCGGCTTCTTGCTTTTTATAGTCTTCGTTTACATATCTGAACCAAGTGTTTTTCGCATTCGGATCATAGCTGTTTTCATACGCAGTACCCTTGACGCGGTCACGATAAATCTCTGTTGAGTGGAAGGGTTTTAATTCCGTCACTGTCAGTTTGATACGATAACCTGGAGAAATTTCTTTCTCATAGACAGTACCAACTTTAAAAGAATCATCTGTATCTAAGTTACTGATGGCGCTTCTATCACCAAGATCCAGCCAGTTGATCTGCTTCATCAACTCCGTTGGGTTCTTTTTTTCAGAGTCAGCCAAAGTAGGCTTCTCAATTGTGTTGTTAGGATCACCATCTCGCAGACCAGTAGGTGCAGCATCCCGTCTTACCCGACGAGAGCGACTAGGCTGAGCTGTCTCTGCGACTGCTGCTGGTTGAGCAGGAGCTGGTTGGCTGTTCTCCTCAGACTTAACTTCTGTGGGAACACCTGCTTGTGAAGAGGCAGTTTCTGCAGCCGGCTGCTCACTTGTTGACTTGCCATCTGAATCAGGCCTTGTAGTCGTTACAGCAGATGTATCTTCTGCCTGAGCTGAAATAGCGGCAGGATTACTTTCCTCAGCTGGTGAATTTAGCGGCTCTGCAGTATTTACTGAGGAAGCAGCCATACCTATTTCAGAAACCTCGTTTTGAGTCCCAGAAGAAACAGTCTCATCAGCGCTAACCTGCGCAGCGGCTCCCAAAAGAAGCAAGGTCGATAAGAGCACAGAACAAACACCGACGTTTAGTTTTCGAATTGAAAACTTACGCAGGTGTGGATTAAACAAATCTTTTACCATAATAATCTCCTAAATAATCATTTAATTACAACTGCTTTATTATACACTATTCTATTTTAGTTATCCATATATATAACTATAATTGTAAGAAACTAATATTATAATTAGACACTACATCGAAAACAGTCTATTTTTAAGATAAATTGTAAAATATAGTGCAACAAAAAACCCATAGGTTCTCAAATCGTGTAAACTGTAAGTAACCACACAAACAGACACGAGGAAATCCTATGGGCTACTTACATATTACCATAATTGATCGTCTAAAGATAGAAGCATATCTTGAAGCAGGTTTTAATCTGTCCTATATTGCAACTAAGTTAGGTTTCCACCGTTCATCAATTAGCCGAGAAATCAAACGGTGTCCAAATAAATATTCTGCCGAAGAAGCACAAAGGCAATATGAGGAATTATCTAGACTTAAGGGAAGGAAAACTGCATGTACTTCACAGATGAAGAAAGATATAGAACGTCATTTAAAAGCATCTTGGTCACCCGAGCAGATTCATGGGCGTTATCAGTACGAAAATAAGCCAATCATATCGTTTAAAACGATTTATAATTGGATATATAATGGGCAACTCGAAGTTAGTTTAGAGACGTTAAGACGAAAAGGTAAAACACGTGAACCTCGTGAGACTAGAGGGAAATTCATTATTGGTAAACCTATTTCCAAGCGACCTAAAGAAGTGAAGAACAGGCAAAATTTCGGTCATTGGGAATTAGATACCATGGTTTCTTCCAGAGGGAAAAGCAAAGGATGCTTGGCTACATTTGTAGAGCGCAAAACACGTTTTTATCTGGCATTTAAAATACCTGACCGATCAGCTAGATCAATGTTTTCAGCCATAGAAACACTTCAGAAGATTTTTCCTAAGAACTTTTTAAAAACATTTACATCAGACAGAGGAAAAGAATTTGCTTGTTATCCTCAAGTGGAAGCTTTAGGAATAGACTTTTACTTTGCGGACGCTTATTCATCTTGGCAAAGAGGAAGTAATGAAAATTCAAATGGTTTGCTTAGAGAATATTTTCCTAAGAGAACTAATCTAACCGACATTACTGATGAATCGTTAGTAAATGCTTTACTTGCTATAAATCACCGTCCAAGAAAATGCTTAGGTTACAAAACAGCATTTGAGGCACTTATGGATGAATTTTAGATTTGTTGCACTTTTTATTGCAATTTATCTTAATAAAAAAGAAAAAAGATTCACTAACGAATCTTTCCTCTTTTAATTTGGTATCTGAAACCTAAGTTCTTAATTTTTAGTCTTCAGACTTTTTCTTTCTCTTGTCTAAGCCAATCAGTCCTAAACCTGATACTCCCGCAAGTAAGCTTGCAGCCAAGTATGAGGTTTCTTCTGTACCAGTCTTAGGAAGAGATTTTGCACTCTCGCTCTTAGAAAGAGACGGTGGTGCAGGCGTAATGGTCCGTTCTGGTACAACAGGCACTTCTGTCACAGTCGGAACGTAAACCGCTGAAATCGTCTGACCATTGCGATCCTTTCGAATCACTGTCACGCCATCAGCTTGACCGACAAAGCCCGTTTCCGGTACAAAGGTCACGGTTCCATCTGGGGTGATGGTATATGTACCTTGACCTGGAACAACCTTTTCTGTGCTACCGTCTTCGAATGTTGGTGGAACGGTTGGATCCACATCTCCTTCAAAGAGAGGCTTGCCTGTCTGCGGCTGACCTTTGAGACCCGTACTTCCACTATCTGTAGTATCAGTGCTTCCCAAGACAGTTGGCGTATAAGTAGCCGTCACAGCATTGCCATAAATATCGAGACGTTTCACGACGACTCCGCTAGCAGTTCCGACAAAGTCGGCTTCCGGTACAAAGGTTACTGCTCCTAGCATATTGAACCTATATGTTCCCTCACCTGGAACAACCTTTTCTGTACTGCCGTCCACAAAGGTCGGAGCTACTGCCTGGTCAATCGCCCCTTCAAAGGTAGGCGTGCCTGTTTGAGCTTGACCCTTGCGACCGCTAGATACACTGTCCTTGCTAGTTGATGGTGCAACCACAGTCGGAACATAGCGAGCTGTCACTGAGGTACCATTCTTATCATGACGGACAAGGGTCACTCCGCTTCCCTGACCAAGGAAATCAGCTTCTGGAGTGAAAGTGACTGTGCCATCTGGTGCGATAGTATAAGTTCCCTGACCTAGGATGGTCTTTTCCTTACTTCCATCTTCGAAGCTTGGTGCAATCGTCTCATCAATTGGAACCAGTGGATTACCTGCCTCAAATACAGGTTTGCCGGTTTGAACATGACCTTTGATATTCGTAGAGGAAGCATCTTTACCAGTTGGGACTACTGCTTTCACTATTGCTTGATATTTGACAATAACAGGAGTTCCGTTAGCGTCTAAACGAATTAATCCCAGTTCTGATGTTTCACCCTTGAATTGTTTTATTGGGGTGAAGGTCACCTTGTTGTCCGCATCCACTTCGAATTTACCAACATTTGGCACTTCTTTAATATTCTTTCCGTTACCAAAGAGTGGAGTCGAACCGGCTGGGAATGGAACTAATTTATGTCCTGGCGTGAAAGTCACTTGACCTTTTTGAACCTGACCTTGCAGACCTTCTGTCTTAGTGCCAGTACCTGTCGGAGTTACCTTGGTGAACTCTGGACTATAGGTCGCTGTCACTGGTGTACCGTTCTTATCTACTCGTTTCACAGAGATTGGATCTGGCTTGCCTACGAATTGCTTCTCTGGCGTGAAGGTCACAATGCCATTCGGAGTGATAGTATAAGTTCCTTGACCTGGAATGGTCTTCTGCTTGCTTCCATCTGCAAAGGTTGGCTCAACAGTCTCATCAATCGGAACTAGTGGGTCCGCACCTTTGAAAGTTGGAGTCCCTGTTTGCGGAAGGCCTTGTGGGCCAGTGCTCGTCACGGTGGTACCTGTTGGAGTTACCTCTTTCACTACTGCTTGGTACTTAACTGTAACAGGGGTACCATTGGCATCGGTGCGAGTTAATTCGAGTTCTGGTGTTTCTCCCTTGAATTGCTTGTCTGGAGTGAAAGTAACCTTGCCGTCCGCATCCACTTCGAACTTACCAACATTTGGAACCTCCTTAACAGCTGCACCATTGTCAAACAGTGGAGTTGAACCTGCTGGGAATGGAACAGAGTCATGTCCTGGGATGAAGCTTGCTTTCCCTTCTTGGACTTGGCCTTGCAGACCTTCTGTCTTGGCTCCAGTACCAGTTGGAGTTACCTTGGTAAACTCTGGACTGTAGGTTGCCGTTACTGGCGTACCATTCTTATCTACTCGCTTAACAACAACTGGATCTGGTGTGCCTACAAACTGCTTCACTGGCGTGAAGGTCACTGCGCCATCTGGAGTGATGGTGTACGTTCCTTGACCTGGAATGGTTTTTTTCTTGCTGCCATCGTCGAAGCTTGGCTCGACTGAGTCATCAATTGGAACCAGTGGATCACCACCTGTGAAGATTGGAGTACCCGTTTGAGACAGACCTTGAGGACCGGTGCTGGTTGCAATAGTGCCTGTTGGAGTCACTTTCTCAACAGTAGGCGTGTACTTAGCAATCACCGGAGTACCATTCTTATCTACACGCTTAACAACAACTGGGTCTGGTGTACCTACAAATTGCTTGTCAGGTGTGAAAGTGACAGATCCATCTGGTGCCACTTCAAAAGTACCGACATTTGGAACTTCCTTGCGTTTGCTTCCATCTTCGAAAGTCGCTGGAGTATCATCATCCAGTGGTACATTCGGGTCGCCACCGACAAAGTTTGGTTTACCAGTTTGTGGTTGGCCTTGTGGGCCAGTGCTGGTTGAGGTGGTGCCTGTTGGAGTTACCTCTTTCACTACCGCTTGGTACTTGACGGTTACTGGAGTGCCATTGGCATCCACACGAGTCAATTCAAGTTCTGGCGTTTCACCCTTGAATTGTTTGTCTGGTGTGAAGGTTACCTTACCGTCTGCGTCCACTTCGAACTTACCAACATTCGGCACTTCTTTAACTGTTGAATTGTTATCGAACAGCGGAGTTGAACCGGCTGGGAATGGAACTGAATCATGACCAGGCGTAAAGGTCACTTTACCTTCTTGTACTTGACCTTGTAGACCTTCTGTCTTGGTGCCAGTACCAGTCGGAGTAACAGCAGTCACAGTCGCTTGGTAGTTAGCCTTAGCTACTGTACCATTTACATCTGTGCGGCTGAGTTCGATTTCCGGTGTCTTACCAACAAACGTTTTAACTGGAGTAAAGGTGACGTTACCCTCTCCATCTACTTCGAACTTACCGACTTTGGCAATTTCTTTCAGATTAGTACCGGTATCAAAGACTGGCGTGCTATTCTCAGGGAAACCTACTTGTGGACTTCCTGCTTCAAAATTAATCTTACCTTTTTGAACTTGGCCTTGAAGCCCCTCTGTCTGAGCACCTTTCGCCGTCGGAGTGACTTTTTCAACAGTAGGCGTATACTTGGCTGTCACTGGAGTGCCATTCTTGTCCACTCGCTTAACAACAACTGGATCTGGTGTACCAACATATTGCTTGTCTGGTGTGAAAGTGACAGAACCATCTGGTGCCACTTCAAAGGTACCGACATTTGGAACTTCCTTACGTTTGCTTCCATCTTCGAAAGTCGCTGGAGTGTCATTATCCAGTGGCACATTCGGGTCGCCACCGACAAAGTTTGGTTTACCCGTTTGTGGTTGGCCTTGTAGACCAGTGCTGGTTGAGGTAGTAGCTGATGGAATGACTTCTTTCACTACCGCTTGGTACTTGACGGTTACTGATGTTCCATTGACATCAGTGCGAGTTAATTCAAGTTCTGGCGTTTCACCCTTGAATTGTTTGTCTGGAGTGAAAGTAACATTACCGTCTCCATCCACTTCGAACTTACCGACATTCGGCACTTCTTTTACTGCAGAACCATTATCGAACAGCGGAATTGAACCAGTCGGGAATGGAATTGAATCATGACCAGGCGTGAAGGTCACTTGGCCTTCTTGGACCTGGCCTTGCAGACCTTCTGTCTTGACTCCAGTACCAGTCGGAGTTACTTTTGTGAACTCTGGACTGTAAGTGGCAGTCACAGGAGTGCCGTTCTTATCAACACGTTTAACTGTGATTGGGTCCGGTTTACCTACAAATTGCTTGTCTGGCGTGAAGGTCACTGCGCCATCTGGAGTAATGGTGTACGTTCCTTGACCTGGAATAACCTTCTTCTTACTGCCATCGTCGAAAGTTGGCTCGACTGAGTCATCAATTGGAACTAGTGGATCCGCAGCTTTGAAGGTTGGGGTTCCTGTTTGCGGGATACCCTGCGGACCGGTGCTCGTAACGGTGGTACCTGTCGGAGTTACTTCTTTCACTACCGCTTGGTACTTAACTGTAACAGGGGTGCCGTTGGCATCCACACGAATAATTCCTAGTTCTGGTGTTTCACCCTTGAACTGTCTGTCTGGAGTAAAGGTTATAATGCCATCTACATCCACTTCGAATTTACCGATATTTGGTACTTCTTTAATATTTTTTCCGTTACCAAATAGCGGAGTCGAACCTGCTGGGAATGGAACTAATTCATGGCCTGGCGTGAATGTGACATGACCTTTTTGAACCTGACCTTGAAGACCTTCTGTCTTATCACCAGTACCTGTTGGAGTAACAGCAATCACAGTCGCTTGGTAATTGGCTTTTGCTGCTGTACCGTTGACATCTGTACGGCTAAGTTCAACTTCTGGTGTCTTACCGACAAACGTTTTGACTGGGGTGAAGGTAACATTCCCCTCCTCATCAACCTCGAACTTACCAACTTTGGCAATTTCTTTGATATTCGTGCCGGTATCAAAGACCGGTGTGCTGTCGGTTGGGAAGCCGACTTGCGGACTTCCGGCTTCAAAAGTAACCTTGCCTTTTTGAACTTGGCCTTGAAGCCCCTCTGTCTGAGCATCTGTCGCTCTTGGAGTCACTTTCTCAACAGTAGGCGTATACTTGGCTGTCACAGGAGTGCCATTTTTGTCCACTCGCTTAACAACAACTGGATCTGGCGTGCCAACATATTGCTTATCTGGGGTAAAGGTAACAGAACCGTCTGGTGCCACTTCAAAGATACCGACATTTGGAACAACCTTACGCTTGCTTCCGTCGTCGAAAGTAGCTGGAGTGTCATTGTCCAGTGGTACTCCCGGAGTGCCGCTTACGAAGTTTGGCTTACCTGTTTGTGGACGGCCTTGCTCACCAGTGCTGGTAATATTTGTTCCCGTTGGAACCACTTCTTTCACCACTGCTTGGTATTTGACGGTAACGGGAGTGCCATTCACATCTGCTCGAATCAATGTCAGCCCAGGAGTGGTTCCCTTAAACTGCTTGTCTGGCGTGAAAGTAACCTTACCATTAGCATCCACTTCAAATTTACCAACGGTTGGAATCTCTTTAACAGTCAAACCATTGTCAAAGAGTGGAGTTGTTTCAGCTGGGAACGGCACAGAATCATGACCTGGTGTGAAAGTAACATGGCCTTCTTGAACCTGACCTTGGAATCCTTCAGTCTTATCACCAGTTCCTGTCGGAGTTACTTTCGTAAACTCTGGACTGTAAGTCGCAGTCACTGGCGTCCCGTTCTTATCTACTCGTTTCACTGTCACTGGCTCTGGCTTGCCTACGAATTGCTTCTCAGGAGTGAAGGTCACTGCACCATCTGGAGAGATAGTGTAAGTTCCTTGACTTGGAATAGTCTTTTCCTTGCTGCCATCTGTGAAAGTTGGCTCGACTGCTTCATCAATCGGAACCAGTAGATCACCACCTTGGAAAGTTGGCGTTCCTGTTTGCGGGATACCCTGAGGACCGGTGCTAGTCACATTAGTTCCTGTTGGGGTTACTGAAGTAACCGTCGCAATATAAGTGACTTTTGCTGCAATACCATTTGCATCTTTGCGAGAAATGCTAATTTCTGGCGTTTCACCTACAAAGCGCTTGTCTGGCGTGAAGGTGACATTGCCCTCCGCATCTACTTCAAACTTACCGACTTTGGCAATTTCTTTTACATTCGTACCCGTGTCAAAGACTGGAATGCTGTTGGCAGGGAATCCTACTTTTGGATCGCCAGCTTTAAAAGTTACACGGCCTTTTTGAACTTGGCCTTGCGGACCTTCTGTCTGATCTCCAGTTCCTGTCGGAGTCACAGCGGTCACAGTCGCCCGATATTTAGCCTTGGCTACTGTACCGTTGACATCTGCACGGCTGAGTTCAACTTCTGGAGTTTTGCCTACAAAGGTTTTGACTGGAGTAAAGGTGACATTACCCTCTCCATCCACTTCGAACTTACCGATTTTGGCAATGTCTTTCACATTCGTGCCGGTATCAAAGACTGGGGTGCTGTTTTCTGGGAAACCAACTTGAGGACTTCCTGGTTCAAAAGTAACCTTGCCTTTTTGAACTTGACCTTGAGGGCCTTTTGTCTGAGCGCCAGTTGCTCTTGGGGTCACTTTCTCAACAGTAGGCGTATACTTGGCTGTCACAGGAGTGCCATTCTTATCGACACGCTTAACAACAACTGGGTCTGGTGTTCCAACATATTGCTTGTCCGGTGTGAAAGTGACAGATCCATCTGGTGCCACCTCAAAGATACCAACATTTGGAACCACCTTGCGCTTGCTTCCATCATCGAAAGTCGCTGGAGTATCATCATCCAGTGGTACATCTGGGTTGCCACTGACAAAGTTTGGCTTACCTGTCTGTGGACGGCCTTGTTTACCAGTACTGGTGATGTTTGTCCCTGTTGGAGTTACAGCAGTGACTGTCGCCTTGTAGATAGCTGTAGCTGTGCTGCCATTCGTATCTGTACGAGTAATCCTGATGTCTGGCGTAAGGCCTTTAAATTGTTTCTCTGGAGTAAAGGTTACATTTCCATCCTCATCCACTTCAAACTTACCAACAGTAGGCACTTCTTTAACAGTCGAACCATTGTCGAAGAGCGGAGTTGAGCCAGCTGGAAAGGCCACCGTTTGTGTTTGACCGTTGACTTGCGCAGAACCTTCTGTGAAGCTGACTTTGCCTCGCTGAACTTGGCCTTGTATGCCACTGGTTTCAGCATTCGTCGCACTTGGTGCTGCTGCTTTTACATCAGCCTGATAGGTAGCTGTTACTTCTGTTCCATTGACATCTACTCGCTTGACAGTCTCTGCCGCTGGACGTCCAGTATAAGTCGGTAGTGGAGTAAAGGTAACTAGACCTTGATTATCCACCTGATAGGTACCAACACCAGCAACTGTTTTAGTCTGGCTGCCATTATCAAAGGTTGGCAACTTCTTGCTATCAATAGGCACACGATTATTGCCTGGATTGAAGGTCAATTGCCCTGTCTGAACTGCACCTTGAATGCCCTCGCTGCTGGCATCTTGAGCAGATGGTCTAACAGGAGTCACCTTTGGCTGATAAACAGCTTGATGCGGAATACCTTTGCCATCAATCATTTGAACAGACACAGGGTCAACAGTACCAACAAAGTTTTTGTTTGGTTTGAAAGTAATCTTACCTGTTGCAGGCTCCACTTCAAAACGGCCAACTTCCTGACCATTTGATAAAGCTGGAACTCTAGTATCATCTGTAGTCGTTCCATCTGCTTTCACAAATTTCACAGGATTTGCTGTACTTGGACTTGCAGGAATTTTGCCAGCATCACCATCATTAAAGATAGGCGTCTTTTCTTGCGTTAGTCCTTGAGCATCCGTTGTTTCATACTTAGGAACATTCAGCACGGTTGGTACATAGCGTCCATCCATGGTGTGGAGCTGGTCATTGATGGCTGGTTCAGCCTGATTTTTGGCAATCCAATCCGTACTTGCACCGTTAGTATCAAAACGACGGATGTTAATTCCCTGAGCTGTGCCGATAAAGCCAGCCTTAGGCTCATATACCACATCTACATCAGCACCGTTTGCTGTTACTTTATAACGGCCTTCAGCAGTGTTATACCAGCCTGCTGCATCAGCAGTCAGGGCATTTCCTCTCGCATCCAATACAATCGGAGCTTTAGTAGTATCAATCGCTACTCTCTTATTCTCAGTATTTTGAGCAATACCCTGCGGAGTGAAATGAAGAGTGACTGTCTGTCTCTGGTCACGGATTCCAGTACTTTCCTTCTTCTCACCTTTTGGTGGATAAGTCAGTTCAACTTCTAGGTCTTCCACCTCACCACTAAATGCAGTTCCAGTTGGCTTTTCAATATCTCCCTTGTTCAAGGCGATACGAACCCGCATTCCCAGCTTGCTAAGTTCAGGATTTGTCATGGCTGGATTCTTCTTAAAGTTGACAGTATAATCTCCCGCAGTTGTTACTTCGGTAAATTCACTGGCTTCGTCTTCGTCAAAGACACCATTGTTATTGAAGTCAATCCAGGCACGAACATAGGCTTTTTCGTATCCGTTAGCTGAAGCATGGATGCGGAGAGAATAATCTCCGTCGTGCAGACGGTTTACTGGAAAAAGACCATTGGTTTTCCCGACTAAATCATCAGACAAGAGCTGATTAATACCTTCATCGGCCAAGTCTGTCTCATCATCATGTTTCCAGTTATTTCCAGATGTGGTATCAATATCAGCCTCCACTCGGCCCAAGAATGGCTGTGGATTTTGGCCGCCAGTTTCTGCATTGTATCTTGAAATAGCATGGATAGCTTTTCCATAAGAATCCGGTGCATCGCCTTCATCAATTGCCATAAAACCAATCATCGCAGCCTGCTGACCAGAAGAAGCTATGTAAATACCAACCTCTGATGCACCACGTGTCATTACAAGTGGAATTGTATTATTTCTAGAAATGTTAGGTCCAAATACTTGGCTTCCCAGTCCGCCAGTCTTTTGATCAGGACTGACATAGGCCTGCCAATGAACACCAGTACCGTCATCTCCAATAAATTGGCCTTCTGTGGTAGGCTTCATTGGCTTATAGGTTTCTGTAATCTCAGTAGTCACACCATTTGCGTCTGTAACTGTGCGCTTCCACTCGGCCAAATGTTCCCAACCCTTACCATTGGTTGTAAAGATAGCGTACTCACCAGGGTTTGCCTCTTCTCCATCAGCCATGACAACTGTTGCCTTAACTGGCTTCCCACGATATCTAGCTTCAACTTTGAATTTCACGCCATAGTTGGCTTCATCCTTAGGAACCTGCAGTTGAGTCTTACGCCCCTTGGTATCAATTCCTTCTGACTTAATAGCTGAATATTGATTCTGAGCAGCACCAGTAATTTTAGGACGGTAATCATCACCATACCAATACTGATAAGCATAATTGTTACTATTGTTATATTGAAGCCAAGTATTTTTTGCATTGGGATCATAACTGCTTTCGTACTCAGTTCCCTTTACTCGATCACGATAGATCTCTGTCGCATAGAAAGGTTTCAATTCCGTTACGGTCAGTTTGACCACATAGCCTGGCGAAATTTCCTTTTCATATACTGTTCCAACTTTAAAGGAGCCATCTCTATCTAGATTTCTCAGTGATTTAGTATCACCAAAATCTAGCCAGTTTACCTGCTTCATCAACTCATCAGAGCGTTTTCTTACAGATTCTTCCAGTGTTGGTTTAGAAACTGTAGGATTAGCTGTTGCATCTTGTATGGCAGAGCTAGCTTGACCAGCAGGACTGGTAGTACGGAATAATGTCCCAGTCTCCATTGGCTGACCGTTACGATCAGACCTCGGCATAGCTGCAGAACTTGGTTTTGGCGTATATTGTACTGAATAAGAGCGCGTCCGACCAGCTTCAGCAGGTTTTGCTTCATTGGAAGTTGTAGCCGTTTGATTAGTCTCTTGTGGCTTTTCAGGTGTCACTTGCCCTGGAGCTGCAGCTGGCCTTACCAGCTGATTTTGATCAGCACTTGCTTCTGAGTTAGCTGTTTCAGAAACAGTAGATGTTGCTGTATTCTCAAGAGCAGGCTGACTGACAGCTGACTCCGCCGATTTTTCTGGCAGTGAGATATTATCATCTACAGATCCGCTGGCAGTTTCATCAGCATTTACTGTAGCCGCAGTACCTAAAAGGAAAACGGTAGATAATAATACCGAGCAAACTCCAACATTTAATTTTCGAATCGAAAATTTGTTTAAATGGGGGTTAAATAATTCTTTTCCCATAGAATCTCCTATATTAATATTTAATAGCAATAGGTATTATACATCATTTAATTTTAGTTAGCCATGGATATGACTGTAGTTGAGGGGCATAGTGTCCAAAAATAGACACCTGAAAAAAAGACTCCATTTTTAGAGCAAGTCATAACCACCCGTGAAAACGGGTGGCTTGTACATCGGCTATAAGCCGTTTCCCTCCAGCGACGTCTAAAGACGTTCGCTGAACTTCGTTCAGGTTAATGCTATGATCACTTGACTAATGCCCGTAAAAACGGGCTTTTATCTTGTTCTAAAACTACCATCTGAGAACGGATCCTCGTACTCTTTGACACTTAACTTATCCAAGGCAATGTCATTTTTCTCTTGCTCGCGAATATATTTGGCAACTGTCTTTTCATTGAAGCCAACGGTACTTACATAGTACCCTCTCGCCCAAA
Organism: Streptococcus sanguinis; assembly: GCF_900635155.1. NCBI lineage: Bacteria > Bacillati > Bacillota > Bacilli > Lactobacillales > Streptococcaceae > Streptococcus > Streptococcus sanguinis. The sequence goes on from NZ_LR134002.1 coordinate 1,452,034, forward strand.
ACTTTCGATTGCCATACTTATATTTTAGGTTGGCATGTTTATCAAATATCATCAAAGCACTCTTGCTTTTCAAATATCCCATGAAATCGGAAATCGAAAGTTTTGGAGGAATCAAGACAAGCATGTGAACATGATCTGGCATCATATGTCCCTCAATAATTTCCACACCTTTGTATTGACATAGATGACGAAAAATCTCAATGAGATCTCGTCTTATTTTGTAGTAAATGGTTTTTCTGCGGTACTTGGGGGTAAAGATGATATGATATTTGCACATCCATTTGGTATGTGATAAACTGTAACTGGTTTTAGCCATTTCTTTTTCCTCCTTTGTCTTACCTGAACAAGTAGATTATACCAGGAAAAAGAAATGAAAGCTCAAAGCCTTGGCAGCCACCAGCTTAGCTGGTGGTTTTCTTGTTTTTCTCTGCGAGAAAAACTGGCTTGAAGCCAAAAAATAAAGAAGATCCGCAAACGAATCTTCTTACTTTTAACCTTCAGATAAAACCTTATCTAATTTTTCTTTCAGGGACGTTAATTCCCAACCGTCGATTTCTTTCAGTTCATGAGTGGTTACTGCCAGCCCCTCATATTTGAGTCCGCAGTTCTGGCAAAAGCGGCTCATTACGTAGTCCAGCATTTCAATTTCTTTGCTGGGCTGAGAACCTTGCAAGAGCAGGAACACCTTTTTGCCCTTGAGTGCTTCTTGCGGCTCATGCACATCAGCTACTCGGTCCAACAGAGTTTTTAGCAGACCCGAAAAAGACCACCAATAAATAGGACTGGTAAACACCAGTACATCGGCTTGGCTCAGCTGCTCATAGACTTGAAAGAACTGATCGTTTTCTGCTGACTGGCCATATTGCTCAATGTGGTAGTCCACTAATTGAAGAGCCTCATAATCTCTATCTCGCAGAAAAAAGTGCCCCAGCTTAAAACTATTGCCATTCCTATTTGGGCTGGCGTTTACCAAATAAATCATAGCTTCACTTCTCCTCTATTCTTTTTCCAATTATATCAAAAAAGAGGGCAGCAAACAATGCTAGCCCCTGCTATTTATTCCGACTTTTCCATATCTTCTTTCATCTCATCCATGTTAAACTTGGCAAAGAGATACTTGCGATCTTGTACTGGGAAACGCTGATCCAGCTGGTCTACAGCCCCCAACTCGACGACACCTTCTTTGATAACAAAATCCATAACATGTCCGCCAAAAGTCAGATCATCCGATACAAAATGCAGATGATAGCCTGCCAGACTGACCCCGTGGAAAATCTCAGGTGTCCAGATACCAACGATGGTTCCAGTGATATTTTCCTTACAGTACTCAGGCTGATTGACCGCTACTTCTGCAAACTTCCGCTCCGTTGTAGACTTGGGAATCATCCGAACATGCATGCGGGCGAAATCACCATGAATCTTGATAGAGCGGAAAAGATTTTCCCCATCATAGTAAGACTCAATCCGCTTTTCCAGCTCCTTGTCGTTCATCTCAAAGCGCTGACGGAAAATGACCTCCGCCTGATGGGGAACAACTGCTGCGTAAGGCACAGTCATATCCGGCGACACTTCAACCACTTCTGGCACCTCTCCAGATCCCTTTGCCTGATAAGCCTTACCATCGAGAATAATGAGCTCACCATCAATAGAGTCCAGCGTTCCCAAGCCCAAATCTCCATACTGCAGCAGCTCTCTAACAGTCATACTGCCATCGTAAAGACCAGCCATCAAAGCTCCCAAAGTATTATATTGAAATAATTTGATTGGTTCTGCCATTCTTTTTCCTTTTTCTTTTATTAGATTATTCGTTCAGCTAGCTAATACATCCTTATAAACAGCTGCTATCTTTAAAAGAGCCTAAAGACTAAGCATCGTTACATGTGCTTACTGAATTTCTACTGCCAATCATTATACCATAAATCGCGGGAAAGGGCTGAGCGATTGCTCTTATAAGCTTTCATAAAGTTCCTGCATACTAGCATCATCAGGTACTAGTCTCAAGTAAGAAGCAGCAGCCCTTTTAGCTTCTTCGAATCTGCCTAGTTCACGCAAAAGATAGACATACTGCTCCAGAAACTCTGGATTATCTTGCAGTTCATGAGCCAGTTGGTTATAGAGTTCCTCTGCTTTTCCCAGATTTTCCAAGGCCTGATAAGCACGCGCCAGATTCCAGCGGGTCAAAGCATTATCAACTTCTTGCTCTGCAAATTCTAAAAGCTCCTCAAAGCGCTCTTGCTCCAAATAAAGAGTCGTCAGTCGCAAGGCAATCTCTTCCAAATCATCCGCATCTTCCTGAGCCTGCAAGAGATAATGTTCAGCCGCTTCCTCATCATGAAGTTCATAAGAAAGCTGTGAGGCTAAGAGCAAGAGCCGAGTCTCAAAAGGATTCTTAGCCAAGCCTTGCTGGGCAAGAGTCAGGGCTTCAGCCGTCCGATGCTCCGCATGAAGAGATAGGGCATAGCCATATTCGTAGCCTTCAAAATCTGGCGACAGAGTATCCAGCTGCTTGAAATAAAGATTGGCCTTCTGGTATTCTTCCTGGTCCGCTAATATAGTTGCCAGCTCATAAACCGCAGCATCATCATATTCCAGCTCAACAGCTTTCTCCAAAAACTCAATGGCCACTGCAAATTTCCCAAGACTAGCATAGCAGACTCCAATCCGCTGATAGGTCGAGACACCTGTCTGCTCAAAGATTGTACGATTGTCTAGCTGGGCATACTCCTTAATCGCCTGAGAAAAATCCCCCAGCTCAAAATCTATCTCAGCCAGACCAAAGGTTACCAAAGGCTCATCAGTCAGCTCCGCTGCCTGAGCCAGTTTTTCACGAGCGACATCAGGCAGCCCCTCTAGCTGATAGAGGTCAGCCTTAGCCAAGAGAGCAGCGACATACCAGTCACTGCCTGGCTGAATCTCCTCCAGATAGGCAAATGCCTGCTCCAAGTCCCCATCGTCACTGGCAATAGCTGCCAGACTGATATAAGAAGCTGGATAGTCAGGAGCCAACTTTTCAAAAATACGCTTGGCCTGAGGGAAAAAGCCGATACTCTCTAAGTAATCGGCCAAATCCAATAATTCTTCTTCGCTGTCTGTAGTCAGGGCTTGCTCGAAATAGCGGTCAGCCAGAGCTAGGTCCTGCTCCTGTAAAGCTGCCAACATATGCTCACTCTTGCTCACTGATTTCTCCTTCTTGTTCAAAATCGGCTTCATAAAGGCCACTTACTTTTTGATACCACTTAAAGATGGCTGCAATAGCTACCTTGGCCGAAGCATAGGCAGGAATTCCCAGGAAAACGCCCCAAATGCCAAACATAGTACCGGAAGTCAATAATACGAATAAAATCGTAATCGGATGAATGCTGAGCTGACTGCCCAAGACCAGAGGAGAAACAAAACGCCCCTCAATAGTCTGCTCAATGATGAAAACGACAATGACTTTAGCCAGCATCACTGGACCGCCAGCAATCAAACCTATTGCCAGAGCCGGAAGCATGGCCAAAAAGCTGCCCAGATAAGGTACCAGATTGAGAACGCCCGCAATTACTCCAAGAGTGACACCATAGCGAAGGCCAATAATCTTGAAGAAAACGATAAACATCAGAGCTACAATGATAGCAACCGTCACCTGACCACGCACATAGTTAGCCAGCTGGCTGTTGATATCCGTCATCACTTGACCAAAGGAAGCGCGGAATTTAGTCGGCAGAAACTGGGTCACATAGCCTTTCAGATTTTTCCCGTCTCTCAGCAGGTAAAAAAGGATAAATGGCATGATGATAATAGCCACGACAATCTGCGAAGTTGTACTGATTAAGTTCCCCGCCCAATTGACTGCCCGCGATGAAAAATTGCTGGCCCAATCGGTAATCTGGCTAGACAGATTGCTAGTGTATTCCTCAATCTGCGGCTTGAAATCTGCCGAAATATACTTAGTCACGACATCGTCGATAAACTTGTCAGCCTGCTTCAGATAAGCTGGAACATTTCTGACAAAAGCCATGACCTGATGCTGCAAGCTAGGAATAGCAACAGCCAAGCCCCAGATAATCAAAAAAGCAATTAAAACAAAGACAATGGTAATAGCAACCAGTCGATTAATCTTGTGCTTTTCCATCCAGTCGACGATGGGATTTAACAGATAATAAAGCAGGCCAGCTAAAATAACCGGCAACATGATTACTCCCAAAAATTCAATGACTGGGCTAAAAATAAAACTGATTTTACTAAGTATAAAAATATTCAGTCCCATCAAAAGGGTTACTAGAAATACTGTAATGGCCTTGTTATCCAAAAACCATTTAAAAAACCAAGATAGGCTAAAATCTTTTTCTTTGTGCTCCATATTCTCCTCCTTTAACTTGTCATTTCATTGTAACATTTTTCGGAGAAAAATTCTCTGCTCAGCTATAGGGAAAAGCAAAAAAAGAGAGGAGACAGGAGACTTGTATTTTTCGCAAAATACAGCTTCTGACTTCTCTCTTCGGCTCCTGCAGGGCCAGTTAGAATGCAAGGCTATTTCTCGACAGCTGGCAGAGAAATGCTAAAGCGCATCTTCCGCCCATCAACGGCTTCAAACTGGTAACGCAGACCATGCTTGTCCAAAATTTGCTGAACGATAAAGAGTCCCAGACCAGTCCCACCATCCTTGCGATTGCGACTGTAGTCTGGCCGGTAGAAAGGCCGAAAAATCTGCTGAATTTGGTCTTTGTTTAAGACGCGTTCCGCTTCATTTTCGATGACTAGCTTACGCTCTTCCAGACTAAGTAGAATCTGTCCACCTTCTACTGTATAATGAAAGGCATTGTCCAGAAGATTCTTGATAGCCTTGAGCAGATAGGTGCGGTTCCCCTTAACCTTCGCTTCTGCCAGCTCAACCTGAAAATGGTAGTGTCTGACATCTGCTAAAACTCGATAGGTGCTCAGATTTTCCTCCAAGACCTGCTTGAGTGAAAAGACTTCCTGTTCGGTTTCGGTCTTCATCTCCAGTTTAGAAATGGCTAAGATAGACTGGACTAACTCCGACTGCTCCTCTAGGATTTCTCGGCACTTCTGCAAATACTTGTCTCTATCCTTGAACTCTCCTACTCCATAGATCATGCCATCGACCATCCCCATCATGCTGGTAATGGGTGTCTTGAGCTCATGCGATGTCATCCGCAAAAACTCAGCTTTTTCCCGCTCGCTTTCTGCTACCTTTTCATTTTCTAGGCGCAGAGCTTCGATACTGGTCAGTAGATTAGCATAGAGATGATTGATGTCTTGGGCCAGTTCAGCAATCTCATCGCGCCCCTTGACCTGACAAGTCACATCTGGAGCCAGACTCGTCATTTGACGGGTACTCTTAGAGATGGCTTTGATCCGTTGACTGGAAGTCCGGCTATAGAGATAGGCAGCCAGACCACCCAAACTTAGAGATACAAGCAAGACAAATGGATAGAGATTGAGCAAAATCCGACTAGCATCAGAAACCGGCTGTAAGGAATATTCGCCTCTCAGGACAACTTCTTTACCATCTGAAGTTCGAAAACTTTCTGATAAACTCTTGCTCTCATAGTCGCTGTTGGCAATCGTTGGAACGATGGTCAGCTGCAGAGAACTTTCATCTCCTGCCTCAAGAGAGGGATAGAGAATAGTATTGTCTTTCGCCAACAAGGTAAACCAAATCAGATTGCTCTTTTTACTATAATCACTCAAGAGCTCACCGATTTGCTGACTGGACTTTCCCTTGACTTGCTTGGAAACTTGGTCAAATTCCCGCTGAGCCTCTCCGCTCTTAACCTGCTGATAATACACCGGCATGGCAAAGTAAAGACTTGCTAGAACGATAGTCACCACCACGAAAATGATGGACGAGGTCAAGAGAAAGTTCTTTTTGACAATTTTCACTTGTCTTCTCCTCCAAGCTGGTAGCCCATACCTGTAATGGTTTTCAGCGGCACACCAGGAATCTTTTTACGGATGTTCTTGATATGATTATCCAGCACCCGGCTATCCAGCTCGCTGTAGCCCCAAATGGTATTCATCAGCTGATCACGGGTCACCAAGTGGCCCTTCCTCTTAGCCAGAGTCTGCAAGATTTCAAATTCTTTCTTGGTCAGAGGCATCTTCTCACCCTGCCAGTAAACCGTGCAGTCATCAATAGAAACCGTCAGGTCGCCAACAGCAATCTCTGAAGCAACCGTATTTCTGCGCAGAATATTCTCAATCCGTTTGACCAAGATTAGCGGTGAAAAAGGCTTGGTTACATAATCACTGATGAGATGGTTAAAGCTGACCAGCTGGGTATACTCGTCGTCAAGTGCTGTCAAAATCATGACCGGAATCTGAGAAGTCTTGCGGATTTCCTTCAGCACTTCCAGCCCACTCTTGGTCGGCAGCATCATATCTAAGATGACTAGATCAAAGGGCTCTTCTTCAAAAGCCTGCAAGGCATCGCCTCCGTCAAATACTGGCCTCACCTCATACTGACTTTCCTTTAAAAACTCGCAAATCACTTGATTAATCGTCGTATCATCTTCCACCACTAGAATCTTGTGCATACTTAGATGTTTCTCCTTTACCTATTCAAATCGCAGGGCTTCGATTGGATCCAGCTTGGATGCTTTCACAGCTGGCAGGAGCCCAAATACTACTCCTATTATACAACAAAAGAGCAAACTTACAAAGACAGAAAAGAGGGATAGAATATACGGATAGGCTAGAGACTGGGTGATGGCAAAGCCCGAGGCGATACCAGCCACCACGCCAATAATTCCTCCCATCAGGGTCAGGATGACTGCCTCAATCAGGAACTGCTTGAGAATGATCTTCCGTCTAGCTCCCAGAGCCTTTTTAATCCCGATTTCACGAGTCCGCTCTGTCACTGAAACCAGCATGATATTCATAACACCGATACCTCCGACTAGGAGAGAGATGCTGGCAATACCTGCTAGCAAGACGAAGTTAGACTTGTTGAGATTGTCCAGTTGCCGTTCAAATTCCTGCAGGTTGAGCACACCAAACATATAGTCTGATGGTGGCATCTGCTCATTGAGATAATCGCTGACTTTCTTGGCCACCTTCTTCAAATCATCTGCCTTGTGGGTTTGGACCGTCACTTCAGGACTGACATTAAAGGTATCAAAAATCCGATGCCACTGCTGCAGGGGAATATAGGCCACCTTTTCCGCACCAGCTGTTAAGCCACTCTGTTCAGTTGACTCAAATACGCCAATAACCTTAAAGGGATTGCCCAAGACTTCCACATACTTGCCGATACCATCCCCCTTTGGAAAAAGACTGTCATAAAGGGACTTTTCCAGATAGGTCACCTGCTCTTGATTTTTAAAGGCTTCTGAGTCAAATCCTTCACCTTCTAGCAGGCGTTGCTGCTTGATGTCAGCGGCTGTCTGCGAAACCGCCTGAATCTTCCCAGATGACTTTTGGCTCAGGTAGTAAATCTTCTCATCTGTACCATAGGTCAGCAGAGCATTCTTGACCCCAGAGATTTCCTTAATCTTACTCAACACATCCTCTCCCATAAAGGGAATATAAGAAGGTTTCTGAGCTTGAGATTTCTCTGGAATGGTTGGATCGATGGCACTTTTCTTGTCATATACAACCTTGATTGTGTTATTATTCCCGCCGATGAGCTGACGCTTGGTATTTTCCGTATTTCCCTCAATGATGGAAAAGATAGCGATGATAGCGCCTATCCCGATGATAATCCCCAACATGGTCAGCATAGAGCGCATTTTATGCGACAAGATTGAATTCAGAGCTACAAAAATATCTTCCATACAGCTTCCTTTCTATCCTATCGCTTTGCTCTCTATATTACCGTCCCGCAGGATAACCGTCTGCTTGCAGAGTTGGGCTACTTCCGGCTCATGGGTAATGATGACAATGGTCTTACCCTCATCATTAAACTGCTTGAAAAGATCCATAATCTGCACACTGGTCTTGGTATCCAGGGCCCCCGTTGGTTCGTCCCCAAGGATGAAGCTGGGATTGGTTACCAAGGCTCGTGCAATGGCTACCCGCTGTTTCTGACCACCGGACAGCTCCATAGGCTTGAAATCACTTCTTTCTTCCAGCCCGACCAATCGCAGCATTTCCAGCGCCCGCTCCCGTCTCTCTTTTTTAGGAATTTTCATGTAAGTCAGAGGCAGTTCCACATTTTGACAGGCCGTCAGCTTGGGCATAAGGTTAAAATTTTGAAAAACAAAGCCAATCTTCTGATTGCGCAAATCGGACAGCTGATTGTCAGACAGCTCAGACACATCTGTCCCTTCAATATGATAAGTCCCTGAACTTGCCTTATCCAGACAGCCGATAATGTTCATCAGAGTGGACTTGCCAGATCCAGACGGTCCCATGATAGCCAGAAAATCCCCCTCTTTCACATGCAGATCAATTCCTTTTAAAATTGGGAATTCCTGACTGCCCTGCTGATAAGATTTGTGGATATCCTTAAGCTTTAACATGCTGTCCTACCTCCATCCCTTCTTCCATACCTGCTCTTGGGGTCGAAATGGTATCTTGCATAGTCAAACCTTCTGTAATCTCCACCAAACGGTCAGAAACTTTCTTGGTCTTGACTTCATGCATTTTCAGAGTCTTACCCTCTACCTTCCAGACATAGGTCTTGCCGTTTTTACTGAAAGTATAGGCCTTATTGACTACTACCTTGCCGGCCTCAGGAGCATTTTCCACGATGTTGACATAGGAATGAGAGCCCACCAGTGGCATTTCACCACCTTGATCCAGCTCAACAGTATAAGGATACTTACCTTGGTTGGGATTTTCCTGTTGCTTATTCCCACCATTATTATTGGAAGTATTTTCTGCTGTCAGACTGCCGACCTGAGTTACCGTACCACTCCAGCGTTTCTTAGGATCCTTGCGATCCACCACTTCCACTTTCTGACCGACACTCAGCTTTTCACGGTCAAATTCACTGACAGTTCCTTTAACCAGAGTTTTGGACTTGTCCATAATCTCAATAAAGTTTTCTTCTTCCTTTTTAGCCTTGGACTGATTGGGCAAATCTTCATTCATAGAGGTAATTGTTCCTGCTGTATCGGCAGTCACAGTATCATACTTCATCCGGTCTGATTCTGTCTGAGCTGTCACCTGAGCCTTTTCAGCCTCGATCTGAGCTGTCGTTACTTCATTATCCGCCGTCTTGGCATCGCTCAGCGCTTGAGCCAGCTCGTCTTCAGCAGACTTAATCTGCTCTAGCAGTGACTCATCCTGACTGGAATTGTATTTGTCTTTGAGAGCATTGAGACTGGCCAGCTTGCGATTATAGGTTTCCCATTTAATCGCAGCGCTGTTTTGAGCAGCTGTAATGCCATTAGCTTTGGACTGAGCATCATATTGAGCCGACTGGGCTGTCAATTGCTGCTCTGTCACATAGGAAAAGAGCGGCTGTCCTTGTGTAACGGTATCACCATTTTTGACAAATACTTCCTTGACTTCCCCCTTAGAAGGGTCAATCTTGACCTTACTGCTATTGTTGGCAACTACTTCCCCAGATAAAACCAGGCTTGTTTTTTTACTGTTGTTGACAGCTTCTTGGACTGTCAGCGAATCAATCGTCTTATCTACCATTTTCATGGCCTGTTCTTGATTGATCTGTCTAAAATACAGATAGCCTCCCAGCCCAGCACAAGCGAGAATGACCGTGCTGCCCAATAGAATGGTCTTACGATTCATTTTTTTTCTTCGAAACATATTGCCTCCAACCTACACGTTTTAATCTTTATTCAGCTTCTGAGCTAGATCCTGATCCATCTTCCGGAATTTCCTCACCATCTGCCGGGATTTGGATAACGTTCCCATCAGGCATTGTGTATTCTGTCACTTCTTTGCCATCGACTGTCTTAGTTTTCTTATCAACAGCATCCTTCTGGAAGTCCACTTGTTTTCCATCCTTAATTTCTGAGTTATCTGCTTCTTTATTTCCGCATGCGGCTAAAAAGAATCCTGACATTCCGATAAGGGCAACGAGCATAGCAATTTTTTTAACGTTCATTTGATTTCTCCTTTGTTTTAGCAAGCAGGAAGTTTGTTGCTTCCTGACAGTATTTGTTTTTTTGAACAATTCTATTCTAACAAAGCCATCTATCCCCTTCCTACCCGCTATCTGTTTTTTATCTGTTTTTTCGAATCAATACTATTCTTTTGAAAATCAGGCAAATCCTTCGCTCTAAGACCTATCATCTGCTTTTATGATATAATAGTAGCAAGCAATCTAAATATATAAGAGGTAATGGAATGACACAAACAGTTTACTTTGGAACCTATACTCGCAGAGATTCCAAGGGAATTTACAAGGCAGATTTTAATTCTAACAAGGAAACACTAGAAAACTTGACCTTGGTTGCTGAAGAGCCCAGTCCAACCTACCTAGCCTTTGACAAGGCTGGACATCTCTATTCTGTCGGAGCAAAGGACGGACAGGGGGGTATTGCAGCCTTTGACCAGGCAAGTCAGCTCCTCAACCATGTCGTTGAAGAAGGGGCTCCGCTTTGCTATGTCGCAGTCGACGAGGAACGTGACTTGGTATACGGTGCCAATTATCATAAAGGGCAAGTTCTGGTCTACAAACGCCTGGCTGATGGCAGACTTGACCTTGCTGACTCAGCTAGCCATCAAGGTCAAGGACCACACGCCAACCAAGCGTCTGCCCATGTCCACTACGCAGACCTTACACCAGATCAATACCTGATCACTTGCGACTTGGGAACTGATGAAGTAACCACTTATGATGTTGCTGAAGACGGAAAGATTACCTCTCTGGATACCTACAAGTGTGCCGCTGGAGCTGGTGCCCGCCATATCGTTTTCCACCATCATTATAAAATCGCCTATTTGATCTGTGAGCTTAATTCTACTATTGAAGTCCTAATTTACGATGGAGTCGGCCATTTTGAACACTTGCAAACTATCTCCACCTTACCAGAGGACTTTGAAGGCGCAAACGGAACAGCTGCTATCCGTCTGTCTGCTGATGGCAAGTTCCTCTACGGTTCCAACCGCGGTCATGACTCTCTTGCCGTTTACAAAATCTTAGCTGACGGCAGCTTGGAGTTAATCCAGATTGTACCTACCAATGGTCAAAATCCACGGGATTTCAACATCACACCGGATCAAAACCATATCATCGCTGTCCATCAAGACTCTGACAATGCAACCATCTTCAAACGCGATGCTGAAAGTGGAAAATTAACAGAAATCTCCCATGATTTCTATATTCCCGAAGCTGTTTGTGTGACCTTTAAATAAGCAGAATTCTTGTCTTTCTATTAGAAATTTGATTAAATAGTATAAAAAATTACTAAGGAGCAACATCTATGAATTCAGTAGATTTATTTAACCAAGTAAAAGAAATGATTGAAAAGAAAGACTTTGATGGTGCCAAAAAATTTATTGAAGAAAACAAAGACAAACTCGGTGAATACCTTGATCAAGCTAAAAAACTAGTAGCTGGAAATGAAATGGCTAGCGGCGCGATTGATAAAATTAAAGGTTTGTTCTAAGTAAACATAACAAAAACGCTTGAAAAATCAAGCGTTTTTTGTGTATCATTTTTTATAAAATCAATGGTAAAAAAATTTGTGCTAAGCCTAGAAAAGCTAGATAACCCAATACATCTGTTGCCGTGGTAATGAAAATAGTCGAGGCTAGAGCCGGATCCTGATTCAAGGTCTTGATAATCAACGGTACAAAGTAACCAAATAGAGCACCACATGCTAGATTGATCATCATAGCCAATACCACAATAACAGACAGATAGAAATTTTGATAGAAGACAAACATGACAATCGCTGCAATCAAGCCAGTAAAGAAACCATTAACCAAAGCTAGCACGATTTCTTTGAATACTAAATACCGATCTTCTTTCAGATCTAGTTTGCCCAAGGCAATCCCCTGGATAACCAAAGCAAGTGTCTGAGAGGCAGAATTTCCGCCCATTCCCGTGATAATAGGACTAATCGCTGCTAATGCTACAACTTTTGAAATCGTATCATCAAAAAGTGCTACTGTCGCAGAAGCTAGAAATGCTGTTACTAGGTTAATCATTAACCAAGGTAAGCGTTTCTTGAGTGATTCTTTGAAAGGTCCTCCAATTTCTTCACTTTCTTGGACACCACCCATCCGCAAGATATCTTCTTGGTACTCTTCTTGCAAAACATCGACGATATCGTCAATTGTGATGATTCCTAGCAATACCTGCCGATGATTGACGACCGGTACGACAGATAAATTATATTTGGCAGAAAGCTGGGCTACCTCTTCTTGGTCAACCTCTGGCGTCACAGTCACTAACTGAGTGTTCATAAATTCGCTGAGTTTCATCTCCGCATCATGAATAAACAAATCACGGATATCAATCCAGCCAACTAGCGAATGATGCACATTTCTAATAAATAAGGTATCAATAACTTCTGTATTGGGCGAAATTTCTCTCAATTTATTGAGAGTTGCTGAGACGGTCAGATTTTCATTTAAGGTAATGAATTCTTTCGTCATCAGACCACCAGCTGTCTGAGGATCGTAAGCCAACATAGCTTTCAAATTCTCTTGACTGGCATTTTTCATCATACTTAAGTATTGCTTACGCAAGTCCACACTCAAGTAACCCAAAATATCTACCACATCATCATCTGGCATAAGATAAAAAAGAGTGCTGGTACGTTTGAAAGAAATCGATTGGATAATCTGTCGTTGCAACTCCGGCTCGGCTTCTTTTAAAATCTCTACCAATTGATCATCACTAGCCATTTCCGTAAAGGTTTTGAGGAGATTCCCTTCCTCATCCTCCAAGGCCTCCAAAGAAAGAGCAATATCAATGGGATAGTAATCGTCAAATATCTGATTAAAAACTTCCCTATCCTGTGATAGTAAGACCTGATTTAATAATTCTTCCATTGTACTCCTCCTTCCACTTTGCTAGTATACCATAAAATACTGATTTTGATACAAGAAAGCTATAAAATCTTTAGTAAATCACTCACTTTTTCAACCATGTAGTCACAAGGAAACGCAGGGTATTCTTGATTATGTTTTCCTAAATAAAAACTGTCATCTTGTCCTCTAATTTTTCAAGGGAAAAATCATGACCAGCCCTACGCACTACTTCTAGGAAAAAATGATAAATCTCCCTCTCATCAATTAGGGGGAATCCTAAATCAAAAAATATCCATTGATATATCTTTACACATCAAAAAAGCTAGGACTTAGTCCTAGCTCCTCTTATATCTTGTTAGATTATTTTTTCAAGTTATAGAAAGCTTGAAGACCTTTGTATTGAGCAACTTCACCAAGTTGATCCTCGATACGAAGCAATTGGTTGTATTTAGCAATACGGTCTGTACGTGAAAGTGAACCAGTCTTGATTTGACCTGCGTTAGTTGCAACTGCGATGTCAGCGATTGTTGAATCTTCGGTTTCACCTGAACGGTGTGATACAACTGCAGTGTAACCAGCTTCTTTAGCCATTTCAATCGCTTCAAAAGTTTCAGTAAGAGTACCGATTTGGTTAACTTTGATAAGGATTGAGTTAGCAGCACCTTCTTTGATACCACGTGCAAGGTAGTCAGTGTTTGTTACGAAGAAGTCGTCACCAACAAGTTGTACTTTCTTACCAAGACGTTCAGTAAGAGCTTTCCAACCATCCCAGTCATTTTCATCCATACCATCTTCGATAGTGATGATTGGGTATTTGTTAACCAACTCTTCAAGGTAGTCGATTTGTTCTGCAGATGTACGAACAGCAGCGCCTTCACCTTCAAATTTAGTGTAGTCGTATACTTTACGTTCTTTATCGTAGAATTCTGATGATGCACAGTCAAATCCGATAAATACATCTTTACCTGGAACATAACCAGCAGCTTCGATAGCAGCGATGATAGTTTCTACACCATCTTCAGTTCCTTCAAAACGAGGAGCGAATCCACCTTCGTCACCAACGGCAGTTTCCAAACCACGAGATTTAAGGATTTTCTTAAGAGCGTGGAAGATTTCAGCACCGTAACGAAGAGCTTCTTTGAATGTTGGAGCACCAACTGGCAAGATCATGAACTCTTGGAATGCGATTGGAGCATCTGAGTGAGATCCACCGTTGATGATGTTCATCATTGGAGTTGGAAGAACTTTAGTGTTGAATCCGCCAAGGTAGCTGTAAAGTGGCACTTCAAGGTAGTCAGCAGCAGCACGAGCTACAGCGATAGACACACCAAGGATTGCGTTCGCACCCAATTTACCTTTGTTAGGAGTACCGTCCAAAGCGATCATTGCACGGTCGATGGCTTGTTGGTCACGAACATCGTAACCGATAATAGCTTCAGCGATAACGTTGTTTACATTATCAACTGCTTTTTGTGTACCAAGACCACCGTAACGAGATTTGTCGCCATCACGAAGTTCAACTGCTTCGTGCTCACCTGTAGAAGCTCCTGAAGGAACCATACCACGTCCGAAAGCACCTGATTCAGTATAAACTTCTACTTCAAGTGTTGGGTTACCGCGTGAGTCTAGGACTTCGCGAGCGTAAACATCAGTAATAATTGACATTTCTTACTCTCCTTATTATTTAAAATTATTTACTAGTCTATGATACCTCAAAAACGCTTTTTTTTCAAGGAAAAATAGAGAATCTAAGCAAATTTGAGAACTTTTGCACAAGAAAACGATTCCAAACTTACTATATAAATGTTTTTCCGGCAAATCAGAAAGAAGATTCGACCTTTTAGAATTTCTCCTTTTATGGTACAATTTTATTATGACTGATATTAATAAAGTAATCATGGAAAAAGCTCAGGGCGGAGTCAAGCTAAACCCTGATGAACAGCGTAGGTTTTTAGGGACTTTTGAGGAGCGAGTGCTGGCTTCTTGCTCCATTGAGCAAGCTAACAGCTCTCTCATTCGTATTCATTTCAAGGAAATGCTCAGCAGCATCATGAAAAACTGCCAACCAGTAATTGTCAAAATTTCTCCAGAAGTCGAGTCTGGCAATCAAATCTTTTATCTAAAAACTGCTAAGGAGCTAGGCTGCGAAGCCACTATCGTCTCTAGCGATTACCAGTCTTCTCCTTTTGGCCTGATTGTCCATAGCGACCATCTTGTCCAAGTAGATGACAAGGACATAAGCCAACAGTTTGCTAGTCTCCTTCAGCCAGCAGAAAAACCTGCAAAGGAAAAGCGCCCTCTCTGGAAAAAATGGTTTGGGTAAGATGACAAATTTAGAAAAACTTTTTGCCTTTTTTGAAGCTGAAAATCAGCGCGATTGGCAAACCTATGAGACCTTTCTTTCTGATCAAGTTAGCTGGGAATTACAGGGTGATACAATCGAAATCATCAAAGGTAAAGCTGACTACCTGACTAAAATTCAAAAAGTCTACCATAACAACCCCGTCCAGTTTCGTTGCACCTATTATCAGCTTAGTCCCGACCAGAATCGGATTGTGACCATTTTAGAAAATGATTTTGGTGACCTGTCTTGTGATATCTTCTTCTTTGAAAAGGGCATGATAGTTAAAGAAATTGAATACCTACTAAAAAAGGCGGACTAACCGCTTTTTTTCATTTTTAGTACATTGCCAATATTTCTTGCTGTGCGAATCAAATTTTGCTCCGCCTGCTCTAGAATCCTATCCAAACTATCTGCTCGCGCAATAATCGGAAAAGCTGCCTGGATATTCTCAACTGGGAAATCCGGTAAATCATCTGCCAGACTGCCGCAAATCGCCAGTACAGGGATGCCTTCTGGTGTTCGTCTTGCGACCCCGACTGGTGCCTTGCCCGCCAAAGATTGACGATCCATCCGTCCTTCGCCCACTACGACCAAGTCCGCTTTTTTGACTCTGTCATCAAAATCCAGTAAATTTAGACATGTTTCAATACCCGAAACAATTTTTCCTCCGGCAAAAGCAACCAGTCCTGCTGCCATTCCGCCTCCAGCCCCAGCTCCATCCATATCAATTACCTGAGGATCGACCAACTGATAGAAATCAGACATAGCTTGGTCTACTTGAGAAAAGAGTAGGGGAGCTAGACCTTTCTGACCTCCGAAAACAGTTGTCGCACCGCGCACTCCACAAAGAGGATTGTCAACGTCAGTCAAAATCTCAATCTCAACTTCTTTCAAGAAAGCGGGAACCTGCTCAGCTGAAATTCGAGCGACCTTTCCCAAAGACGAGCCAATGGGGCGCAGCCTATTGTTATCCGCATCGAAAAATTCATAGCCTAGGCCCGCTGCTAGTCCAATCCCACCGTCGTTGCTAGCCGAACCTCCAACACCAACTAAAATCTTTCTGACACCGTCTTCAGCCAGATGCAAAATCAATTCTCCCAATCCTTTGGTCTCTATGGCCAAGGGATTTCGTTTTTCCTGCGGAATAGACGCGAGTCCGACCAAGTCAGCCATTTCAAAAAGTGCTTGCTGACCATTTCTAGCATAAGGCATTTTCACCGGCTGGCCAAAGGGGCCGGTTACAGTGTGGTAAAATTCAGCCCATCCCAAGGCTGCTGTCAGCGCAGCCATTGTACCCTCGCCCCCGTCACCCACCGGCAGCAAGTCAAAGCTGGCATCTGGCAAGGCCTGAGAAAAGCCCGTCTGCAGAGCCTGAGCAACCTGAGCAGCTGACAAACTTTCCTTGAAAGAATCCGGCGCAATTAGAATATGCATGCCTCTCTCCTATTCTTTTCTATTGTCTAAAAGATCAATGACCCGATAGAGATTACATTCCTGAATCTGATAAGGAGCCTGCTCTCGCACGATCGGCTTGGCCATAAAGGCAATTCCCATCCCAGCTGTCTGAATCATAGGCAGATCATTGGCGCCGTCCCCCATAGCAATTGTTCGATTTAATTCCAATTTATTTTCAGCCGCCCATGCTTTTAGCATGGCAAGCTTGGTATCCTTAGTGACAATCTCTCCTAAGACTTGGCCTGTCAAAAGGCCCTGCTGGATTTCCAAACGATTTGCCTTGACATAGTCAATTCCAAGCTGCTCAGCCAGTCTGTCCACCGTTTCATGAAAACCACCTGACACCAAGCCTACTTTATAACCACGTTTATGCAACTCCTTGACCAAGTCCTCGGCTCCTGGCGTGAAGTGAATCCTTTCAGCAATTCGAGCAAAAATATCCTCCGGCAGGCCTTTTAAAAGTGCGACACGCTCACGTAAGGCAGCTTTAAAGTCCAATTCCCCTTGCATGGCACGCTCGGTAATAGTCGCAACCTGAGCTCCTACTCCCGCCTCTTCTCCTAACAGGTCAATCCCCTCTTCCATGATTAAGGTGCTATCTACATCCATGACTAACAAGCCTTTGATTGTTTTCATTGTCCGACCTCATTCTTTCTATTGTTTTGTATTATACAGGAAATTCTATTTCAAAACAAGCTGGGAAAAATTGAAGTCTCAGAATCCTTGTTACTGACTGTTCTCTAGCGTTCTCTTTGCAAAAGAAAAAAGTTCCCAAAGGAACTTCTTTTAAAAACGAATATTCTCGCGTGTTTTTTCGTAGGATGTCACAAAGCGCTCTGTTACGCCTGGCTCGACAAGATCCAAAGCTTTTGAAATGATTTCCAAGGATTGAGCATAGTCGTAGTCATGTTCAAAGACATACAAGGACTTGTTGAAGGCTGCTTGTACATTATCGTCAAAGGAACGATAGCGGTTTGAATACTGCAGCAGCTGCTCAGTCAAGGTAGCATCTTGGACGATACGATAGGTTTCTTCTTCCAATTGCTCCATATCATTTCCTAGAATTTCAAGCCAACGGTTAACTGATTCGATATTGACTCGTGTAGCTTCCAATTCCTTAACCAACTCTTCAATATTATTGCTGGTTGAGAAGAAAATTTCTAAGAAAGAATCTGGAATACCTGGCAAATTGCGTTTTTCCATATATCTCTTAATGGTATGCAATTTGTTAGCATAGATATTGACTTTCTGACGAGCATTGGCATCATCTTTTTCAATCTCTGCAAGTGCTTCGCCAAGAGAAATCTGCTCATCTTCGATTTCTTTCAAACGCTCTTGAATAGCTTCCAACTCTTCCTGAACCACTGAATAAGCTTGCTTGGTTTCAGAAGAATCTTCTACCGCGCTCAACACCACATCTTCCTGGGCAGAAAGCTCAGCCTGCAACTCCTTGACATGAGAAGTTTCCGTATCAGAGAGAAGGAAAGTTTGAGACAAACGTTCTATCTCCTTTTGGAGTTGCTGGTTGTTTTCCTTTGTATGAGCCAGATAGCTAGGCAAGTTTTTAATCAACTTCTCCACTACTTTGTGGGCTTCAATTTCCCGCGTAAAAATTTCATAGAGAGCGTTAATCTCTTCTTGCGCTTGCTCATTTTCATACTCGGCATTATCCAGCTCTAAGGCAGAAATGTTGGCTTCGTTGCGTTTGAGGCTTGCATGAAGCTGCTGGAAGCGAGACTCTATATCTGTTTCGATAAAATGATAACCAGATTCCAAGAGCTTACGGTGACCAGATTCTAAGTCTTCCAACTGATCTGGCAGTTTCACAGTCAACTCTTCGACAATGGCAGGAACTTTCTCAACGATATGTGTCAGAGCAAGAATATGATCCTCTGCCTTATCCAAGATTTCAGCCGCCTCAACCGGGTCACCTGAAGAATTAAGGGTCACAAACTGAGAAAACTCTGACTGGATATTTTCCAGCTGTTTTTCAATCTCAGCTAAGGCTTGCCCATACGAGTCCGCATTCTCCGCCACCTGAGTTTGCAGTTTTTCAAACAAATCCAGGGCATGGAGCACACGGCCACTATTCTTAGACTCTTGCTCTTTAAGATCTTCCAAGGCTACACGAATCATCTTGATATCTTCGTCAATCAAATCAATCTGACTCTCAATATTGCCGATGGCATGCTTGGCTTTTATGAAACGGAAAGAATTATTGTAACCTTCTGCTTCAAATAGATTGTTTTCGATATCAGCAAATGAATTTAAGGACAAGTCTACCCATTTTTGATTCCATTCACGGAAGGCTACCTGACTCTGCCCAATCAAATGCATATTTTTTACTTCTTCAACTTCATCATTCACAGGGAGATTATAGAGTGCTTCTTTTCTCTCCTCCAAATTTTGAAGTAAAGCTTCATTTCTCTTTCTCATCAGAACTGCAGTACCATAGCCGACAACCAAAAGCAGAGCTACCACAGCAACGAGAATAACTAGTCCAATAGACATATAGAACTCCTTCACATTGTTACTATAAAGCAAACATAATGATTATATCATATTTTTGCCCATAATGGTTGATTTTTCTGATTTTTTTAGACGTCGAGCGTACTGTATACAGCATTTTCTTCGATAAATTCACGACGAGGTTCAACGCGATCCCCCATCAGCATGTCAAAAATCTTGTCAGCTTCCGCTGCATCATCCACTGAAACCTGCGCCATCAAGCGATGTTCAGGATTCATAGTTGTCTCCCACAGCTGATGGTCATCCATCTCTCCGAGCCCCTTGTAGCGTTGAATGGTTGGCTTGGAGCGACCTTCACTGTAACGAGCCAAAGCAGCTTGAAGCTCTTCTTCCTGATTAGCACCTGGCTGGATGTATTCTTTGACTTCACTTCCGACCTTGACACCATAGATTGGCGGCTGAGCGATATAGACAAATCCAGCTTCCAGAACCGGCTTCATATAGCGGTAAATCAAGGTTAAGAGCAGGGTTCGAATGTGGGCACCGTCTACATCGGCATCGGTCATGATGACTAATTTTTGGTAACGGGCCTTGCTGACATCAAAGTCAGCTCCAAAGCCAGTTCCCATTGCAGTAAAGAGACTACGGATTTCTTCATTGGCCAATATCTTGTCCATGCTGGCTTTTTCAACGTTGAGAATCTTACCACGAATTGGCAGAATAGCCTGAAATTCACGGTTACGGCCGGACTTAGCTGAACCACCTGCTGAGTCCCCCTCCACGATGAAAAGTTCAGTTTCCTGAGGGTCGTTAGACGAGCAGTCAGCCAATTTCCCTGGCAGATTGGAGATTTCCAAGCCAGACTTTTTGCGGGTTACTTCCCGAGCTCGCTTGGCAGCAATTCTAGCCTTAGAAGCCAAAATTCCTTTTTCAACGATTTTTCGAGCTACCGCAGGATTTTCCAAAAGAAAATCTGAGAAAGCTTCGCTAAAGAGGCGATTAGTAATCTTGACCACTTCACTATTGCCCAGCTTGGTCTTGGTCTGACCTTCAAACTGAGGGTTGGGGTGCTTGACAGAGATGACCGCTGTCAGTCCTTCACGAACATCTTCCCCAGTCAGATTGTCTTCGTTTTCTTTGAGAAGTTTATTTTTCTTAGCGTAGTCATTGATAACCCTTGTCAGGGCCGTCCGGAAACCTTGCTCATGCGTTCCACCCTCGTGGGTATGGATGTTATTGGCAAAGCTCATGACGGTTTCATGGTAGCCAGTTGTATACTGCATAGCTACTTCAACCGTAATATCGTCCATTTCGCCGTCGGTATAAATCGGCGTTTCAAAGATTACATCTTTGTTTTCATTGATGTATTGGACATAGCTGGCAATCCCGCCCTCATAGTGGTAATCCTTGGCCTGCTCCATTCCATCCCGCTTATCAGTGATGGAAATTCTGAGACCACGATTGAGGAAGGCCAGTTCTTGCACCCGCTTATTGAGCTTTTCAAAGTCAAATTCTACTGTTTCAGTGAAAATCTCTGGATCCGGTGTAAAGTGAACTGTCGTACCAGTACGATCTGTCTCACCGATGATTTCTAGGTCTGCGACTACTTGACCGCGACTGTATTCTTGGTAATGAATCTGGCCGTTTTTATAAACGCGGACATCCAGCTGAGTGGACAGGGCATTTACAACGGAAGAGCCCACACCGTGCAGACCTCCTGATACCTTGTATCCGCCACCGCCGAATTTTCCTCCTGCATGGAGAACAGTAAAGACGGTTTCCACGGCCGGACGGCCTGTTTTCTCCTGAATATCAACAGGAATTCCCCGACCGTTATCCACTACTGTGATGGAATTGTCTTTTTCGATAAAGACTTGAATGTGGCTAGCAAAACCAGCTAACGCCTCATCAATCGAGTTGTCAACAATTTCCCATACTAAATGGTGCAAACCTTCCTTGGAGGTCGAACCGATATACATCCCTGGACGCATACGAACGGCTTCTAGGCCTTCTAAGACCTGAATCTGACTGGCATCATATTCTTGGGCCTGTATATCTTGTTGCTTTTCTTCTGTCATAGTGTTCCTTTTCTAATCAATATCTATAAATTCTTCAAGATGCTGCATATTATCAAAGAGATAGGTATCAAAGCCAGCTGCCTGCCCTGCTTCAATATCCAGTGGACGGTCACCAATAACCAAGCCAGAGGAAATCCGATACTTGTCTTTTAGATAGAGCATGGAGTCTGGTGAGGGTTTCCTTGGAAAACCATTTGCAGCTGTCACCACTTCTGTAAATGCTGATGAAATGGCAGTCTTTTCCAAGATTTCCAGCACTTGGTTGTCCCGGTGGGAGACCAGAAAATTCCGACCACCCTTGGCCACAATCCGCCTAAGCAACTCTGCCGCGCCGTCAAATAAGACAGGATGAGTCAATTCTTCTGCTTCATTGGCCTTATAAAACTTCAAAAAGTCTTTTTCTTGGGGAGCAAACTGCTGGACGGCATAGCCCGTAGACACCTTGAGGGCCTTATAAACTTCGTCGTGACCAGCTTGCAGACCGTATTCTTTCAAAGTCTGAACAAAAGCTGCTGTCGAAGTTTCATAATTATCCAAGAGTGTTCCACCTAAATCCCAGATGTAATCTTGATAATTCATACCTTTCATTATACCATAATTTTCATGAAAAAGGGGCTAATATTTGCCCGAATCCAGCACTTTTCCGACTTTTTCAGCCCTTTTTCTAAACAGAATATCTCAAAAAATCCAAAATTTAAAAATGGCTGCTGATTTCGTCCTTTTCAACATCTTTAAACCCTTTCCATATAGAGGACTGCGAAGATAAATAAGACTTCAAAAAAGCTGGGAAACATTATGAATCCCAGCATATTTTTAATTCCCAAATACATCTGTATAAAGCATGGCATCAGCCAACTGGTCAGCGTCTCCTCCCAGCTGACGAACCAGCTCATAGGCGAAAGCCAAGGCAGTCGATGGACCACGGCTAGTAATCAGCTTCCCATCAACAAGAACTGTTTCTTTACGGTAAGTTCCATTTTTAATATTGTCTTGCGCACCATCATAGCAAGTGAAATACTTACCAGTCAAAATACCTGCGCGATCAAGAGCAATCGGAGCGGCACAAATGGCCGCGATGAATTTGTCCGCCTGCTGAAAGTCCTGCAAAAGCTGCATCAGGCGGTCATCATCACGGAGATTAGCCGATCCTGGCATCCCTCCTGGCAAGATGACCATATCGTAGTCATCCAGCCGCCCCTTCCAGACCTGATCCGCTTGAACAGTGATGGCATGAGACCCAGTCACTGATTCATCAAAACCAATCATATCACAGACAAGACCTGCACGGCGCAAGACATCCACAACTGTCAGGGCCTCTATTTCTTCAAAACCGGGAGCTAAGAGTAAGGCTGCTTTTTTCATGAAAATATCCTTTCTGAGATGAGCCAGTCACAAAATCGCATCTGATTTGTGAGTCAAAAACTTGCTTTATTTTTATTTTAATTTCTTCAGTACGACTTTTTTTCGGACTGCAGGAATTCGCTCTTTCTTTTCATCCGTCAGGCTGTTCTGATAGGAGACGGACAGCAGGAGACCGACACCAATAAGATTACTGATGATGGAAGAGCCGCCCTGTGAAATAAAGGGCAACGGAATCCCTGTCAGAGGTAGAATTCCTGTCACCGCTCCAATATTTTCAAAGATATGGAAGAGCAGCATCATGATAAAGCCAGTTGAGATATAGGTATAAAACTGGTTGTTGGATTTAATCGTAATCTTGAGCATGCGATAAATCAGCAGTAAATAAAGCATGATAACCAAGGTCGAGCCCAAAAAGCCAAAATCTTCTGCAATGACGGTGAAAATCATATCGCTTTCCCGAACAGGAACCAAGAGATTCGAAACATTAAAGCCTTGACCAGTCAGACCGCCGCTTCCGACAGCGATTTGTCCCTGTGCTTGCTGGAAGGTGGTCGTCTGAGCGTAGTCAAAAGGATGAAGCCAAGCCAAAATCCGATTGATTTGGTAGGTTGGCATGCCAAGATTATGTAGAAAGGCACGGCCGCCATCGGAAATAAAGATAAAGAGAAATCCTCCCAACAGCAGGACTCCCGTCAGAAAGACTGGCAGGATAATCTTCCAAGAAACACCTGACAGTAGCACGATGCCGCCGTATATAGCAACAAAAACCAGAGCTGTCCCCAAATCACTCTGAAGGGTTAACAGAACCAGAACAGGCACTGTGTAGAGCCCAAGCTTCAGGATCAGAAAAAAGTCTAAAGCCAGGGTTCGCTCATCCTGCTTGTGCTGCTGGAGAAAATGAACCACCAGCCGCGACAGCATGAGAATATATGAAATCTTCATAAACTCTGAGGGCTGAAAGAGGGTCACACCACGAATAGCAATCCAGTTTTTAGCACCAGTGGAGGCTACCAGCGATTCACTGTAAAAAATCAGAGGCAAGACCATGAGGCTAAGACCAAAAACATAGAGATAGGGCGTAATTTTCCAGAGAAACTTGGTATTAAAAAACATGAGGATAAAGCTGAGCAGGAAGCCCACCGCAATCCAGGCGATCTGCTGCCCAACCATGGGCCAGGCATTGTCAGGATAATCATGACTAACAGCAATGTATATAGCTACAACACCGATTGAGAGCAACATCAAAACGGGCAAAATTAAACTATAATCAATCCGAGACTCAAACGTCCGTCTTTGATAGGGCATAGTCCCTCCTTTTTAGAAAAAATACTGGATAATCAAGCTAGAAACAGCGACGCAAAACCAAGCGAAGGCACCAGTCAGCAAAGGCGCTGCTCCTGCTTGCTTAAACTGCTTAAAGGAAACCTTCGCGCCAATAGCTGCCAAGGCCATAGCCATCAGCCACTGAGAAATGAATTTTGTATAGGGGATGACAGCAGCCGGTAGAAATCCAAGACTGCTGACAAGTGAGGCTAGGACAAACCAAGCTATAAACCAAGGAAAAATCTGCTTCAAGTTTGTCTTTTGTGACGACTTCTTAGACTTGATATAGCGATAAGCTGCGAAGATCAAGCAGGCTGGTACAATCATCAGAGCCCGACTCAGCTTGACAATGGTCGCCAAGTCGCCAGCTGACGGGCTATATGTATAGCCTGCTGCCACTACTGACGAAGTATCATTGATAGCTGTTCCGGCCCAAGTCCCGAAAAAGGCATCCGACATCTGCAGCAAATGCCCTAAAAAAGGGAAAATGAATACTGCTAAAATATTGAAAAAGAAAATAGTCGAGATGGACAAGGCAATATCCTCTTCATCAGCGTCCAAGATTGGTGAGGCGGCCGCAATGGCAGAGCCACCGCAGATGGCTGTTCCAAAACCGATTAAAATAGTCAAGACGCGGTTCATTTTAAAGAAACGGCCAGCCAAATAGGCAGCCAGAAAGGCTATCAGAATAGTGATAAGACTGATACGAAGAGAAGAAATCCCCGTCTCAGAAACCTGACCAATGGACATGGAAAATCCCAAAAAGATAATGGAATACTGCAGCAATTTCTTCCCCGAAAAGCTGAGACCTTCCTGAAAAATAGCCGGCAGCTTCATACTGTTATTCAAAACAATCCCAGAGACAATAGCCAAAACACTAGATCCTATCAAGGGAAACAAACCGCCTAAAAAGATAGAAACAGCCGCTATGCCAAAGGATAAGAGAACTCCTGGTAAATATTTTTTCACGAACACCCCTTCTTTCCTATGCCTCTCATTATAACAAATTTTGTCCCAAAAATCTGAATGAACTTAAAAAATCAGCCGATAAAACTCAGCTGATTTTAGAAAGTTTCAGTCAAAAAAGTCTCGTAACTCCTGCATAATGGCTGCCTTCGGCAGAATATCCAAAGAAGCTAATTGTGACAGATGATGCTGGATCTGCTTGCCATAGCGTTTACTAGAGATTCTGTTGTCCAAAAAAATAACAGCTGACTTCTGATGTTCATTTCGCCGGGTCCGGCCAATAGCCTGCTTAAGCCGTAAGATTGCAAGAGGCAGTTGATAATCATAAAAGGCATTCTTACCTTCCGCTTTCAGGCGGCTGTTAATCTTCTGCACAAAGAAATCCTTGGGATTGTCAAATGGAATCCGAGTAATCAGCTGAATAATCTGTTCTTGCTCAGCAAAATCAGCCCCCTCCCAGAAGCTGCCAGAACCCAAAAGGATACCTGCCTCTCCTCTATCAAAACGCCGCTTGATATTAGCAGCATCGCCATTTTTATATTGGGCCAAATGCGGAATAGCCAGCAAGTCCGAAACAGTCAAAAGCAAGTCTTTAGAGGTGAAGAGGGCGACGATAGGCAGACCGAGTTCCGCCACTTCTTGCAGACACGCAACAATCTCTCGAGCAAAATCCTCAGTTGACAAATCCACTACTGCTGGAAAACTCTCATCTAAAAAGAGCTTCTGCAGTGGCTTCTTCTTGCTTTTCAGCTTGTAAAAGTGATAACTTTCAAAGCCTAGCAACTGCGCCAAATTGACCTTAGAGCTGATTTCCAGAGTGGATGAAACTAAGATAACCTTGACCCTTTCAGGTAAAAACTCTGTGAAATGCAGCAATTCTGAACGGCCAGCATGCAGCGTCATCAAGCGATGGTCTGCCAAATCTTCATCAAGCAACCAATAATACTGGTATTTACCACTGAACAAGTGCTGCAGCTCAGGCAGTGCACTCATCTTTAACTCGGACACATCCTGAAGCAGTCGGGCAATCTTTTCCTGACTTAGCTCAGATGTTTTCTTGCGATGCTTCTCTGCGGCATCAGCCAGCTCAAACTGAATGCTTTGCAAAAGCCGTTGCTGCAGAAGTTCCCCTTCTTCCTGAAGGAGATGATTTATCTGCTGCAGCGTTTTAGTTAGATTTATACCGGCCTGAGAGAAGCTTTCCAAGGCGAAAAACATCTTCTGAGCTTCATCAACTACCAGAATGCGATTGTCCAGCAAAGACTGGTCATCCTCTAAACGCGTCAGTAGGTAAGCATGATTGGTAATCACAACTCGACTGGTAGCTGACTTGACCTGTCCCAACCGCCAAAAATCTTCCTCATAAAAAAGAGAATGTTTGCTTAGCTTGCCATCATGACGGATTTCATTGAAGTAGCTTGAGAAGCGATGAGCCTGTCCGATTTCATTCAAATCACCTGTTTTGGTTTCTGTCAGCCAGACCAAGAGTTGCAACTTGCAGCGATTAATCAGACGGTTGTCATATTCCCTATCCAATGTCTGATAGAAATGGTCCAGCTTGAGATAATTCTCCGGACTCTTGAGACTGTGAAAGGAAATCCCAAATACTTCCTCCAACAATCGTCCTTCCTTTTGCAGCAGCTGGTCCTGCAAGATCTTAGTCGGAACCGTCACTAGTACTTTTTCTTGACCTCTAGATAGAATGGGCAGCAAATAACCAAAGGTCTTGCCCAAGCCTGTCTGTGCCTCTAAAAAACTAGGCTCCTGCTGGTCAAGAGCTTCCTCCATAAAATGAGCAAATTTAAGCTGTTCTGGCCGCTCTTCTAAGCCCAGTAGGTATAAATTGGTGAGGAAATCCTGCGACATTTTCTTTTCCGAAGTCAGCTTTTGGGGACGCCGCAGGAAAATACCATGGCAGGATTGCAGTTCCTTATCTTGCTGATCCGGCATCGTCTGATAAACTTCCTCAATCGCCAGACGCGACTCATAGATAATGCTGTCCGTTAAAGTTAGCATTTTCTCAACCAAGGCCTTGGGCAGGCTCTTGATTTTGTCTTGTATTTTTAAAAAAAGCTGAGCCGTTGCTTGAGCATCTGCCAGAGCAGTGTGGGCGTTTTCCAAAGAAATATCCAGCAAATTACAGAGATTGCCCAAGGAATATTTATCAAAGGTCGGGTAGAAGACCTGAGCCAACTCTACCGTGTCCACACGCGGTGTCAGCAGGTCAAACCCTTCCCAGAAAAGGGCCTCTGCTAGTAGATTTGCATCAAACTTGACATTATGAGCGACAAAAATCGCATCCTGAATCAGCTCATATACCTCCGCTGCTACCTGAGAAAATTCCGGAGCTCGGCTAAGCCGCTCATCATCCAAACCTGTCAGCTCTTTGATATGCTCATCCAGTTCCTCATGAGGATTGACATCTGTTTCATAAGTCTTGGTAATGATTCCATTCTCAATCAGAACAATGCCAATCTGGATAATCTTTGCACTGCTGCCTGTTCCTGTAGCCTCCAAGTCCACAACGGCATACTTATAATCATTTTGTGTCATACTGCTATGATTATATCATAAAAGCCTTTCTGAGACATCTGAAAATTTTCATCCCCAGCCTAGAAAGCAATTCTGTGCAAAAAAACCGCTTTTCTGTTACACTCAATAGCAGAATACATTTTTCGAGGAAATCAGATGAAGATTCATAAAATTATCAACCTTGTTGCATTTGAAAACACCTATATCTTAGAGAACGATCATGGCCTCCTAGTCGTCGATCCTGGCAGTGACTGGAAAAAGATTGAACGCAAATTGGAGGAACTAGCTAAGCCTGTGATTGCCATTCTCCTGACCCACACACATTATGACCATATTATGAGCTTAGAAAAGGTCCGAGAGCACTATGCTGCCCCACCTGTCTATGTGGCTGAGAGTGAAAGCAGCTGGCTTTACACACCGACAGATAACCTATCTGGTCTGGCGCGCCATGCCGATATGGATGATATCATCTGTCGACCAGCAGAGGAGTTTTTCTCCTACGAGACAGACTATGACCTTGGAGGCTTTCATTTCTATGCGCTTGCAACACCTGGCCACTCTATTGGAGGTGTCTCTCTAGTCTTTCCTGATGACCGCCTTGTTTTGACGGGCGATGCCCTCTTTCGGGAAAGCGTTGGACGAACGGATCTGCCGACAGGAAACATGGAACAATTGCTGACGTCCATTCGTGAGAATCTTCTGGTATTGCCTAAAGACTATGTTGTTTATCCTGGTCATGGTAATGATACCACTATTTCACATGAAAAAATCTTTAATCCATTTTTAGCTCAGTAGGCATTTGAAGAGCTTTTCACTTCATCACAAAAGAAACAGAGTTTGAACAAATTTCAAACTCTGTTTTTTATATTTTAAATCTTCAAGAAGCGTCTCATAGAGAAGACAGAGCCCAACGATCCGATAAGAATACCCAATACGAAGAGTATTGCTATCATAATCGGACTAAAGAGTTTCGGATCAATCATAGAAAGCCCTTGACCGACTAGGCTCTTATTCATAGTCTGGAAGGCTATTTTGTATATAAAATACACTGCCACTGACGGAATTGTTGCCCCTAGCAAGCCAATCCATGCCCCTTCAAACAAGAAAGGTCCACGGATATAGCTATTCTTGGCACCAACCAAGCGCATGATTTGAATCTCGCGACTGCGGGAAATAATGGTAATCCGAATAGTATTGGAAATGAGAAGGACAGCAACAAAAATCAGAAGCGCTGCACCAATCAAGCCCCACGTTTGGATAAAATTAGAAAGCGCAAAGAGCTTTTTGGTATTGGTACCACCATTTTGAACCTCTGAAACACCATCAATTTTCCGAGCATCTTTCGTAACAGATTCTACATACTTAGGCGCCTTGGTCTCAACAATATAAGCATCGTAAAGTGGGTTGGCATCACCGTCAAAAATCTTCCACTCGCTACCCATGGTTTCTGTCAGCTGCTCATATTGTTCTTCCTTACTAGAAAAAGTAACCTTATCTACATTTTTCATAGAAGTCAGAGCATCATAGACCTTATGGTAGTCCTCATTCTGAACTGTTTGGCCTTCTTTTACAATCGTTTCGCTATTATCGGCAACATCCTTACGCATGTATACCATGACGCGGACATTGTTTGAAATATCATTTGCCAGCTTAGCTGTATTTAAAATTACTGAAGCAAATACAGCCACTAAGCTCAAGGTAATCATAACCGAGCTGACAGCTGCTACAGTCATCCAACCATTCCGCGTAAGACTCTTAAGCGACTCAATCAAATGGCGAAAAAATCTTCTAATCATCGTATCCGTATTCTCCTTCCGCTTCATCACGTACCACACGGCCATTTTCAATGGCAATAACGCGGTGACGCAGAGTATTTACAATCTGGCTGTTGTGGGTTGCCATCAGGACAGTCGTTCCCTGAAGGTTAATCCGCTCCAGCAGATTCATAATCTCCCAAGAATTATCTGGGTCCAAGTTTCCTGTCGGCTCATCCGCAATCAGGACTTTAGGGTTGTTGGCAATAGCACGCGCAATGGCAATCCGCTGCTGCTCACCACCGGAAAGCTCGTTAGGGAATGAGCGAACCTTGTGCTTGAGACCAACCAGATCCAGCACTTCCATAACCCGTTTTTTAATATTGCGGCGGCGCTCACCGATAACTTCCATGGCGTAGGCAATATTCTCATACACTGTCTTTTTAGGAAGAAGTTTATAGTCCTGGAAGACTACTCCAACCTGACGGCGCAGCATTGGAACATCACGCTTCTTAATCTTAGCTAAGTCGAAATCAGCTACTTTAAGACTTCCCTTATCCAGCTTTATCTCCCGATAAAGCAAACGAATAAAGGTTGACTTTCCTGCTCCTGAAGGACCTACAATATAGGCAAACTCCCCAGGTTCTACGTTAATAGACACACTACGTAAGGCAGTGGTCCCGTTGCCATACTTCTTGACAACATCTTTCATTTCAATTATTGACATCTATTGAAATTTCCTTTCAATCTAATTCTAATCTCTTGCATTTCCTAGTTCAAACGCCATTTCAAATAAGCATCGATGAAACCATCCAAATCTCCGTCCATCACCTTGTCCACCTGTGCTACTTCATAACTGGTCCGATGGTCTTTAACCATGGTATAAGGCGTAAAGACATAGGAGCGGATTTGGCTGCCCCAGGAAATCTCCTTCTTATCTCCCTTGAGTGAATCGACTTCGGCTGCTTGTTTCTCTTGCTCTAGCTGGTAAAGCTTGGCCTGCAGCATCTTCATCGCCCGATCGCGGTTTCCATACTGGGTCCGGTCAACCGTAGACTGCACCACAATTCCCGTAGGAATATGGGTCAGCCGCACACCAGTAGAAACTTTATTGACGTTCTGCCCGCCGGCTCCTCCCGAGCGGAAAGTGTCCATCTTAATATCGTCGTCGCGAATTTCCACCTCAATGGTGTCATCCAGCTCTGGCATGACCTCTACTGAGGTAAATGAAGTATGACGACGTTTAGCTGAGTCAAATGGTGAAATCCGGACCAAACGGTGGACTCCCATTTCTGACTTGAGCAGGCCATAAGCGTGCGGCCCTTCAAATGAAAGAGTCACTGACTTAATTCCCGCTTCATCCCCCGCTTGATAGTCCAAGACCTCAACTTTGAAGCCCTTGGCATTGCCATAGCGCGTATACATACGCAGCAGCATATCTCCCCAATCCTGGGCCTCTGTACCACCAGAGCCCGGGTGAATTTCAAGGATAGCATTGTTATTGTCGTAAGGCTCAGATAAGAGCAGAGTCATTTCATAGCTGGTCATCATTTTCTCGAGTTCAGCCAGCTTTTCTTCCAACTCACCCTGAACCGACTCATCCTCAGCCAGAAAATCAAGCAAGATTTCTGATTCATCAAAAAGCTCGGTCATCTGATGGAAATTTTCATAGGTTTGCTTGAGTTCATTCAGCTCTTGAGATGTCTTCTGGGCTGCAATGTTGTCATCCCAAAAGTCGGGTTCTGTCATCTTATTTTCTAAGATGGCAATTTCTTCTTCCAGACCTTCTAAGTCAAAGAGACCCCCTGAAAGAAGCTAATTTTTCACGATTTGCGTCAATCTTTTGACGAATTTCTGAAATGTCCATAAATACCTCTTTTCACATATCGTTTAATTATAACATAAATTAAACAGTTTGCCTAATCTCACATTCAGCAGCTTACATTTTATCGGATTTTCCCTAGCTAGGCAAGACAAGCGACTCCTTGTCACCTAATTGTTAGAAAAGTAATATAATGACATGGGGTTGGAAGAATTATTTCAAGACTTCCTAGACTTCGTCCATGGATAAACGAAATACAAAATTACAAAAATTTATAAGGTGTTCAGATAAAAGGGAGGCACTCTATAGGGCCTTAAGCATTTTCAAGTTTTGAAAAATATGCTAGACTAAAACCATGACAAGAATCGGATTTATGAGCGACCTCCATCTGGATTCCAATCAATTTGGGGATTTTGAGCACCAAGCTCTTCGCCAGCTTTTAAAAGAGGAAGGGATTGGCCACCTACACATCGCAGGGGATTTGTCCAACGACCTGACCAAGATCAGTTTGCCCTTTCTTGAAACTTTGAAGCAAGAGATTCCCCTTTCTTTTAATCTGGGAAACCACGATATGCTGGGCCTCTCTGAGCAAGAAATTAAGGACTATGATTTTCAGGTGCAGCATTTCGGCCAGACCAAGCTCGTCAGCTTTTCTGGCTGGTATGACTACAGCTTTGTTCCAGAAAAAAGCAAAGAAGAACATCTGAGAACCAAGACCAACTTCTGGTTTGACCGCAGATTGGAGCGCCAACTCGACGACCCTAGCATTACAGCTCAGACGCTGCAAGAGTTAGAAAAACTGCTGATGACTTTAGATGGTCCCATTATTGTTGCTCTGCATTTTGTCCCCCATCAAGACTTTCTATACGACCATCCCTATTTCCAGCGCTTCAACGCCTTCCTAGGAAGCCAAGCTTTTCATCGGCTCTTTGTCAAATACGGGGTGAAAGAGGTTGTTTTCGGCCATCTTCATCACCGCCACCAAAGCCGTGTTATCGAAGGTGTCCGCTATCATATGCGTCCTCTGGGCTACATTCGTGAATGGGAACTGACTCGGAATTTTTTCAATGACTTTCCTCAGTATAAGATTCCCCAGATGTACCGCCTGCACAAGCGTTATAATGCTGTTAAAGATTTAGTTGAATTCCGAGACTATAAGAAAAAACACCTGGCAGACGAACTGCGAGATGCTTTAACAGTAATTGAAGTTCAGTAATGGAAATGTTGAATTGCAGCTCTCAGCTCATCTGAGAGTTGTTTTTTGCTGTCCAACTGCACATAGACTTCTAATAAGCAGGAGCGAAAATTGGAAAAAGCAATGAAGTCTTGGTTGCTTTCCAATGGAAAACTCTGTGATTGAAGCCATAGTCTAAGTTCACGCTGCGATAGTTTTTCCTTTAAGACAGCTTGATATAGCACCTGGGATAAGCGCCAATCCTCATCATTTCCGAAACGGACTGAAACTCTTTTAAAAGCTTGATGAATGACCTCTAAAACCTCTGTCATCCTGCTAGAGGGAAAGTCCGGGTGACAAGCCACTTCTGTCAATAAGTCTGCTCCATGAGCGAAGGCATGAACCCAACCGTATTTCCTGGAGTAACCCCTTGTGTCTCTTTCTACTGACAGGTAGGTTAGCCCCTTATCTAGTAAATATTTTCTTCCTTGCACTGATAGAGCCTGATAATACGAAGAGTTTGGATTACCATCACAGTTTAAGAGATTGGCATAAAGTAAAGCCGTGAAGGAACGTGTTAAGGTGGCTTGACCATTTTTATCACTCTTGTAAAAAAGTCCTTGTCTTTTGACTGCTTCTTGAGCCAAGAAACGAAACTGTTCAGCTGAAAACAGGTCATCTTGAAGTCCCCTTGCTAAGGACGAAAAGACTAACTCATCACGGATTGTCGCTTCTGGATGACCAATATGATCCAGTAACCATAAGATTTCTTCCTCATAATATAAAGCAGAAACTTCTTCCAACTTCTTTCGTAAATTTTGATACATACTTTCAACCTCCTTTCGAGTTGCTTTCTTTGAATTTGATTATATCGCCTTGTACGCAAAAAAGCCATCCGAAGATGACTTTTTGCTGCTAAATAGCATTCTTATCCATACCTAATTTACGTTGGATGAACTTAACAATTTCAACAATGACAATCATGGCAAAGCTACCAATCAGAACAACTGTCCATTGTGACAAGTCCAGCTTGGTCACATGGAAAATCTTTTCCAGCGGATCAATTACAATAGTCGAAATCAATAGGATGAAAGAAACCAGGATAGACCAGTTAAAGGTCTTAGACTTGAATGGACCAACTGTAAAGATAGACTGATAAACAGATTTTACATTATAAGCATGGAAGAGCTGGATGAGGCCAAGCGTTGCAAAGGCCATTGTAAGAGCGTCCGCATGGATAGCCTTGATATCACCAACATGAACGGGATTAGAGATAGCATAACCATAAACCGCCAGAACCAAAGCCCCTTGCAGGACCCCCTGATAGATGATAGAGCTCAGAACTCCGCCTGAGAAGAAGCTAGACTTACGACCGCGAGGCTTATGACTCATGACACCTGGCTCAGCAGGCTCAACTCCCAGAGCAATAGCTGGGAAGGTATCCGTTACTAGGTTAATCCAAAGCAGATGAACTGGCTGCAGCACATCCCAACCAAAGAGGGTTGCCAAGAAAATAGTCAGCACCTCAGCCGTATTAGCTGAAAGGAGATACTGGATAGTCTTTTGAATATTAGAGAAGACCTTACGTCCTTCTTCCACGGCTACAATGATGGTCGCAAAGTTATCATCTGCCAGAATCATGTCAGAGGCACCCTTAGATACTTCTGTACCGGTAATACCCATACCGATACCGATATCAGCTGTCTTCAGAGCTGGAGCATCATTGACACCATCACCTGTCATGGCTACGACCTTACCTTGGTTTTGCCACGCTTTGACGATACGAACCTTGTGTTCTGGAGATACACGCGCGTAAACAGAGTATTGACCAACAACCTTTTCGAATTCCGCATCAGAAAGCTCATTGAGCTCTGCACCAGTCAAGACATGGTCTTCAGTATCTCCTTCTTCGATAATACCCAAGCGCTTAGCGATAGCTTCTGCTGTATCCTGATGGTCACCAGTAATCATAATCGGACGAATACCTGCTTCCTTGGCTACACGAACAGCTTCTGCTGCCTCAGCACGTTCTGGGTCAATCATACCGATTAAACCAGTAAAGATTAAATCATTTTCTAGATTTTCAGACGTCAAGTCAGTCGGAACTGCATCAATAATCTTGTAGGCGCCAGCCAGCACACGCAGAGCTTGGTGAGCCATGTCTGAGTTATTAGACTTAATCAGCTGTGAAGTAGCATCATCAATCGCTGCAACATCTCCAGCCTTATCACGGGCAACACAGCGTTTCAAGAGTTGATCTGGTGCTCCCTTTACTGCCACTAGGAATTTCCCATCTGGCAATGGATGGACAGTTGACATGAGCTTACGATCTGAATCAAAGGGCAGCTCAGCTACTCGAGGATATTTCTCTAAAAAGGCCTTCACATCATAGCCCTTGTCCAAAGCATACTGGATAAAGGCTGTTTCTGTTGGGTCACCAATTAGCTTCCCTTCCTGGTCAATCTTGGTATCATTGGCTAAGACAACCGAACGTAAGAGCGGCAGCTCCAGTCCAAGTTCGATATCTTGTCCAGCTTCATTCAGGACTCCGTCGTAAAAGACTTTTTCGACCGTCATCTTATTCATGGTCAGGGTACCAGTCTTATCTGAAGCGATAATCTCAGTTGATCCCAAAGTCTCAACAGCTGGAAGCTTACGGACAATTGAATTCCGCTTAGCCAAAACCTGAGTTCCCAAAGCCAGCACGATGGTAACGATAGCAGGCAGACCTTCTGGAATAGCCGCAACTGCCAAGGCTACAGAAGTCATCAGCTCATCCAGTGGATTTCTCCCTTGAATGAAGACACCGACTACAAAAGTCACTGCAGCAATCACCAAGATAGCATAGGTCAGAACCTTCGACAGACTATTAAGATTTTGCTTGAGCGGTGTGTCCGTTTCATCCGCATCCTGCAACATACCTGCGATATGGCCGACTTCGGTGTACATCCCTGTATTGACAACCAATCCAACCCCACGACCATAGGTCACATTTGAGTTTTGGAAGGCCATATTCACACGGTCTCCAATACCAGCATCTGCAGCTACCTCAACAGTCAAATCTTTCTCAACCGGAACAGACTCACCTGTCAGAGCAGCTTCTTCGATTTTCAGTGAATTAGCTTCCAAAAGCCGCATATCTGCTGGAACAACGTCCCCGGCTTCCAGTCTAACGATATCGCCAGGTACCAACTCCTTAGAATCTACTTCTGTGACATGGCCATCACGCAGGACACGCGCAGCCGGGCTAGACATAGATTTGAGAGCTGCAATCGCTTCTTCAGCCTTGCCTTCCTGATAGACACCGAAGATGGCATTGATGATTACTACAGCTAAGATGATTAAAGCATCTGCGATGTCTTCGCCACCTGATGTGACAACAGACAAGACCGCTGCTACCAACAAGATGATAATCATCAAATCCTTAAACTGCTCCAAAAACTTTATCAAGAGAGATTTTTTCTCCCCTTCATCCAGTTCATTGCGGCCATAATCAGCTAAACGCTTGGCTGCTTCTTGACTGGATAAACCTTGCTCTGAAGCGTCCAAAGTTTTGAAAATTTCCTCAGGACTCTGGGTGTAAAAAGCTTGGCGCTTTTGTTCTTTTGACAATGTATTCCTCCTCTTGGCCTCTTTTATTTCTGAAGTTTTCTGACCACTACGACTCATCATCTCGAGCCACATCAGTCATATCCAAAAAGTCAGAAACAAAAAAGAGACCTGTTTATTAACAAGTCTCGCTATTTCATACAAGGCCGGAAATTTCTTTCGTATTGACGACCTTGTAACGGTTATTCCGTTAGCTACTCCCTTGAGTTAGAAACTATTATACCAAATTTTCAAGCTTTTGCAAGGGGAAACATCATGATTTTCAAGAGTTTTCTCGGAGAATAGCAGCTAACCCCAGCTAATCTCCATTTCATAGCTGGCAAAAATCTGCTCTCCGTCAACAGTTTTTAGCTGATAATGAAGTTGCAGAACCTGTTTGGTCAAGTCAACCTTATAGAAAGGAGTATCGGTCACAAACTGCTGCAAGCCCACAGGTGTATGGATGCCAACCAGCGCCTGCCCTTGACTGATGAAGCGCATGATGGACTTAGGCTCAGAAAAGCGGGTCATAACCAGCTCTTTATCGTGAAATTTCAGAACTACTTTCTCCCCTTCCTCATTCTTGTAAAGCAGATAGTGATAATCTCCTTTTTGCGTCCAATCCGTATCGTAGACCTGATCAATTAGCTCGGTATGCCCGTCCAGCTGGATGTGATTCTTTATTCTGATTTGCATCGTCATCTCGTTTCTCTTTTTCTTTCCCTATTCTATCAAAAAAATGACAAAATTGCTCTTCTTTCAGTCGCAGCTTTGATTTTTTTCCTACTATGATTTGTGGTATAATGGTAGCATGATTGAAAAAGTATTTCGGGACCCAGTTCACAATTATGTTCATGTGGACCATCAGGTCATTTATGATTTAATCAATACCAAAGAATTTCAACGGCTGCGCCGCATCAAACAGCTGGGTACCTCCGGCTATACTTTCCACGGCGGGGAGCACAGCCGTTTTTCGCATTGTCTGGGAGCTTATGAGATTGCCCGGCGCATCACCAAGATTTTCAATGAAAAATACCAAGCCAACTGGGACAGCCACGAAAGCCTGCTGACCATGACAGCCGCTCTCCTGCATGACTTGGGGCACGGAGCTTATTCACACACCTTCGAGCGCCTCTTTGATACCAATCACGAGGACATTACGCGGCAAATCATCACCAGTCCTGAGACGGAGATTCATCAGGTACTGGTGCAGGTTTCGCCGGATTTCCCTGAAAAGGTAGCTAGCGTCATCAACCATACCTATCCCAATAAGCAGGTAGTCCAGCTGATTTCCAGCCAGATTGATGTGGATCGGATGGATTATCTCTTGCGAGATTCCTTTTTTACTGGTGCTTCCTATGGACAATTTGACTTAACCAGAATTTTACGAGTGATTTGTCCAGTAGAAAACGGCATTGCTTTCAAGCGCAATGGCATGCATGCGGTAGAAGACTACGTAGTCAGCCGCTACCAGATGTACATGCAGGTCTATTTCCACCCAGCCAGTCGGGCTATGGAAGTGCTGCTGCAAAATCTGCTCAAGCGGGCCAAGTTTCTCTATCCGGCTCAGAAAGATTATTTTGCACTGTCATCGCCCAATCTCATCCCATTCTTTGAAAACAGAGTGACCCTACAGGATTATCTGGCCTTGGATGATGGTGTTATGAATACCTATTTCCAAGTTTGGATGACTAGTCCGGACAAGATTTTATCAGACTTGGCTCAGCGTTTTATCAACCGCAAGGTCTTTAAGTCTATCGTCTTCTCTCAGGAAAACGAAGCGCATTTGGATATCATGCGAGACCTAGTTGGACAGGTTGGTTTTGACCCCGATTACTATACTGCTATTCATCGTAATTTTGATTTGCCTTATGATTTCTACCGGCCTGACGTTGAAAAACCTCGGACTCAAATTGAAATCTTGCAAAAAGATGGCAGCTTAGCAGAACTATCCAGCCTGTCACCTATCGTTCATTCGCTAGCCGGGACCAGACAGGGCGATAATCGCTTCTACTTCCCTAAGGAAATGCTGGCAGAGACCGGACTTTTCAGCGAAAAAAACCAGACTTTTATGCACTATATCAAAAACGACCAATTTACCTACGGAGAATAATATGTCTATCAAATTAGTTGCCGTTGACATTGACGGTACCCTTTTAAACAAACAAAAAGAAATCACTCCTGAAGTCTTCAGTGCTGTTCAGGATGCCAAGGCTGCTGGTGTCAAAATCGTCATTGCAACCGGCCGTCCTATTGCGGGTGTTCAAAAGCTTCTCAAGGAGCTAGAGCTTAATCAGCCAGACAACTATGTCGTTACCTTCAACGGCGGACTGGTGCAGGATACTGTTACAGGTCAAGAATTAATCAAAGAGACACTGACCTATGACGACTATTTGGATATCGAACTGCTCGGGCGAAAATTAGGTGTCCATATGCATGCCATCACCAAGGACGGCATTTATACAGCCAATCGCAACATCGGCAAGTACACTGTTTACGAGTCCAATCTGGTCAGCATGCCTATCTTCTACCGCACACCTGAAGAAATGGTCAATAAAGAAATCGTTAAGTGCATGTATATTGATGAACCAGAAATTCTGGATGCGGCCATTGCTAAGCTGCCACCAGAATTAGCCGAAAAATATACACTGGTTAAATCAGCTCCTTTCTATCTGGAAATTGTCAAAAAGAATGTCAATAAAGGGGCTGCTATCCTCCATCTAGCTGAAAAACTTGGCTTAAGCAAGGAGCAGACCATGGCTATCGGTGATGAAGAAAACGACCGCGCCATGCTGGAAGCTGTCGGCTCTCCTGTTGTCATGGAAAACGGCAAGGAAGAACTCAAGAAAATCGCCAAATATATCACCAAATCAAACGACGAATCCGGCGTAGCACACGCTATTAGAGAGTGGGTTTTAAAATAATGTTTAGTTACAAAATTGGAATTTCAGCTCAGGAACACGACGATTTTGTCACGGCTCATCCGCAGGCCAATCTTCTGCAGAGCTCAGCCTGGGCTCAGATTAAGGATAACTGGGCCAATGAGCGCTTGGGCTTCTATAAAGACGACCGCTTGGTTGCTGCAGCCAGTGTCTTGATCAAACCACTGCCTTTGGGGATGACCATGCTTTATATCCCGCGCGGTCCCATCATGGACTATAGTGACAAGGAGCTGCTGACCTTTGTTTTGGCGTCGCTCAAGAAGTTTGCCAAGGAGAAAAAAGCGCTCTTTGTCAAGTTTGATCCTAGCCTCTTTCTGGCAGAAAGCAAGATGGGCGGTGAATTGCAAGAAAAAGCCGAGACGATTGAGCTTATTCAACAGTTACAGCAAGCAGGAGCTGTCTGGGTCGGACGAACTGAGTCTCTGGACGAAACAATCCAACCTCGCTTGCAGGCAAATATTCATAAAGAAGATTTCAGCGAGGATCTGCTTTCTAAGAGTACTCGGCAGGCTATTCGTACAGCTCGTAACAAAGGTATTCAAATCCAATTTGGCGGAGCAGAATTACTGGATGATTTTTCAGGCCTGATGAAGAAGACAGAAAACAGAAAAAACATCCACCTACGCGGCAAAGACTATTACCAAAAACTCTTGGATACTTATCCTGAGCACTCCTACATCACCTTGTCCAGCATTGATCTAAAGGCACGATTGGAAGACTTGCAGGCTCAGCTGACCAAGACACTCAAAGAAGCAGAGAAATTTACCGAGAAAACCAAGCCCGGCAAGATTGAGAATAACCAGCAAGAACAGAAACGCCTTCAAGAAGAGATTGACTTTCTGCAGGACAAAATCAGCCAAGGTGCTACTGTCGTTCCCCTGTCTGGCACACTGGTCTTAGAATACGGCAAGACTTCTGAAAATATCTATGCCGGAATGGACGAGGAATACCGTCGTTACCAGCCAGCCATCATCACTTGGTATGAAACAGCCAAACACGCTTTTGAGCGTGGAGCTGATTGGCAAAATATGGGCGGAATCGAAAACGACCTCAAGGGCGGTCTCTACAGCTTTAAATCCAAGTTCAATCCCACCATTGAGGAATTTGCTGGTGAGTTTAACTTGCCAACCAATCCTCTTTACCACCTCTCCAATCTTGCCTACACTCTCAGAAAGAAACTGCGCAGCAAGCATTAAAAGAAAGGAAGCCTATGACCTTTAAACTTCTCAGCCAAGAAGAATTCATCCAGCATACCTCAGCTAGCTCCCAACGCTCTTTTATGCAGACCGTGGAAATGGCAGAGCTTCTGAGCAAGCGTGGCTTCAGTACCCAGTATATCGGCTACACTGACCCACAGGGACAGGTAGTGGTGTCTGCTGTCCTCTACAGTATGCCGATGACTGGCGGCCTTCATATGGAAATTAACTGCGGTCCTGTCTCTACCGATGCTAAATACCTGACTCCCTTCTATCAAGCTTTGCAGGCTTACGCTAAAAAAGAAGGCGCTCTGGAACTCATCATCAAGCCCTACGAGACTTATCAGACCTTTGACAGCAATGGCCAGGCAACTTCTGATGAAAAAGTCGAGCTTATCCAGCAACAGACTGACTTGGGCTTTGACTTTGACGGCCTACAGACAGGCTATCCAGGCGGGGAGCCTGATTGGCATTATGTCAAAGATTTAGCTGGTCTGACGGAGAAAGACCTGCTCAAGTCCTTCAGTAAAAACGGCAAGGCGACCGTCAAAAAGGCGAATACCTTTGGCATCAAGCTAAAAAGGCTAGAACGTGACCAACTCAGCGTTTTCAAAGACATCACAGCTGCCACTTCTGACCGGCGGGAATATGATGACAAGCCACTAGACTACTATCAAGATTTTTATGATAGCTTTGGTCAGCAGGCGGACTTCATGACAGCCAGTCTCAACTTCAAGGACTATCTTCAAAACTTACAAAAAGATCAAGAGAAACTTGGCCAGAAAATTCAGAAACTGCAGGCTGACTTGGAAAACAATCCTCAATCTGAAAAGAAACAAAATCAGCTGCGAGAACTTTCCAGCCAGTTTGATAGCTTTGAAACTCGCAAAGCTGAAGCCCAAGAACTGATTGAAAAGTACGGCGACCAAGACCAGATCCTAGCTGCTAGCCTCTTTATCTATACTCCCCAGGAAGCAACCTATCTCTTCAGCGGCTCCTATCCTGAGTTTAATAAATTCTACGCTCCAGCCCTGCTGCAGGAATACGTTATGACCGAAAGTATCAAGAGAGGCATTCCATTTTATAATTTCCTCGGCATTATGGGAATTTTCGACGGTTCTGACGGTGTTCTGCGCTTCAAGCAGAACTTCAACGGCTTCATCGTCCGAAAAATGGGGACTTTCCGCTATTATCCTAACCCTTTCAAATTTAAGCTGCTTCAGCTCATAAAGAAAATTCTAAGACGTTAAAAAAACCAAGTTTTCCCTTGGTTTTTTTGTGTATTTATTTATAACGAGGTGTCGCAAAACCACGGATATTTCCATGACCGATGCGGTAAGTATTGCGTTTAACTACGTTATTGCTGTTGCCTTCAATCGTGTGAATGATGCCATTTTCGACTTTTTCGACAATACCGATATGATCAGCCCAGCCATCGTTTTGCTGGGTATCTTTGTCCCAGTTAAAGGTGATGATATCACCTGCGCTAGGCGTCGAATTGCCATCTTCATTCCAGATGCCTAGTCTTTGGAAAATATGAATATGGCGCTCAACACCGCACTCGCGGCCGATAAGATCGCTCAAGCCCTCTCTTTGGAAAATAACCGTCGTGAAAATGTCGCACCAGTCATCTGTGTTTTTCACAGCATAGCCAACTGGCAACGGTCTGACACTGTTATAATCGTTGACCAAGCGCTGATGCTCAGCACTGCCTCCCCTGACACCTACCATAGCAGCTGCCGCCGCAAGAACACGGTCTCGCTGACTAGCTGACTGAGGACGGTTCACGGAGATAGAGGTCTTTTCTCCACCAGCTCCCTGCAGCTGATTTTGATTATTTAAGTAATACAAGTGAACATTGTATTCGCCTGCATTATTCTTATGGTCACGCGCATATACATGCTTACGATAAGTGCCATCAGCCTGACGATCCGCTGTGTACCATTGGATATCATCTTGACCATTCGCTTCTGACCAAGTCGGCAGGTAAACTGTCTTGAGACCTTCTGGTGCCACAATGCCTGATACTACAATATCAAACTCTCCAGTATCATTATTCTTATTTTGGATACTGATTTTACCCTGCGGCTTACTGATAGAAACATTGGTCTTGATGCCACCTGCTCCTACTAGCTTGCCATCATTTTGGACATAGTAGAGATGGACATTATATTCGCCCTGAACGTTGTTATGGTCGCTCGCACGAACTCGCTTCTTATAGGTACCATCCGGCTGACGTTCAGCGTTGTACCACTTGATATCATCCTGACCATTGGCCTCTGACCAAGTTGGCAGGGAAACAGTCTTGAGACCGCCTGGAGATACAATATCTGAAACCACAATATCAAAATCGCCAGTTTCGCTGTTACGATTTTGGATACTGATTTTGCCCTGTGGTTTAACTGCTGACACATTGGTTGTAGTACCACCAACACCGACTAACTGCCCGTCGTTACGGACATAGTAAAGATGGATATGATACTTACCAACTGAGTCTTTATGTTTACTAGATTCAACAGTAACTTTATAGGTACCATTAGCCTGATGAGTAGCTGTATACCAAATAATATCATCTTGACCGTTAGCTTCAGACCAAACCGGAACACTGACAACAGACACTTCATAAGGGGCAGAAACGTTTGAAATCACAACATCGAAACTGCCGTTGACATTATTCTTATTTTGAATACTGATGTTGCCCTTTGGCTTACCTAGAGAAACATTAGTCTTTATGCCACCAGCACCAACCAGCTTGCCATCATCTTGCACATAGTAGAGATGAATATTGTACTCGCCCTCAACATTTTTGTGATCACTCACACGAACTCGTTTCCGATAAGTACCGTCAGCCTGACGTTCTGCATTGTACCACTTGATATCATCTTGGCCATTGGCCTCTGACCAAGTTGGCAGGGAAACATTCTTGAGACCGCCTGGAGATACGATATCTGAAACCACAATATCAAAATCGCCAGTTTCGCTGTTGCGATTCTGAATACTGATTTTGCCTTGAACTTTTGGTTTTTCTATAGAAATAGTCGTTTTAGTGCCACTTACACCTACCAAGCTGCCATCATTTTGCACATAATAGAGATGCACATTGTACTCACCCTCAACATTTTTGTGATCGCTCAGACGGACACGCTTACGATAGGTGCCATCAGCTTGACGCTCAG
Source organism: Streptococcus sanguinis (assembly GCF_900635155.1). Taxonomy (NCBI): domain Bacteria; kingdom Bacillati; phylum Bacillota; class Bacilli; order Lactobacillales; family Streptococcaceae; genus Streptococcus; species Streptococcus sanguinis. The sequence goes on from NZ_LR134002.1 coordinate 1,495,112, forward strand.
CGTTGTACCATTTGATATCATCTTGGCCGTTAGCCTCAGACCAAGTTGGCAGGGAAACTTCCTTCAGACCGCCCGGAGATGAAATACCTGAAACCACAATATCAAAATCGCCAGTTTCTTTGTTTCGATTTTGAATACTGATGGTGCCCTTAGGTTTCCCAAGAGAAACGGTCGTTTTAGTACCGCTTACACCAACCAAGCGGCCGTCATTTTGAACATAGTAGAGATGGACATTGTACTCGCCCTGCACATTATTGTGGTCGCTTATGCGTACCCGCTTACGATAAGTGCCGTCAGCCTGACGTTCTGCATTGTACCACTTGATATCATCTTGACCATTGGCCTCTGACCAAGTCGGCAGAGAAACAGTCTTGAGACCACCCGGAGATGAAATACCTGAAACAACAATATCAAAATCACCAGTTTCGCTGTTACGATTCTGAATGCTGATTTTGCCCTGTGGCTTGATGACAGATACATTAGTTGTAGTACCGCCAACACCGACTAATTGGCCGTCGTTGCGGACATAGTAGAGATGGACATTGTACTTGCCAACTGAATCCTTATGTCTGCTAGAATCAACAGAAACTTTATAACTACCATTGGCCTGCTGAGTGGCTGTGTACCAGATAATATCGTCTTGGCCATTAGCTTCAGACCAAACCGGGACACTAACAACAGACACTCCATAAGGAGCAGAAACATTTGAAATCACAACATCAAAGCTGCCGTTGAAATTATTCTTATTCTGAATACTGATGTTACCCTTTAAAGGCTGCTTAGCAAGAGCAGACTGCTGGGTAAATCTCCCAGTGTAATCAACGCTATGGTCAAATACATGTTTGCCAGCTAACAGCTGAGCCTGAGCTGTAAACTGCCATGCTCCAGCACCACTATTGTATTTGAGAGATTTAGCTCCATCAAGATTTAAATTAGAAGACGGATACTGAGCCACCCAGAAGTTGCTATAGCCAAATTGCGATGTATTAACCGGTCCCTTGCTGCGAAGATTATTTTGATCCAGCCAGCTGGCACTGGTATAATACATCAGGTTAGAATAACCCAGTCTGCGCATCTCATCCGCCCAAGCCTGGGTATGCTGGTTAATCCCATTTTGCATTTTGGGATCTTCCATGTCATTGACCATGACTGTGTTTTTAGGCAGGCCTAGTCTATTAGCAAAGGCAACGTAATAACGAGCTTCTGCTCTCGCTTCTTCATCGTTAGTATAGTGCGAGAAGGCATAGGTCGATACTTGTAAACCAGCTCCCTGCGCATTTCTCACTTGAGACTCAGCAAATGGATTAGTGTAATGGGTGCCTTCTGTCAGTTTGACAACGACACCGCCAACCCCTTGCTGGGCTAATTTACGGTAGTCGTCTACGCTGATATGGCCATTGTGGCTGCTGACATCTACAAAGGATGTGCCTTTAATCTCCGCTTGGGAATTCCCGCGGGCTGCCTGAGCCTTTGACCCCGCATTATAAAATACAGTTTTTCCAGCACTACTAGCTTTTGGTGCTGATGCTACTGCAGGACTAGCCTTGGGCTCTGAGGCAATAGCAGAATCTGCAACAGAAGAACTTGCTTTTGCTGACTGATCAGCTGCAGTTTCATTCTGATTAGAAGCATTTGCATCTGGCTGACTTTGCCCTTCTGGCTTAGCAGAAGCTACCTGAGTTTCTACAGGAACTGATTGAGCTGCTCCTCCAGACTCAATAGCTGTTCCTGTAGCGTTCGTTGCTTCCTCCTCTTGCTTAACAGCTTGAACTGACTGTTCTGCAGATGATACTGCTACAGTCGGCTGATTAGACGATTGTGATGCGGCCGCATTCACTGTCTGATTCTGGGAACTAACAGACCTTTCTGTTTTTAAAACTTCTGACTCAGCGATAGTATGTTCCTCGGCTTTTGCAACATTGGCAGTCGCTGCCAGCAAAATAGCCGTACTCGCTAAATAAACTAATTCTTTCGATTTCAACTTTTCTCTCCAACTTTTAAAAAACTTGTCACCTTTGGGAGGACAAGTCTTTTTTCAACATTTTTTATTTTACAAAATCAAGCAATGCTAAGAAGCTTTCAGCTTCAAGTGATGCACCACCAACAAGAGCACCGTCAACATCTGGACAAGCCATGTAAGACGCAACATTTTCAGGTTTTACAGAACCGCCGTACTGAACGCGAATCTTGTCTGCTACTTCTTGACCAAAGTCAGCTGCAACAACGTCACGAACTGCTTTACACATCTTTTGAGCGTCGTCTTGAGTTGCTGACTTACCAGTACCGATAGCCCAGATTGGCTCATAAGCGATAACCAATGATGCAACTTGCTCAGCAGTCAAGTCTTTCAAAGCAGCTGATACTTGAGCACCAACGAAATCTACAGCTTTACCAGCTTCGTAAGTTTCAAGCGATTCACCACAGCAGATGATTGGCACTAGACCATTGCGGAAGATAGCGTGCGCTTTTTTGTTGATGTCTTGGTCTGTTTCATGGAAATAATCGCGGCGTTCTGAGTGACCGATAACGATGTAGTCAACTCCAACTTCTGCAAGAACTTTAGGGCTGTTTTCACCAGTGAAGGCACCAGCATCTTCAAAGTAAGCGTTTTGGGCTGCAACTTTAAGATTGCTTCCTTTAGCTGCTGCCAAAACAGTTGTCAAATCAAGTGCTGGAGCAGCGATACCAGCTTCTACCAAATCTGAAGAAGGTAGCTTAGCAGCAACCGCTTCTACAAAAGCCTTTGCTTCTTCAGGATTTTTGTTCATTTTCCAGTTACCAGCAATAAATGGTTTACGTGACATATTCACACACCTCTTCTATTTTATTTATAGTAACATTGTAACACAGTTGAATGAAATAATAAAGGTTATCCACAGAATTTCATCAAATTGAAACATCTTTATTTTAAGGGGATAAGATCTGTGGAAAATTCTTCTCATTATCATTTTCCATTCGTATCTTCAAGCCAGCTCTTTCTCCAGCAGAACAGGCACCTGAAAATCACTTCTTCAGTCTGCTAGAAAAAAACAGAACCTAGTCTAAGACTAAGTTCTGTCGATTTTATCCACTTCAAAGCAAATTACTGTTTCTTCTCTTGCTTGTAAAACTCTTTTAAGGCATCCTGCCAAGTCGGAATGACAAAGCCTGTCGCCTTAGCCTTGGTCAGGCTCATAGTTGAGTTGAAAGGCCGCTTAGCCTTGGCAGGGAATTTGCTGGAATCAACCGGCTGGACTTCCACATCTGTATCTTTGAGAATTTCCAATGCAAAGTCATACCAAGTGGTGTCCTCAGCCGCATCATTAGACAGATGGTAATAACCAAATTCCTTTTGATTCTCAGCCAGATGAGTCATAAATTCAGCCAGCGTACGAGTCCAAGTCGGACGGCCATGCTGGTCATTGACTACAGTCAGAGTTTTGTGCGTCTTAGCAAGATTTTGCATGGTAAAGACAAAGTTTTTACCGTAGTTACCAAAGACCCAGGCAGTACGGATAATATAGAAACGGCTGGAATATTTCTCAACCAGCTCCTCACCCATGCGCTTGGTACGGCCATACTCTGTCTGTGGATCCGGCCGGTCATCTACTTCCCATTCCTCTCCGACAGGCTTTTGTCCGTCAAAGACATAGTCTGTTGAGATGTAGACCAAGGTCGCTCCGTGTGCTTCTGCTGCTTTTGCAACATTTTCGGTCCCGGTCACATTGATGGCATAGTCCAGCTCTTTTCCTTCGTCCTCAGCCGCATCAACTGCAGTATAAGCCGCGCAGTGATAAACCAAGCTTGGCTTGACTTCCGCAAAGACCTTGTCCACCATTTGCGCATTGGTAATATCCATTTCCGCCACATCAACAGCCACATACTCTTCATTGCGCTCATCTAAAAGATAGCGGAGCTCTGTACCCAGCTGTCCATTCGCACCTGTAATTAAAATCATTTGTCTTTCCTTTCACATCATAAACATTCAATGAGTTTATTATAACAAAAAAAGCAGAAAAAATCTGCTTGGTCGAATCATACCTCTAGTCTTTTTTAGGAAATAAAATCTCATACTTTTTACACTCCATATATAAATGATGAAACATTATGCAAGTGATAATCAGAAAACTTAGCATCATTTCAAATTGACAGTATAAACTTTAACAATGCATAATCATATTAAAATGAATCTTTTCTTTATTTCTCTCTTAGAAAGGTTCTACTTCATGATAACAAATAATTCATTATTTCCAAGATAAATATTATATAACTTTGTTTCTTCAAGTAATGTATAATTTTCACTACTAAAATCTATATTAGCAATATCAATTAATTTGAAATCGACGTTTAAGTTCGTTATGCTATTAAATCTCAATGTCATATCCCAAGAAACATTTGTATTTGGCATAATCAAACTTTTTAACATTGGATAAACAGAAGCTGTATTGCTAAATACTGGCGAATCAGAAAGAAAGCGATTCACATTAATAACTGTTTTTTCGGGTGTAATGTACTTGTTTAGAGAGGAAGCTAGCAATATGCTCTGCGCTTTGAACATTTCATTTTGTTGTTTTAAACTGCTTACATAAGTAAAAGAGAAAGATAAGAAATAAAAAACTAATAATCCCGAGACGAAGGACTTCCCTCTACGTAGAATTTTACTCTTTTCAACGCACTCTAAGCTAACAATTAAGATAATCGCTAAAAAAATTCCGAAACCATATTCATATCTTGGTCTCATAAGATAATAAGGATTAGACAAAATCAAATAAGTTCCATAACTAAATACACTTCCTAAACTTAGCCAAATCAGCATGTAAATAAAGTTTAAAAGGAATTTAGTACTGGATAAGCGAATCACACTGATAGTTAAGAGAAATATAGCAATTATCGTTAATAAAACCCAGATAGTTGAACTTTGAAAAAATATATTGTTCAAATATCCTGTAGCATTCACCCCAATTATTTTAATCATCTCTAATCCCTTTGGAATATCAGCTTGATCAGCAAAAATAGGAGGCTTTATAAAAATTTGTATACGATATAAAACCAAACCAATTACATATGACAACATTGAGATGAAAATTTTAGGGATTTTTTCTTTAAAATAATTTCCTTGCAATAATTCTAAAAATATTAGCGTCATGGTTATCATAATGTACACTCCAGAAGAAGCTTGGTATGAATTGCACATTAAGAATATACCAACAACTGACATAACTCCAAATATTTTTTTATTATCCCAGAAAATAAATGGAATGATGGAAACTAATATACTTAAAGTCATAAAAGGATTGTCAAATCTAAAACTTAATGGCTCTAAAAACCACGGATTAATCCCTATAATAGTTGAAACAGATGCTGTTATAAAAGAAATCTTCTTATTGGGATATAAGACAAACAATAAAATTAAGCTCGCTAAAGTTAAAAAACAAGCTGACAGAATATTTGAAGTCAAGCCTAGTTCTGTCAGATGATCCCCACCTTGTATTAATCGAGCGGCATACTCACTTAAATATCTTGAATAATGTTCAGAGAATTTTGAATAGCCTTGTAATTGTCTTCCAATATCATCAATATAGGGATACTCAGCTAAACCGATATTAATATTGACTACTGAATAAATAATAAAAATAACTAGGGCAGACGATTTATTTAAAAGAAGATAGTTTTTAAAATCAGAAAAACGTTTCTGGAAAATCATTTACTCTTCTCCTTAATCACATAAATCGGCCGATGCTTGGTTTCCATAAAGATTTTGCCAATGTATTTGCCTAGGATACCGATGGTCAGTAGCTGAAAACCACCGATAAGGAGAATGACGGTCATGAGGGACGGCCAGCCCGATGTTGGGTCACCAAAAACTAAGGTACGGATAATAATTACCGCCATCAGGATGAAGGCTAAAATCCAAGACAAGATACCTCCTAAAAAGGCGATGTTGAGCGGCGCATCAGAGAAATTGACGATACCTTCCAAAGAATAGTTGAAAAGAGACCAGAAATTCCAAGAGGTCTTGCCAGCCACTCGTTCGACATTTTTGTATTCCAAGTACTCGGTATTGAAACCGACCCAGGCAAAAATTCCCTTAGAGAAGCGATTGTACTCTGAAACTTCCAGAATAGCTTCTACCATCTGGCGGCGCATCAGTCGGAAGTCACGCGCACCATCCACCATCTCTACCTGACTAATCTTGTTAATCAGCTTATAGAACAAATTTGCAAAAAAGCTTCGGATTGGCGGCTCACCCTCACGCGTAGTGCGACGAGTACCCACACAGTCCAGCTCAGGATTCGTGTCCAGCATAGCCTTCATCTCAATCAGGAGCTCGGGCGGATCCTGCAAATCTACATCCATGACCGTCACAAAATCCCCGCTCGCCTCTTGCAAACCAGCATAGAGGGCTGCTTCTTTTCCGAAATTACGAGAAAAGGACAGATAGTGCACATCTGGACAGCGACTGCTGAGCTCTCGCAAAACAGCCAAGGTTCGATCCGTCGATCCGTCATTGACAAAAATATATTCTAACTGGTCACGGATTTGATATTTGACCGCTTCCATGGCTTCATGAAACAGAGGAATAGACTCTTCTTCATTGAAACACGGAACAATCACCGAAATTGTCATTTTAATCTCCTACTATTTTATATATTTCATCCTATTATAACAAAAAACTAGGCGAAAACCTAGTTTTATTCTCATTTTCACAGTCTAGAGGCATTGAAAATTAGATAGATTCCAAGGCGATTCTCAAATCCTCAATCAAGTCATCCACATTTTCCAAGCCGATAGAGAGTCGGATTTGATTTGGTGTAATGCCTGCTGCCAGCTGAGCCTCTGGCGACATCTGACCGTGAGTCGTCGTAGCTGGATGGACGACCAGGGATTTAGCATCTGCTACATTTGCCAAGTCAGAGAAAATCTCCAAGCTGTCAATAACCTTACGAGCTTCTTTCTCCCCACCTTTGACATTAAAGGTAAAGATAGAGCCTACGCCTATAGGGAAATATTTTTCTGCCAAAGCATGATAAGGACTGTCAGCAAGCTTGGGATAATTGACCTTCTCAACCTTAGGATGCCCTGCTAAGAATTCCACAATCTTCTCGGCATTGGACACATGGCGCTCTACACGCAAAGAGAGTGTTTCCAACCCCTGCAGGAAGAGAAAAGCATTGAAGGGAGACATGGCTGCACCCGTATCTCGCAAGAGCTGGGTCCGGACAGCAGTGACAAAGGCTGCTGCTCCGACATCGCGCGTATAACTGATATCATGATAGCTCGGGTCTGGGTCTACAAACTGCGGAAACTTGCCAGAAGCTTCCCAGTCGAAACGACCGCTGTCCACAATTACGCCACCGATGCTGGTTCCATGACCGCCGATAAACTTGGTCGCAGAATGCATCGCAATGTCCACACCATGAGAAAAAACATTGATTAGATATGGGGTAGCAAAGGTATTGTCAGAAATCAGCGGAATCTTGTGAGCATGAACCAGCTCTGCCAAAGCATCAAAGTCAGGAATATTTATCAAAGGATTGCCCAAACTTTCAATCAGAACCAACTTTGTATTGTCCTGAATAGCTTCTTCTACTTCAGCTAGATTTTCAATATCCACAAAAGTCGTGGTAATGCCATAGCGAGGCAGGGTTTCCTTGAGCAGATTAAAGGTGCCACCGTAGATGGTAGAGGCTGCTACTACATGGTCGCCAGCATGGGCCAAAGCTAGAATGGTGTAGGTAACAGCTGCCATACCAGAAGCTGTCGCTAGAGCTCCAACTCCACCTTCCAAAGCCGCAATCCGCTCCTCAAAAGCAGACAGGGTCGGATTGGTAATCCGAGTGTAGATATTTCCCGGTTTGCGCAGGGCAAAGAGATCTTCTCCCTCTTGAGTATCGTCAAACACATAGGAAGTTGTCTGGTAAATAGGCAGAGCGCGCGACTTTGTTGTCGGGTCCACTGTTTGTCCGGCATGAAGTTGCAGGGTTTCAAATTTAAATTCACGTGTCATAAGGTCACCTCACTATAGTTATGTGATAAGTCTACCACTAAACGCCCCGCTTGACTAATAGAATTTCCTTATCAAAAGAAATAAAGAGAAGCTATATCTTATAGCTTCTCAGATATCATCTCAAAAGTCGCTTGATTGCTGGGCCAGTACAACTGCGACGAAACTTTGTCTAAAGCTACCCACTGAGCTCCTACATGCTCATCAGAAATCTGGATTTCTTTCTGTTCAGTCAGAACTAGAAAGAGATTTTTGTGGATGGACAGATTTTCATCAATCTTTACCGTAAAATCTCCAAGACTAGTCAAATTTGGACAAGCTAAGAGCAAGCCGGTCTCTTCCTTTATTTCACGAAGACAAGCCTCTTCTGGGCTCTCGCCACTCTCAATCCCACCAGTAATGGGCTGCCAAAAGGAAACTTTCTCATTCTCCACTTTCAAGAGCAAGATTTCCCTATCCTCTGGATGATAGATCCAGGCTTCAATTGACTGCCTCATCATGATTTTTTCTCAATCGGTGCTATGCTGGCCAGCACTTTCTTCAGACCGACTTCTGGGAAATTAATCTTGAGCTCTTGGCTGTTGCCGCTGCCAGAGACTGCTAGAACTGTCCCATCGCCCCATTTCTTATGGTGGGCAATATCTCCGATAGCCCAAGCAACTTCTGGCTTAGATGGCTGGCTCTGACTGCTCTTTCCAAAAGGCAGACTGCCTGTAGAAATCGAACTTGGTGCCGCCTGACGCTTCCGCTCTTGTAGAGCCTGTGCTAGACTCATGCCTTGACCGAATTGACTGGTATCACTATTGGTATAACTGACCTTAAAGGAGCTATTTGCCGGTCGAGCCAGGCCTTGATAGTCTAGCAAGTCTGAGCTGATTTCTCTCAAGAAACGAGTAGGTTGATTATAGTTGGTTTTACCATAAAGCATACGGGAATTAGCGTTGGTTAGATAGAGAATCTTCTCTGCTCGGGTGATACCGACATAGGCCAGGCGCCGCTCCTCTTCCAACTCATCTTCATCTTCAGATGCCCGGCTAAGAGGAAAGACATTTTCCTCCATTCCAACCAGAAAGACGACTGGAAATTCCAATCCCTTAGCCGCGTGAAGGGTCATCAAAGTCACTTCAGAACTCTCCTGATCTCCGTCATCTGTGTCCGCTATCAAGGCTAAGTCATTGAGGAAGCGGCTGAGCTTATCCAGACCAGTCTCATCAGCAGGATTATCTGGACTTTCGTCAAAGTTCTTGGTCACAGACAGGAATTCTTCGATATTTTCAATCCGTGCTTGGCTTTCCAAGGTCGTCTGGGCTGCCAAGGCCGCAGAATAGCCTGTCTTTTCCAATACGGCTTCTACCAGCTCCGTCACTGTATAATTATCCAAACGCTCCCGCAAATCCCGAAGCATATTGGCAAAATCATAGACCGCCTGAGCCGCCTTGCCCTTGACAGGTGACAGCAGGATATTGGCCGACGCATCCAGTAAAGACATTTCCTGACTGGACGCAAAATCCCGAATTTTCTCCACCGTTCCTGGACCGACACCACGCTTAGGCTCATTGACCACGCGCTCATAGCTGATATTGTCGCTAGGATTGGCGATGAGATTGAGATAAGAAATAACATCGCGTATTTCCTTACGGCTGTAGAACTGGGTTCCTCCTACCATGGCATAGGAAATATTGGCCTTGAGCAGGGCTTCTTCCACTGTCCGTGACTGGGCACTTGTTCGGTAAAGGACTGCAAAATCCTTGTAACTATATCCTTCTCGACTCAGCTGAGAAATGCTCCGAGCGACAAAGAGGGCCTCGTCCTTCTCGTCTTTAGCCCGATAGTAGACAATTTCCTCACCGTCTTCGTTTTGAGTCCAGAGATTTTTAGGACGGCGATTGCGGTTGTTTCGGATGACTTCATTAGCCGCCTGAAGAATGGTCTTAGTAGAGCGATAGTTTTCCTCAAGCAAGACTACCTTAGCTTCAGGATAATCCTTTTCAAAGTCCAGAATATTCTGCATATCGGCTCCCCGCCAGCCATAGATAGACTGGTCAGCATCTCCGACCACGCAGATATTCTTAAAGCGGGAAGCCAAGAGCTTGACCAGCTGGTATTGGGCATGGTTGGTATCTTGATACTCGTCCACATGAATGTACTGGTAGCGTTGCTGGTAGTAGGTCAGGACATCTGGATTCTGGTCAAAAAGCCGTATCGTCAGCATAATCAAATCATCAAAATCCATGGCCTCAGACTGGCGCAATTCCTTTTGATAGGCCGTATAGCACTTGGCCACAATCTCTGTATACATATCACCAGCTAGATTCGCATAGGCTACCTCATCAATCAGGTCGTTCTTAGCATTGGAAATAGTCCCCAGAATGGCGCGCTCATTCCACTTTTTGGGATCTAGATTGAGATTTTTAAGAATTCGCTTCATCAGAGTCCGCTGCTCACCCGGATCAACGATGGTGAAGTTGCGGTTGTAGCCAATATGATCTGCTTCTCGCCGCAGGATGCGCACACACATGGAGTGGAAGGTAGCGATTAAGCAATCTTGGGCCTCAGTTTTAAGTTTTTCAGCCCGTTCTCTCATCTCCCTCGCCGCCTTATTGGTAAAGGTAATAGCTAAGATATTCCAAGGATTGACCATCTTCTCATCAATCAAATAGGCAATGCGGTGGGTCAGGACACGGGTCTTACCCGATCCAGCTCCCGCCATAATCAGCAAAGGCCCTTCTGTTGTCTGAACCGCCTCAGCCTGACGGTCATTCATACCGTTTAATAAAGGATGCATGTTTCTTCCTCTTTCAAAGTCAATGCTACTATTATAACAAAAATCCTGATGAAGCTAAACCAGAAAGAAGAGGAATTTCTGATTTTAGGTTAGATTTTCGGCAAAGTCATCTAAGGCACCCTAAGCCCGACGGAAATTGAAAATCAGCCCTATTTTTGCTATAATAAGCCCATATGAGACTTAGAACATCTGTCCAGAGATGACTTTTTCACAAGTCTCTTTTCCGTTCTGCTGCCCCACTTAGAAAGAAAGGCTGTCATGAAAAATCCTAGTAACAATCTGAAGCTAGCGGAGAGAGGAGCCATCCTTTCCATCGCTACCTATCTAATTCTCTCAGCGGTCAAGATTATCGCAGGCTCGACCCTACAGTCCTCCAGTCTGACGGCCGATGGCTTCAACAACGTCTCTGATATCGTGGCTAATATCGCCGTTTTAATTGGCCTACGTATGGCCAGAAAACCAGCCGACCGTGACCATCGCTTTGGCCACTGGAAGATAGAAGATCTGGCCAGTCTCATCACATCTTTTATCATGTTTTTCGTTGGATTTGATGTCCTGATTGAGACCATTCAGAAAATAATCTCCAACCAAGAAACCAAGCTTGATCCTATTGGTGCTGTGGTCGGAATCCTCTCGGCTATCATTATGTTGGGTGTTTATTTTTACAATAAAACACTGGCTAAAAAAGCTCACTCTAAGGCTCTGGATGCTGCAGCCAAGGATAACTTGTCAGACGCTGTGACTTCAATCGGCACTTCAGTTGCTATCATTGCCAGCGCCTTTAACTTTCCAATCGTTGATAAGCTGGCAGCCATTATCATTACCTTCTTCATCCTCAAGACAGCCTATGATATCTTTATGGAATCTTCCTTCAGCCTGTCCGACGGATTTGATGAAAGCCTGCTCCAAGACTATAAGCAAGCTATCCTGGAAATTCCTAAAATCACTCAGGTCAAGTCACAGCGCGGCCGGACCTATGGCAGTAATATCTATCTGGATATTATCTTGGAAATGAACCCAGATTTATCTGTTTTTGAAAGCCATGAGATTGCGGACCAAGTTGAGGATATGTTGATGGAGCGCTTTGGGGTCTTTGACATTGACATTCATATCGAGCCCGCTCCCATTCCTGAAGATGAGAGATTGGAAAATCTTTACCCAAACTTGCTCATGCGTGAGCAGCTCGTGGAGCAAGGCAGCCAACTGGATACGCTTCTGTCAGCAGAATTTCTCTATATTTCCCAAGATGGCCGACAGCTGAACAAGGCTGAATTTCAGGTAGAAAGAGCCTCAAAAACACCTATCAAAAACTTTGAACTGCTTTCTGTCAGCCAGAAAACCAAGCTCATCCGCTATGAAATGGACGGTGTCATCCATACCAGCCTCTGGCGCCGCCACGAAGTATGGCAAAACATCTTTCACCAAGAGACACGAAAAAACCAGTCTGATGACTAAGTCAGTCTGGCTTTTTCATTGCAACACATCATTCATTTCCCCGTATAATAGATAACAGTAATACTATCTAGACTTTGCAAATTTGTTGGTTTCTCTTTAGCTTTCAGGCCGTCTCTTTCAGGATTGTCAGACAAATAATAGTTGTCATAGCTATCATCTAGGTCGGTATAAATCTTTATCTTATCATTAACAAGTAAAGCAGCATATCTTGCCTGTCCAAAAGGCTTTCTTGAAATCTTTGTAAATTCAATTTTTTCAACATTTTCATAGTGATTCAGTAAAAATAAAGCCAGCCCCTCTTCCTGGTTGCGTACCTTTACTTTTTCCTCTGTCGTCAGCCAAGCATTTTCTCCAGAGTAAATAACATCCGTCTCACCCGTATCTTTGAACTTTGTGACCTTCTCTTTCTTTTTCAGACGAAAAGTCAATTCTGTCGAATCAGTGTAAGAGCTATCATTTATATTATAGTTTTCATCTTTTGAGTCCAAAGAAACATGTGGAATATAACTGGTATCATTTACTATGAGACTAACGGAATCCCCTTTCCATAAATTTCCCTTGGAAAATTCATCAAATTCAATTTTTTGAACATCTTCATAATGATTAATGATATAAAGTGCAAGCTTTTGCTCTTTCTTATGAAGCTCAGTCATTTCTGTATCTGACATCCATATTTTTTCACCATCTCTATTTATTATGCTGCTACATGCAGTCAGAAAAATCAGTGCAAGTATAGCCAAAAATAATAATTTTTTCTTTCTTGACTTCAAGAGCAGTCTCCTTTAACGGTCTTTTGATATTAGTATACCACATCAGGACAAGTATCTTTATGTTTACTTGTAACTTTAAAGTTGATTTTCAAAGAAAAAAACCAAGACTTGCCCTGCCTTGGTTGAAAATAGACTTCAATTTACTTATTTTTAATAAAACCAAATTCATTAAGAGGTGAGAGTCGGAACTCCACCACTCCCTTGATTTGACTGGCTTTGATGAGTCCAAATTCTCGGCTGTCCTTGGTATTTTCACGTCGGTCATTAAGAATCAGATAAGAATCTTTAGTAATTTTATCAGACTTTGAGTCTTTTAAATCCATAATAGAGAAATCATGAGTATAGTAACCCGAACTTCCTGCTGAAGCCAAATATTTCTCGCGCATTTTCTCAATGTATTCTTCCGACATGACCTGGCCGTTCAGGTAAAGGAGATCATCCATATAGGTTACCTGATCTTTTTCTTGGGCAATGACCCGGCCGACATAGTCTTTACCGTCCACTTCATAGAGGACAAAGTCTCCACGCTTGATGTCTTGCTTTCTCGTCGCCAAGACCAAGTCATTCTTTGCCACATAAGCATTGCTGTCTTGTTCAGTCACCCGATAAGGCGTATAAATAAAAACTCTCAACCCTATAATGATAGCTGCTAGAACTGAAAAAATAATGACATTTCTTAATAAATCTCTCTTTAACATCTGTCTCTCCCATCTCTTTTATACCATTATATCATTTTTAGACAAAATAGACAAAGGGACAATCTTATTTCAAAAATCAAAACGCTGACGTGTCCTTCTTCCCACACAAGATAATGATCATCACTTCGACAAGAGAAAAAACCGATGATTTTTCAATCAACGGTTCTTTTTTATTATCTTAGATTAACGTACTGTACGGATACGCATTGTGTTGGTACGAACTGCTTCACCAAGCGGCACACCAGCAACGATAACGATATCATCACCAGATTCAACCAAGCCTTGCTCAACTGCAATCTTCTCAGCGATGTCAAACATATCATCTGTGTTAGATGGAGTGTTTGTAGTCACTGGAATTACACCCCAGTTCAGCATAAGACCGCGTTGAGTCAATTCGTCAAAAGTGATAGCCAAGATATCAGCATTTGGACGGTATTTAGAAATCAAACGAGCTGTGTGACCAGTCTTAGTAAGGGTAACTACCAACTTGATATCCATTGAGTTTGTAGCATCTTTAACTGCTGAAGCCATAACTTCAGTCTTAGAGTTGCGCTCAAAGTTATCAGTTGTCAAACGGCCATATTCATTAAGAAGGGTTTGAGCATTCTTATCGATAGTAGCCATTGTTGTTACTGACTCAAGTGGGTATTTACCGTTTGCAGACTCACCTGAAAGCATAGTTGCATCAGTTCCGTCAATAACAGCGTTAAATACGTCTGATACTTCTGAACGAGTTGCACGTGGTTTTTCTGTCATGGTTTCAAGCATGTTAGTTGCTGTGATAACCACTTTACCAGCTGCATTTACCTTAGTGATGATCATCTTTTGGTAAACTGGAACCATTTCGAATGGTACTTCGATACCCATGTCACCACGGGCAATCATGATACCGTCAGCAGCTTCAATAATTTCGTCCAAGTTATCGATACCTTGTTGGTTTTCGATTTTCGCGAACAATTGAACATGGCCATTACCAGTTTCTTCACAGATTGCACGAACTTCGTTGACGTCTTTTGCAGTACGTACAAATGAAATCGCGATGAAGTTAATTCCTTGCTCAAGACCAAAGCGGATATCGTCATTGTCACGCTCAGCAAGCGCTGGGAAAGGAATCTTAGTGTTAGGAATGTTCACACCTTTTTGCTTAGCAATGATGCCGTCGTTTTCAACTTCTACTTCAAATTCACGAGTAGCATCGTCTTTAGCGACAACACGAAGACCAAGTTTACCATCGTCAACCAATACTTGACGGCCAACTTCAACATCATCGTAGATGTCCAATCCACCAGCAACGTTCAAAGCAATTACTTCACGAGTAGATTTGATACCTTGCTTAGTAGCAACACGGATTTTTTCACCAGTCTTGTATGAATACTCTTTTGCATCGCCTTCGAACAATTCTGTACGAATTTCTGGTCCTTTTGTATCAAGAAGGAAACCAACTTTTTGACCGGCAATTTCTTCTGCACGCTTAACAGTTGCCATGCGCTCTCCTTGCTCAGCATGGTCACCGTGTGAGAAGTTGAAACGGAATGTGTTTGCGCCAGCTTCAATCAACTTAGCAATGTTTTGAGCTGATGCTTCAACATCCAGCTTTTCTCCCCAATATCCGTCATCACCGAATTTTTTACCACCGCGGATTTCTACCGCAGGACCTAATGTTGCAACGATTTTTACACGTTTATTCATGATTGTATGAAACTCCTTCTTCTATTTGGCCTCTTGGCCTGAATAACAAATAATAATTAAATATTGATGCTGCGGTTCAAATCAGCCAAGCCCAGATCAGCCTTGTGCGGGTTATTGACGACAATCTTACCTTCAGCAGTCAAGCTAAAGAGTGCTCCTTCTTCAGCAGTTCCTAGGATTGGGCTTTCAACCATCTGCTCATTGCGGATTCCAACAGCAACTCCACCGATACCTGCTTTAAGCAGTTTAACAGCATGAGCTCCCATACGAGATGCAAGAACACGGTCACGCGCAGTTGGTGAGCCTCCACGCTGGATATGTCCGAGCTCTGTGACACGCAAATCGCTCATATCTCCAGCTTCTTTCAGCTTTTCAGCAAATTCATCCGCTGACATGACACCCTCAGCCAAGACGATGATGTTGTGCTTCTTACCCTTGGCATAGCCACTCTTAATGCTTTCAACAACTTCTTCCATCTTGAAACCTTCTTCAGGAACGATGATTTCGTCCGCACCAGATGCAATACCTGCCCAGAGAGCAATATCACCAGCATTACGTCCCATTACTTCG
The DNA here is from genome assembly GCF_900635155.1 of Streptococcus sanguinis. NCBI lineage: Bacteria > Bacillati > Bacillota > Bacilli > Lactobacillales > Streptococcaceae > Streptococcus > Streptococcus sanguinis. The sequence continues at coordinate 1,511,063 of NZ_LR134002.1, forward strand.
ATAACGAAAGTACGGCGGTGACTGGATGAGGTATCCCGAATCTTGTCAATCGCATCCATAGCTGTAGTAACAGCTGTATCAAAACCGATAGTGAAGTCTGTTCCGACGATATCATTGTCAATGGTTCCTGGAACACCGACAGCTGGGAAACCGTGCTCTGTCAAGCGCATAGCACCGTGGTAAGATCCATCTCCACCGATAACAACGACACCTTCAATTCCATGTTTTTTAAGCTGCTCAATCCCTTTCAGCTGCCCTTCAACGTGGGCAAATTCAGGATAACGAGCAGAGTGAAGGAAGGTTCCACCGCGAGAAATAATGTCACCAACTGATGTCGCATCAAGTGGGTAAATCTCGCCAGCTACCATTCCAGCGTAACCATCATAAATCCCGTAAACTTCCATTCCTTCGGAAATTGCTTTACGAACAACTGCACGGATGGCAGCATTCATACCTGGGGCATCACCACCACTAGTCAAAACAGCAATACGTTTCATTTCGCTTTTTGCTCCTTTTTCTTTTTAACATTCTTATAGATTATACCACAATCATCATGAAAATTCTCTTATTTTCCATATTTTTTAACGAAAAATCGTTTTCATAGTATAATTCTTCAATTCCTCTTGCAGCTGCTCCGATTTCTCCACTCGGAAATGAGGTGCAGATATGGTTCGCTTCTCATCTTCATAGCGCAGGACAACCGGAATATTGCCGGGGTATTTCTGCAAAACATGAGATATTTCCCGATCATGCTCATGGCCCGCAAGTTTTATCCAGAAGCGTTCAGTGGTGGCCTCCTCTATGTCTGCCAAGACCAACTGTAAACGACCATCCCGCTCCTGCAACTTGCCGCTCAAGTAGTAAATCCCCTTCTCCTTAATGCGTTCACCCAGCTGTCTATAAGTATCAGGAAAGACTGTGACATCCAGTTTTTTCTTGGTATCTGAAACCTGCAAGAAGGCCATATTCTCGCCCTTTTTAGTCCGGATAGTCTTGATAGTCTGGACTTGAGCCAGAATCCTGGCTCTGCTATTTTCCGTCAAATCACTAATCCAGCTAAAGGGCTGGTCCGCTTCTTTGGCCAGTTTAACCAAGGGGTGATCGCTAAGCCCCACACCGATTATGCTCTGTTCCAGCTCAAACTTTGCAGCATCGCTAAAATCCTGAGCCTCTGTCCAAGAATAAGTCGTATCCGCAAAGAGACTGCCCAGCTCATCCGCAAATACAAACAGATTAGGCAGGTTAGCTAGAATTTTTTGGCGATTTTTCTCAAAACTGTCAAAGAGCCCCAGCTGGATCAGAGGAGTCAGCAGCGGAATCTTATGGTAATTCTGAGGCAGGCGCAGAATAAAGTCTTCCACCCCAGTAAAGGCACCATTTTGTCGCTCTTCGATAATCCAGTAAGCCAAATCCCTAGGCAGGCCCTTGATATTTTTCAGGCCCAAAAAAATCTTCTTATCCTGAAACTTATCATGATAGGGAATATTGTTGATACTAAGGGGTGCTGTTTCAAAGTCAAAACTCAGGGCATCGGTGATATAGTCACTACTTGAATAATTGAGCATGACATCAAAGAAAACATCTGGATAGTGGGCCTTGAAATAAGCCAACTGAAAGGCCAGAGCTGAGTAGGCATAGGCGTGGCTACGATTAAAACCATAGCCAGCAAACTTCTCCATAATAGCAAAGACTTCCTTGGCTTTAGTTTCCGAGTGACCTAGCTTGAGAGCACCTGCAACAAAGTCCTCCTGCATGCGGTGCATTTCAGCAGCACTTTTCTTGCCCATTGCTCTTCGCAGGATATCAGCTTTCCCCAGACTAAAGCCACCAAAGCGCTGGGCTACCTGCATGACCTGCTCTTGATAGAGCATGATACCGTAAGTCGGGGCTAGAATATCAGCCAAACTATCATCAATCAACTCCACCTGCTCTAGTCCATGCTTTCTTTTGACAAAATTATCGATATAATCACTGGCTCCAGGACGGTTGAGAGAAGTTGTTGCCACTACTTCCTCAAAGCAAATCGGCTGAACCCGCTTGAGCAGGCTGATAGCCCCCGGCTGCTCAAACTGGAAAATCCCCTTGGTCTGTCCGGCTGCAAAGAGTTTCAGAGTTTCTACATCCTCCAAGTCAATCTCTGCAATTTCAATTTCTACCTCATATTTTTTCAGGGTTGCTTCTTTCATACGCTGGACAAAGGTCAGATTGCGCAAGCCCAGAAAGTCCATCTTGAGCAAACCGTTGCTCTCCACACCGTGGGCATCATATTGGGTGATATACATGTCCTCACCGTATTTGAGCGGTATCTGGTCTGTCAGGTCATTGTCGCTCATCACAACGCCGGCTGCGTGGATAGAAGTCTGACGGGGATGACCTTCTATTTTTTTAGCAATATCAAAGGCCTTTTGATATTCCAGCTTGCTATTGATAATCTGGCGAAAGGCCATATTTTTCTCATAAGCAGAGGTCAGACTATCCCCGAAGCGGATTTTCTTGGTGATATTGGTCAGTTCGTACTCTGGCAGACCGAAGCGCTTGAAGACATCACGGATAGCTTGCTTAGCTCCGAAGGTCGAGTAGGTCACAATCTGAGCCGCGTGCATAGTGCCATAGCGGTCGCGGACATAGCGGATAAACTCCGGCCGGTAAACATCTGGAATATCAATATCAATATCGGGCATGGTATAGCGCTCTAGATTTAGAAAGCGCTCAAAGAGCAGGTTATTCTTGACTGGGTCAATCCCAGTAATCTCCAAGGCATATGCCACCAGACTGCCAACAGCAGATCCTCGGCCCATGCCCATATAATAGCCCTGACTGCGACCAAAGCGCAGCAAATCCCAGACAATGAGAAAATAATCATCAAAACCCATCTGATGAATGACATCTAGCTCCTGATCTAGTCGCTCTTGATAGAGAGCTCCGCTTAAGCCACGTTTTTTCAGACCAGCTTCTGAGCGCTCCCGAAGCTCTTCTACGGCAGGCCGTTCCCGATTAAAGCGGGGCAACTTCAGCTCCGTATTGATTTCATAGTGAACACCGCTTACCAGCTTCTCAAGATTGCTTAGACTTTCTGGAAAAGTTTGCTTAAAAGCATCTGCCAGAGCATCTGGTGCTAGCAAAAACTCATGATTGGGAAGGCTGCCAATCTCACGCAGGCTGGCATTTTCTCGAATAGCCCGGAGCATCTGCAAGGTTTCCAAATCTCCCCTATCAAAATATCGGACGGTATGCAGGGGCAGGGTTGGCCGACAAAACTCCTGCTGGGGCGTTGCTGGAAAGACTCCGATATAAAAATCCAAACCCAAATCCAGATCTGCTACTCCGTTAAAAGCAGGAACAATCACAGCCAATCCCTTAAAGAGATACTGGAAATCCTCCCAGTTCTTTTGTCCCATCATCTTGAGAGTCGAGACTTTCATCAGATTGCGATAGCCCTGACTGTCTAAGGCTAGCAGACGGAGATGAAGCTCCTGCTCTGCCTTGATCAGACTCAGCTCCAAGCCTAAAAGCGGCTGCAGTCCCGCAGATTCAGCTTCCTCCAAGAAATGATAAGCCCCATAGAGATTGTCCACATCCATCATGCCCAGATGACTGTATCCTAACTCCTTGGCTTTTTGCACATATTTCTTTATCGGGATCAAGCTATCCATAAAACTGTAAACAGTCTTGGTATCAAGTTGTATCACCACGTTTTTCTCCTTGAACATGCTTTGCTTCTTCTTATAACTATTATACCGCAATTCACTGAATGAGGGAAATAGGAGTTTGACTGAACATAAAGATTCCATTCACCCTTTCCGGCTTTCTTTGCCATTTTCCTAAGGAAAAGGTATAATAATTGTAAATTGAAGAAAATAAAGGAGACATGTATGAATCAGTATCCTCTGGTCTATCTTGACCATGTCCATAAAAATTATGGCGACGCACCCGCCCTCTATGATGTGAGCTTAAACATTCAGCCTGGCAGAATCATCGGACTTCTAGGTCCTAATGGCAGCGGCAAGACAACTATTATCAAGCTTATCAATGGTCTCTTGCAGCCCACCTCTGGCCATATTTATCTCAAAGGCGTCAAACCTTCTCCTGATACGAAAAGAATCGTTTCCTATCTACCAGATACGACTTATCTAAGCGACAGCTCTAAAGTGATTGAAGCTGTAAAATATTTCCAAGATTTTTATGATAATTTTGACAGCGCGAAAGCCATGCAGCTTCTAAAGGATCTTCATATCGATCCTCAAGCGCGCATCGGAAGCCTTTCAAAAGGAAACAAGGAAAAAATGCAGCTCATTTTGGTCATGAGCCGCCATGCGGAACTGTATATCCTAGACGAGCCTATCGGTGGTGTCGATCCAGCTGCTCGTGACTATATCCTGCAGACCATCATCCAAAATCGCACGCCTCAGTCTTCTGTCATCATTTCCACCCACCTGATTGCGGATATCGAGCCAATCTTGGATGAAGTCATCCTGATTAACCAAGGTCAGATTCTTTTGCATGAAAATGCTAATCAGCTGCGCCAACAATACAATCAATCCATTGATAATCTCTTCCGCAGCCAGTTTCGCTTTTATTAGGAGGTCTTCATTATATGTTTGGAAAACTCTTTAAATACGATTTTAAGTCTAATTACAAATGGTATTGTATCACCTTTGCCATTCTTCTCACTCTATCTATCTTGATGGGATTCATAACTGGCAGCAGCTTGAGACCGGAGGTCATGGAACGCTATAGTGACTACCCAATGGCTACTAGTGGTGTTATTTTCACTTTATACCTACTCTTCCTCTTGCTGTTTTCTGCATCCTGCGCTGTCTTTCTGTCCAATACCATCATTATTATCCGTCGGTTTTATAAAAATGTTTTTGGGCGAGAAGGCTACCTGACTTGGACCTTGCCGGTTACGCCGCATCAGATTCTTCTGTCTAAGCTTCTTTCCGCATTTGTTTGGACCCTCTTGTGTATGCTGACCATGTTTATTAGCGGCCTTGTCATTTTTGGCATTGCCCTCCCTATTACCGGCTATTCATTTAATGAGATTTTTAAATATATTGGCGAAATCCCAAATTTATGGCTTTGGATTGTCAAATACGGCTTCCTTAATCTCCTTCAAATCCTTTCTGGTATCCTCTTCTTTTATCTAGCAATCTCAGTTGGACAGCTATTTAAGAAGAATCGGATTATGATGGCTGTGCTTTTCGGATTTTTGATTTGGAGTGTTCTGGCGATTCTGTCAATCTTCTTACCTAGTTTCTTCAATCCATATGGATTATTTGATTCATACGTTTATAGTAACTCCGCTACAAACTTTGAACAGATGATGGATGTCTTTCTTCTTATCCGAATCGTCTTTGAACTGGTCAAAATTTTTGGTTTCTATTTTACAATCTATGTCATTGTAAAAAACAAACTAAATCTCCAATAAACAAAACAAGGTTGAAACAAAACGTTTCAACCTTATTTATTTTTACTTCAGAATAATGGCTGCCACGATGGGGCTGACCAGAACGTACATGAGCCCAGTCACGCCAATCGCAAGTCCTGCCATAGCTCCTGCGACCTGACCGTATTTAAAGGCGGTTCCCGTTCCTACCGCATGGCCTGTTCCCCCTAAAGCTAGACCGATAGCTACTGGATCTGTGATTTTTAAGATCTTAAGAAGCGTTGGACCCAAGACACTGGTCAGAATTCCCGTCGCAACCACCACCACTAATGTCACTGTAGCAAGTCCTTGCAGCTTGTCTGTGATACCGACAGCCATGGCCGTTGTGACAGATTTCGGAAAAAGAGAAACAGCCAGAAAAAAATCCATGCCGAAAAACTTAGCCAACAGAGCAGTAAAGCTAGTATTGACTACAACCGCCGCAAATGTCCCAATCAAAATACTGCGTGCATGGTGCTTCATCAAATGAAAAGTCTTGTAAAGCGGAATCCCCAAAGCAACCGTAGATGGCACAATTAGGTTGTTTAAATAGGAGCCGCCGACATAGTAATCCTTGTAGGAAATACCGGTTAATTTCAAAAAAGCAATGACCAAAACTGCTGCAATCAGCAAAGGAGTTGTCAAAGGATGAGGAAATCTACGAAAAATCAATAGGCCGAACAGATAGGCCAAGATAGACAAGGCAAGGCCAAAGAGAGGGTTGCTCCATAATTCAGACATTGCTGGCGTCTCCTTCCTCATAATCTCCTTCAAAACGAGTCTTAATCAGCTGCACCACAACTGCGATCACGCAGACATTGAGCACAATCGCTCCTAAAACAATCAAAATAATCGGCAGTAGATAAGGTGCAATGACCTGAAATTTATCCATGATACCAACTGCTGGAGGCAGAAAAAGAATGGTCATATTTGCCAAAAGAAAATTGCCAACCATGCTGATATGACGCAGGCGCAGGAGCTTGAACTGCAGAGCCAAAAACAGCAAGACCAGACCAATGATACTACCCGGGACAGGTAGGTGGAAAACACTTGAAATCCCTTCTCCAACGAGGGAAATCATAAAAATAATCATCAACTGAACGTATAATTTCATACCAAACCTCCATCACTAGTATATCCAGTTTACTCCTTTTCAGAAAAATATCAAGGTGCTTTCAGAAATTAAAACCTTTACATAAAAAATCAGCCTATAAAAATTCCCTCCATTGTCTGCAATAGAGGGTCTTTCTTTTTTAGCAGTCGTCTGAGTAACTTCCTAGACAGATGCTAGATGGATTGAATCATAAAGAAAATCATGAGCACAATCAGGGCAAGGCTTGCCAAAAGAACTAGGATTTTCTTTGCGAGGTGGGTTTCCCAGTAACCTGACTTGCCAATCGATGTATTGGTGTCTCTATAAAATTGCTGGCTCTCTCTGGGAAGAAGACTAACCAGCAAAATCAAAACAAGGGCTGCTACAATGGTAAGTGTAATCAATATTGTTTGCATTTTAGTTCCTCAAGGCTCCAATCAATGTAAAAATCAAGCCAATCAAGATCATCAAGCCCAAGGCGATGACAAAGGCCTTGTTGAGATTTTCACCCAAGCTAGCCTTTTCTTTCTTGGGCTTGCCATGCTTGAGTTCATCTAACCGTCCCTCAATATCCTTATGAAATAAATCTTTTTTAGCCATGCTGACCTCCTAGTACGCTTTGGAGAGTCTCCTGATAAAGACTGACAGGCACATCGTTAGCATGTCGGCCTTGTGCTTGCAAGGCTGACCGCATCTGGTCGACACCGGATAAGGCTTCTTCCAGACTTGCTGCCAGTTGAGCTGGCTGACTGCTGTCGAAAATATGCTGCTGGGCAATGTAGCGCCTGTCATGCAGGGTCTGCTCAAAGCCAAGAATCAAGAGATTATTCTCAAAAGCCTTGCGCACTGCCTGCAGGACCTGACCTCCGTGATTGATATCCAGATAAATATCTGATTCCAAGTAGAGCTGCTCAATCTGCTTGAGACTGGCATTTTGATAAAGGACGACATTCTTATAGGACAGCATGGACAAGAGCTTGGGTGACATTTCCGTGAGAGCTGCAATGCGAAAAACTATCTGTGGCAAGGCCTGAACCAAGGTCTCTAAGCCTTCAATCTGATCCGAGTGGGTCAGGATTAAAGCATCTTTTCGTAGGAAGTTGTCCCGCTTGAAATCATAATGATAGCCTAGATGCAGGAACTTCTGCTGCTGGTCAGCTACAGCCAAACTCATGGCCTTTTCATAGGTCGTCAAGTCTGGAATGACAATGGTCTGCGCCCGCAGCTGACTATTTTCCAGAATCAACTGCATATTGCCCGGAAGCTCGTCATACAGGGGCTCCTGCCAAAAGAGAATGTCCTGTCCAGCTCGACCCGTCAAGCTGTGAGAAACTAGGAAAGAATAGGCCAGCGAATTAAAGAGAATGTGATCCAAGTCAAAGTCTAGCCGCTCTAAAAAGAAACGGATAAAATCCACTCGGCTTTTAAAAATTCGCAAGGGCTCTTGGTCCAGAGTCAGGATGATGTCACCCGTGGCATGATTTTCCACGATACGCTCCTGACCATCTGTGCTGTAGTAGGTCGTGTTGAAGGCTTCCTGAGCAGATTTATAAGCCGTTTTGGCAAAGCATCGACCTTGCTTATTATAGCGCTCACTCAGTCGCAACTGACCTTTTTTATCCAGCCAGTCCACCTGTTTGACCAGCCGGCCCTTAGCCTGATTAGCATAGTGAATCCGTGCCCTTTCTTCTCCCATGTCACTGACACGCGCCGACTGATGGTCGCCTGTAATTTCCCAGAAAGGCGGCACTGGCACTTGATTGAAAAAGAGTGGGTGGTCTACTCCCTCTTCATCCCCTAGAAAATATGTATAGGGAGATATCATGTCGTCAGGCAGAAAGCCATTTGCCTCAATGACAATGGTCGGACAGTCATAGCCAGCTGCAAGGAGGGAATCATGCAGATCCTGGGTTTCCTGATTGTAATAATCAAAGAGCTGAATCATCTCTGACCTCCTTTAAAAGCTGGGACCAAGCCGCTTCAACCCAGTTGGTCAAATAATTCTCAGCCACTTGATAAGAGTGTTGGCTCATCTCCTGCTGGCGTCCTTGGCTAAAGAGAGCTACTATTTTCTCCACAAAAGCAGCAATAATCTGATCCTCGACCTGATTGGAACTGACTGGCAGCAGATAGCCATTTTTACCATCATCGATAAAAGTCTGATTGCCATAGCGGACATCAAAGCCGATGAGGGGCAGACCTGATCCGACCGCTTCCATGAGAGTCAAACCAAAGCCTTCACTGGTTGAAGCTGTCAGATAAAGCTCATAGCCTGCATAAATCTGACTCAAATCTGCATGCCCTTTAAGCCGAATGTAGTCTTGAGCTCCTGCTTCCTCAATCCTACGTCGCAGCTTCTCCTCTTCGCCCCCCTTACCGTAAATATCAAGAGTCAGCTCAGGCAGCTGGTCATGGGCTTGGACGGTCGCTGCCACTAGCCAATCAATATGCTTTTCTGTAGCAAGACGCGAAGCCGTAATCATAGAGAAAGGCTTGCGAGGCTCTTTGGGATAAGTCAACTGGTCAAGACTGCCCACTGGTATGGTCACAATCTTGGGCTGCTTGTCCGAGTAATGCTGGAACTGCTGTTCTAGAATCGTTTTCTGAGCCTCTGTTGCCACGATGAAAAAGTCCACCTTGTCAGCATTGGTAAACTGGTAGTCATAAAAATTGTTCCAGAGAATGTAGTCGTCGCTGCTGGCATTTTCACTGAAATGCTCCGCATGGACCACTACTCCCAGCTTAGCCTTCTGGCTCTCTTCAAAGACAACCTGACCAATCCCTGTCTCCCTATCCAAGATGACCACATCATCTGACTGCAGCTGCAAACACTGAAGAAAATAACGGACCAGCTCAGCCTTGGAATAGAAAATCCGATCTGAAAAGCGATAGAGCTCTTCCTGACCATCCTCTATCAGCATGTCATAGGCCACACTGCCGTCTTCATGGTAGAAACGCCGCTGGTAGAGGGTTGCGGCGTCATTGTGAGGCGCGAAGTATTCACTGGCATAGCGGACATAGGAGAAATAATCCTTGCGAATCAATCTCCCCCGCGAGACATACTCTACATGCTCCACAAAGTCCTGGTCTTCCTGCCGCAGATAACAAGTGATAAACTGATCATCCTGCGGATAGAAATAGCGGACAATCTTGCTCTCTCTCTCCGAGCGCTCCGGCTGACCTGCGACTTGAGCCAGCACCTGATCCAGCGTCACAGTCGTCGGCGCAATCTTGATATCCGTAAAATAGTTATAGAGCCAGATAACTTCCTCATCCAGAAAACCGATATTTTCCGTCAGATGCTGGATATTATCCGCTAAAATCATATCCATAAAGATAAACTTAGCCGGCTGCTGGATTCTGCGCAGAAGCTGGGCCCGATAATCTTGGGCGTATTCCACACCGCTACTGGCCCAGCCAATGCCTAAGTTGATGTTATATACTGTCATATTCTCCTCGTCTTACGGGAAGTACATGATGACTTCTCCTTTAGGGTTGAGTGCCAATTCACTCATCAAAAGATTCTTGACGATCTGCTGCTTCATGCGCTCCTTCATATATTCAAAGCCATCGTAAGCCTCTTGATAGTACTCTACCAGAGGATTTTTCATAGAGAAATGCTGACCGCTCAAGGCTGTCTTGAGTTGCTGCAGATAGTCCACCTGCTCGACCCAGTTCTCATCAATAGCCTTGAGAACGGACACCCGCTGAAAATGGGTAAAGAGCTTGTCAGACTTGAGATAGGCTTTCTTTGCCTGCAGCTCCTGCTCGGCAATATCCTGCAAGAGCTCTGCGATTTTCTCCGGCGAATAAATATCAAAATCATAAGGAATACGCTCAGCATGATAGCTGAAATGGTCTAAAATAAAGCGATAGAGGTCAGCCCGCGTCGCATAGGACTGCTCATAAGCCGCCTGATGAATGACCTGACTAAGGACGCGGCTGATTTCTTCGTCAATGCGCTCTTCAGCTTGAATCAGGCGATTGCGCTCAGCATAGGTAATCTCCCGCTGAATCTTCATACACTGGGCATATTCCAGCGTCATCCGACGGGACATCTTGGCACTGCTTTCGCTAGCTCTCTGAGCCTTTGCCACTAAGTGTCTGAAACGGCGCTGTCCCAGCTGGACTGGATGTTTCTCAACCTCTTCAGTAGAGTAGTCCTTGTAGAACTTCTTGAGCCAGTCCGGTCCCCACTTCCTGAGCAAGTCATCTTCCAGTGAGATGAAAAATTTACTGATACCTGGATCACCCTGGCGACCTGAACGACCACGAATCTGTAGATCAATCCGCTGGTTCTCCATCCGCTCAGTACCAATCACCACGAGACCGCCCAAATCTGCGACACCTGGTCCCAGTTTTATATCAGTACCGCGACCGGCCATGGATGTAGCCACCGTCACCGCACTTTTCTGCCCAGACTCAGCGATAATCTGCGCCTCACGGGCCGCATTGTTGGCATTGAGCAGATTGTGGGCGATACCTTCTCTCAGCAGTAGGGAAGAGTAAATCTCTGACATCTCCACTGAGCCTGTAAAAATCAAGAGTGGATTGCCTTGAGCATGGTAGTGCTTGACCTCGTCCAATGAAGCAAAGACTTTTTCTGGCAGGGTCTGGTAAAGCTGGTCTGGCAAGTCTTGGCGTATGACTGGCTGGTTGGTCGGAATCTTGATGACAGACATGGAGTAAGTCTCCATAAACTCGCTCTCCACCACCTTGCCGGTTCCAGTCATACCAGAGATTTTCCGGAAGAGCCGGAAGAGATTCTGATAGGTAATGGATGCCATGGCCCGCGTTTCCTCCGTCAGCTTGACATGCTCCTTGGCCTCAATGGCCTGGTGCTGACCTCCCTGAAGCCGGGTCATTTCCAGCAGACGGCCGGTTGAGCGGTCCAAAAGTAGGACCTCTGCCTCTTTGTCACCCTGGCGGACAACGTAGTCCTTGTCCTTTTTGTAGAGCTTGTGGGCCCGCAAGGCTAGATTGAGGTGGCGGACCAACTCTTGATTTTCCTTGGAGAAAAGATGCTCCAAGTCAAGAAAAGACTCTGCCGCCAGAATACCTTTCGACGTCAGCCAGACTTCATTCTTCTCGTCATCGTAGTGATAATCCTCGTCTTCTTTCAAAGTCGTAATGAAGGTATCCATGATACCATAGAAGTTTGACTGAACCCGAGGGGCACCAGAGATAACCAGAGGGACCTGAGCGCTGTCCAAGAGGATGGAGTCAATCTCGTCGATAATCACATAGTTGAAAGGACTAAGATACTGGCTGTCCTTGTTCTCTGCTAGATTTTCAATCAGATAGTCAAAGCCCAAGGCACTATTGGTCGTATAGACAATATCCGCCTGGTAAATCTGCCGCTTCTGCTTGGGCGTCAGCTTTTCAGTCTCATCCGCTACCACAGCTGTCTCAATAGTCAGCCCCAGAAAACGATAGACCTGTCCCATTTCCTGAGCATCCCGCAGAGCCAGATAGGTATTGGTAGTCACCAGCATAGCTCCTTGACCAGACAGGGCATTGAGATAGAGCGGCATGGTAGCCGTCAGAGTCTTGCCCTCTCCCGTAGCCATCTCAGCGACATTGCCCTCATGAAGAACAATGGCCCCCATGACCTGCACATCGTAGGGGAACATGCCCAGGACCCGCTTGTCTGCTTCCCGCACGACAGCATAAGCCTCTGGCAGCAAGTCGTCTAAAGTCTCACCTGCGGTCAGTCTTTCCTTAAATTCCTGTGTTTTCTTTCGCAGTTCAGCGTCTGACAAGCCTGCCATTTCTGACTCAAAGCTCTTGACTTTGGCTAAGATTTTCTTTAAGCGCTGAATTTGAAAATGATTTTTAATCATCAGACTCCTCTATGATTTGGTCAATGTTTAGGCAATGAAACTCTAAGGACTCAACTCCTGCACTCAGCAGCTGAACCTTATAGCTATAGGCTTCGTTTGGGTAGGTAAAGATCATACTCTCCGAGCGCTCCACTTGATTGCTGATTTCTTTCTCATAACGGTCAAAGAAGATGATTTTCAGAAAGACGCTGGATTCAGGATAGGTGGTCATATCTCTAGACAGGCAATAGCGAGCCCCCTTTTTGAGCAAGGGGAGAGCAGGCACCTGCCGGTCTCGCTGATAGTTCCATTTGGAAGACCATTCATGGATGGTCTGGCCGGAGGCCATCAGTTTATTTTCAAAAAATATATGTGAAGGGGAATGAATGATAAGGGTAGTTCCATAGAGATAGGTAAAGTCAGTCATTTTACCAGCTGCCGAAACCCCTCTCAGCTCTCCCCAGTAAATGCCCTTTCTTTTTTGAATCTTCATTTCTTTCTCCCAAATTCCTTTTCCAATATCATTCGATAGTAATTCATAAACCAAGACACAGACACAGCTAAGTCGTCATTATGCCGTCCCGGGACACCTCTGCTAATCAGCTTGGCCTCGGTCAGATGAAGAGCTGCTACCAGGTCCTCATAGGCCGTCGGATCATAGTCCTCTTCTCTCATATAGGCGATACCAAAGGTCGTCCGGCTGAAATCAGCCTTCTCAAACTTATGCCAGTAGCGTTGATTCAGTTCTTCTACATGTTCCTGATCTTTGCCACCCGTGTGACGGTGAAGGACATCTAGAGCCGTCGGAAAGACCTCGGGCAGGCGTAAACGACCACGTTGGGCAATAGTGCCTAGATTTCCCAAGGGCTTGGACAAAACGATAGCCCGCGGACGAAACTCCGAACCGTAATAAACCGCACCATAGGTCCCCATTGACATGCCTGATAGAATCAAATCCCGCTCGGTAAAGCCCAGAAAGTCCAAATGTTCTTGGATAATCTTATGAATACTGCTCTCCAGCTCCTGACTGCCCAGATAAAACATACCGCCATCCACGCGCGGATCTGAAAACAAGAGAAAAGGACAGCCTAAACTCCGCATCATTCCAAAGCCCTCGAAGCCTTCCGCCCGACGGTAACCAGAAAAATAAACAGCCAAAGGCGGCTTCAAATCTCCCGGATAAAAGAAGTAATTAATCTCCTGACGGTGGCTATCGCGAAAAATCTTCCCACCCAGAACATACTTACCAAACTCAAAGCGGGTCAGACGCTGATGCAGAGCGCCAACCTGAATCCATCCCACTCCTCTAGCCTCTAAACTGACTCCCAAATAGGAAGTAAAGTCATTGTCCAGAACCATGGATTCCCGCATGTCCTCTTCTGCGAAAATAGTCTCGCGAGCAATGTCCGCAGTCGAGCCTTCCTGGATATTATAGAGGCGCAGCCGCAGCTCACAGCTGCCGGACTTTTCATATTCAAGCCAGAGTTCAACTGGATTGAACTTGTTGGCAATAATATTGTATTTCCATGACACGATTGGCTGAAAGTCCTGACCAAAGTCACCTTCCAGCTCTAGATTTTCATAGCCATTGTAGCAAATCTTGCCCCGAAATCCAGGGCTAACGACCATATCAAGCGGGGTCATCTTATCCCCATACTGGCCGGAAAAGAGAGCCTTGGACAGCTTGCGGACTAGATCAGCTCGATCGCTCATATCCGTTGGCTGAGCGCAGTGACGCTTGAGAAAATACTCAATATCCGCTTCCTGGGTTTCCTGTTGCTGATCATAGAAAACCGTATGGGGGACAATCTTGTCTTCAATCATAAACAAATCTGGGATTCGACGCAAATCGTCCACCAGAATCGCATCAAACTTGCCAATCTTATCCATCTCCATGACCTTTTTGATAGCTAGATTGGAGTTAGGAAAGAAATAATACCAAGCCATATTGTCTGGAATGGCAAGCTCCTTGCTCCAGTCGCTTGAGCCAATCTGTAAGATTTTCAGCTTATTTTGCATTCTCAGCCTCCTTGAGCCACTGCTCCCACCGGCCAATCAGCTCCAGACCAGTATTATGATGGATTTTTTCAATAGAATAAATCAGGGCCTGGTTCCAATTTTTCAAACCTTCCAAGTAATATTCTGCAGCAGTCGGAACATCAGAGATAGAGTCTAAGATATAGCCATTTTGCAGATGGGTCACATAGTCCGAGCCCACCAGATTAATCTGCGGAATCCCAGCAGAAATACCAGCAATCTGCGTATAGAGATTGGGCTGCTCACTCAGGTCAATAATTAACCGTGTATCATCCAGCTCCTGAATCAAGCTGAGCTCGTCCGTGATATTCTTAATGGTGAAACGGAGGTCCTGCTCCTGATTTTCCAGCAGGGCATTCTCAGCCTGCTCACTGCGGCGGTAGTTCTTGACAAATTCATACTGATTCAGATATTCATCAATAACCTCCTGCACCTTGGTCTCCACCTTTTGGATTCCTTCCTGCCAAGCATTGTAAACACCGATAGTCAGCTCTGTATCCGGATGCTTGGCCACATAGTGGAGAACCTTGAAGATGGCATAGTCATTAAGCCCTTCTTCCAGATTAATCTGATAAAAAATCTTGGATTCACGACGACGCTGGCTCTTGCCCAGCTGCAGACGAGTATCAAAAGGCGACAGGTAATGCACCTTCTGAGCCTGCCCAGGCAGGTAGCGCTGAATAGCCTTCTTGAAATCCATACGATCAGTCAAGACTAAATCCGCCTGCTGCAAATCTGCATCTAGAGCTGGCCAATCCACTGTATGATTGCGCTCGTGGAAAAAGCTGAGAATGATTTGAACATTCTTGGGCAATAAGCGCAAAATGGCTTGAGTGTATAAGGGATGCGTTGCTAGGACAAACCGGCTGTCCTCTCCTGCATTGCGCTCGATATAGTGGCCCAATTTCTCCAAGATTAAGTCTGGCATTCGCTCATACTCCAGCTTATCAAAGTCCAGTAAGTAAGCAGGATTGACCTCTACCCGGCAGTTGTCAGGCTTGAGATGCTCACGAATCCGCCAGTCACCATCCGGCTGTAGGTAGTCCTGATAAAGGGGCTGCCCCTCTTCATAATAGGTGATACTGGAGACAAATCCCCGATCATCAAAGATATAAAACTTCTCCAGCTGGTCATCCTTGAAAAACTTGATGAAGCTGATAAAGCCTTCTACTCCAAACTCGATATGAGCATAGAGATGGCCTTGCCTACGGACCATGACTAGAAAGGGCGTATAGACAAACTCGCAGTCTGGCTCCCAGTCCAGATCCTTGATTTGTAACACCTGCATTTCTTTAGACTGGATTCCCTGAATCTCGTCAAAAACTGAGTAATAATCCGTCTCAAAAATATCCTGCCGATGCAAGAGGTAGCGGGCATGCGGCATATAGGCTGGCAAAAGCAGCTGGACTGGCAGATTTTCACTTTGAAAAATCCGAATCTGATGAATCGAATCATCAAACTCCAAACGCTGCATGGAGCGGTACCAAGGGACAATATCCCGGTGCCAAACTCGATCCCCACTGCCACTCCATGAAGGAATAAAGTAATACATAGTTTCTCCTACAACAATGAACGATAACGGTCATTAAGCGTCAAGGCCTCCACCTCGTTCTTAATAGAAAAGACCATTCCGATAAAAATCATAAAAATCCCCGGAATCATGCTGAGCCGCAGATAGCGAATATCCAGCAACACCACCATCATAGGCAGACCAGCAATCATAATCAGATAGAAAGCACCCACAATAGCAAAATAAGTCACCAAGCCATTGATATAATGGCGGGTCGCTACTCCGGGATAAACATTTTCAATATACTCTCCACTCTTTTGCATCCGCTCAGCAATCTGGTCGCCACTGATATTGATAAAGGCGAAGGCCAGCGCCAGGATGAAAATGGTCAGCAGATAGAGAATAAACCAAGCCGGACTTCCCATAGACAGCGCCTCTATCCACTGCTCAATCAGCTGATTGTCCGGCTGGAGAAAGTGGATAATCAAAAGGAAATACTGAGGAATGCTGACCAAGGTCATAGCGTACATAATCGGCATCCCACCAGCAGGATTAAGACGAATATCCAGATAAGAGTATTTCTTGAAACGGTTATGGATATTGATCTTATTGACTGGAATTCGGTACTTGGACCGCTCAACTGTAACAGCCAGATAGAGAAAGACTAGGCTGAAAACCAGCAGCATGCCCAGCCAAAGTGAAGAAATCTTCAACTCCTGAATGGAATGCCAGATATCCTGCGGAATGTAGGCAATCATACTGGCCATGACGATCATGATAGATCCGCCTAATCCCATGGCAGAATTCAAATCAGTCAGCCAGACCAGCATGTAGGTTCCAGCCATCAAGACCAAGGTATCTAAGACCATAATCGTAGTCATATCCACTCCACCTGCTTCTTGCAGAGGCAGGTTTAGGACCAGCGCCACTGACTGGATCAAGGCAATGACTAAGGTCAGCAGCATCCGTCGCCTTTCTTGCACCTCCATAGGCAGCTTGCTCAGATTCAGGCGCTTAGAAACGGCAAACATCTGCCAGATCAGCATGGAGGACATCCAAGGAGATAGTCCGATAGAAAAGAGGGACATACTGCGCAGATTTCCCCCCATCAGGGCTGTCGCATAGTTCAAGGTCGCAGAGGTCCCGTCCATGGCAGCTGCCTTACTCATATTGATGAAGGGCAGGGTCAGCTTGGTTCCCAAGACATAGATAAATAAGAAAAATAAGGTCCACAGAAACTTCTTGATAATGACCGGTTTAAAAAATGACTTCACTCTGACTCCTTATGATGATGGCTTGAGAACTTTAAGACAAGACTTCCATCACCGCATCTACTAAGACTTTCTTGCTAAAATAACCTTCCTTGAGCAGGAAAGAGAACTTTCTAACCCGCTCGACCATAGCCTGATACTCCTCGGCAGTCAAGCCTTCTACAATCCGACTGGCTTCTTCCAGACTGTCTACGACAAAGCCCAGACCGCGCTCGCGAATCAGCTCCGCATTGGACAGGTAAGAAGGGACGATGACCGGAATCCCAGCTGCCAGATAAGTGGCAGACTTATGAGAAATATTGAGACCATAGTATTCTGGCTCGTCTGCTGGATTTTCCTCAACACCCCAGACCAGACCCAGACCACCCTTGGACAGCTCCAAGAGCAACTCCGGCCGGCTGACCCAGCCGCGATAGCTGACATTGGCCTCTGGATTTGACTCTTCTTCAGGCGAAAAAATCTCCAGCGGCGTTGCAAAAGACCAATTGATAAGATGGGGAAAACGCTCCACACTTCCGGCAAAATAGAGCTTGCGGGCAAACTGAGGCTGGTGCAGGGGCAAATCATAGGGATGATCCCACATGCGCTGGACCAAAATCTTGCCCACAGTCAGCCCCTCTGCCACTAGCTTATCCCGCATCTGCTCAGAAGGCACGATAACCACATCGGACTGATTGTACATGTCGATATACTCCGGCATCAGATAATAGTTTGACGGAAACATCAGTGGCGGTACATCATGGATAAAGGTAATCAGCTTGGCCTGCAAAATCTTCAGCTTGCTGATAAAGGCCTTGTCAAACTCCCGACCGTTCCAAGTCGGCGACTGATAGATAACCACATCGCCATAGCCCACACTAGCCATGATACCGTCCAGACGCCGACTGAGCTCAGACTGGCTGTCGCTGTATATATCGTAAAAATAAAAACTCAGTTCATTGAAGCCCAGCTGCTTGGCTAGCTTGGTCACATCATTCTGGGCAATCAAAGCCGTACTCTGGCCAGACATACCGTATAGATTGGTAATATTAACTTTCATATTCTTTTTCTAATCTTCATTCCTGAGCCAGATTGGCAACAATCTGACTGTCATAAGCTTGGTCGTCTCTAAACTCAATATCCTGATCAAAGTTGTGCTCAGCCGTATGCTTGTGCGACAGCTTGACCTTGTGCCTAGCCCCCATCTGGAACCACTCATACTCTGAGTCAATATGCCCAATATCCAGCGCCCGATAGCCTTCCTGAACCAGATCATAGACCAAGACCTTGGCCGTCGGACCCAGCATGGTCAAAATCAGACGATTATCCGCATGCTCTCGAATAGCCTGCTTAATCGCCTCCAGCTTGCTGTAGGCATTGCGCGAAGGACAGATAATCCGCTTGATGGATTTAGCCCCATCAAAGAGGTCATTGCCCACACCAGAGCGGGAAGTCAAGCCCTCTACGATCAAGAGGTCCTTGTCCTGCCATAGCTGCTTAAGCTTTGTAAAGTAGCCCGCAGACGGCGTCTTATCTTCCAAGTCGATATAAGGACGGGAAATAAAAGTCGATCCATACCAAGGTGCTCGGCAAATATTTTTATATTTCTCAAGAAAATGTGGCAAATGATTTAGATTCCAAAAATTTTGGGCATCAATGGAATAGCGCTCTAGCCCTGTAAAGACATCGGGCAGACAAATCATCAAACGCTCATTGCTTTCCATAGACATAATCTCTCTCAAGCGCGCTGACAGTTCTGAATCAAAATCCTGATAGACGATACTGCGGCCCGCAACCAAATCCATCTCCCCATCTCCAAAGCGAACCACTGAAGCACCTTTCTCCAAGAGATAATCCAGCGACTGGTCGATAGAGCGTACAGAAATCTGCCGCTCCTCAGGCTCGGCCAATCTTAGCTTCTCAATAGCCTGCACCATGACTTCAGGGTTATCAGCTGGAAAGATTTCCTGCCCCTGCTGGCCATGGGCTGTACTATCAAAGGCAAAGACCGGCTTGCCAGCAGACTTAAAGCGGGCAATAATATCCCCTACCTCATCACCAGCATTGATATCAAGCAGCAGCTGAGACTTGGCTTCCAGCGACTCCAAGAGAGCCGGAATGCCTGCTATATCTGAACTGACGCTGACATTAGGATACTGGAGCAGACGCGTGATTGGCTCTGCCACCACTACCGGTGCAGCGATGTAGAAATGACAGGCAGGCAGGGCTTGAATCAGATAATTGATATGCATCAGGTCACAAGAGTAGGTGTAGACTAGGCAGGACAGACTTGAGCTATCTTCCTCTTCCACCATCTTTTGAGTCAGGGCTCCGACTGGCTCCTGCATATCCGACCAATCCAGTCCCTGATAGAACCACCAGACCTCACGATAGATGGACTGGGTGTACTCTTTCCAAGGCTTGCGCTCAGTCAGATAGTGAATCACCGGCGGATAGAGACCTTTTTCTGGCTCATAGTCCGAAAAGGTCGTGTGCAGCGTAATACAGTTATAAGCAAAAGGCAGCTCCATCCAGCGATTTTCAAAAAGCATATTGAGAATGCTTTGGTCATCCTGAGTAACTTTATCATGTAAGTTATCAGTCATCTCAATCAATTGACCCGCAATATCGTTTTCTCTCCAGTAGTTCACATTAATTAGTA
This sequence comes from Streptococcus sanguinis, assembly GCF_900635155.1. Taxonomy (NCBI): domain Bacteria; kingdom Bacillati; phylum Bacillota; class Bacilli; order Lactobacillales; family Streptococcaceae; genus Streptococcus; species Streptococcus sanguinis. The sequence goes on from NZ_LR134002.1 coordinate 1,530,862, forward strand.
AAACACCTGAATTAAAAATCTGCTCGCCAAAGTAAACTTCTCCACCCAGATCTCTTACCGCTCCAAGCGGATAGGAACCCAAATCAACTGCAAAAATTTCTGATAAATCACGTGTTACTACAATATCGCAGTCCAAATAAAGAGCTTGATCTTCCTGTACAAAAGTAGCCGTAAAATATCTCAAAAAAACTGAATAATGGATATTTGTCTTATATTGACTAATATGACTGCTATCCACCCGAGCATTGACAATCTGGCAGTCCAGCTTGGCCAGCTTTTTCCGCATGCTGACAAACCACTCTGTCGGAAAATCACTGTTGATGACATAAAACTTGATAAAGCGATTGTGGCAGACGATGGACTTAATGGTGGTTAAGACCTGCTCACTATAGGCAGCATTAGCCGCCAGCACCACAGCCCGAAAGGCTTGCGGCTTCTCTTTTTTCATCAGACTGCGCAGCTTTCTCACCATCTCCTGAGGGTGCTCATGGGGATAGACCAGTTCTTCCTTTTCATTTTTCTTAGTATTGTCAAAAGCCAGAACTGGCTTGCCAAGTGCCTTGAAACGACTGCTCAGTTCATAGTGCTCGTTCCCATGGTGAATATCCAAATAGATCTGGCACTTATCAATGAGTTCATCCAGCACTGCATGGATAACCTGCGGATAGAGATGGATATTTTCATAGCGATCCAAAGAACGCAGATAATCTCCCATATCTGTGTAACAGGCTATATAAAAATGAACCCTAGGCAGGGACTGGGCTAAAAATTCAATCTGCTCCAGCTCTTGCACATCTGTCAGGAGCATACAGTTCAGAGCGGCCTGCTCCCAACGGTCCGGCAGCTCAAACTCTCCCCGATGATGGGCTAAAATCTCCTCCACACTCAAGGCCTGAAAGTCCCACCAAAGCTGGCGGTAGCGATAGCTAACTTCCGAGTTCCATGGTTTGCGGAAGGTCGTATAGTGTATAATCAGAGGTTCCTGATCCAGCTCAAAATGACCATCCCAGCCACTGTAAAAGGCCACCAAATCATGGCCTACCTGCAGATTGTAAATCTTATCCATGGGCAGCCAATCCTGAGCCAGCACATGATTTAAAACCGTCTGATCGCCGTTGAAATCCTCCATCTGGCCAGACTGGACCAAGCCCATGATGCGGTCCGTCTCCTTGATAAAGATCTCCTGCAGCTGCTTTTCTTTCCATGCTCGATTATCAATTAGCAGAACTCCAGAGTTAAATCCATAACCACCAGCATCTCCAACCGCAGCCACAAGCTTGCCCTCCAGAGGAATATCAAATAAAGGCTGCAAATCTCTATTGACCACCAGATCACTGTCCAGATAAAGGACCCGCTCCTCTGCTACAAACTGCGGAATGAAATAGCGAGCATAGGCTGCTGAGCTGATATGGTCCTGAGTCAGCCACTCTGGACTGATAGTCACTTGCTCCAAGCTGATATTGACTAATTCACTGTCCAACTGCTCGGCCAGCTCATTAAAATCACGAAACCACTCGTCACTCAATCCCTGATTGAAAACATAGATTTTTACATTTTTATTGTAATATAAAATCGACTTAATTGCAGTCGAAACTTGCTCCTGATAGGCCTGATCCCCAACCAAAACAATCGTTTTCATTTCTTCCCTTACTCTTTCATTTCATAAACTCTAAAACATCATTTCTATACTTGATATTATATAAAATATTGTCCAAAAAATCTATATTCTCAAGGACTTTCCTGCAGAATAAAGGACACTTTTTTTCTACTAAATTGTCAAAAAAACAGGAAGTTGTCAAAACTTCCTGTTTCTATTGCCTATCGGTTTCTTTTTACTAAATCCTAGTCTAGGATTTTAGGAAGCAAGCACCAGAAATAATCAAGTTATTTCCCTTACGACTTGCTCCGTCCATCACTTCCACAGCTCACTAATTGAGTGAACTTTCGACGGACTAAAAGATAAACTGATCGACTTTATTTACTGCTACTCCTCAGAGTCGCTTTTCTTTTTACGTCTCTTGAAGGCCAAGCCCAATGCTCCTAAGCCCAGAGCCAGGATGGAAGCCTTGCTCTCCGTTTCCCCTGTCTGTGGCAGACGACCTCTGGAAATCAGATCCAGCTCAGACTGTCTTGCTGAAGCGGACAGACTTTCAGATGTGCTCTGACTAGCTGACAGGCTCGTAGACAGGCTTTCCGATACAGACTGACTGACACGGGCAAGCTCGCTGAGGCTAACCGCTGCTGACAGTGACTCACTTGTAGAAAGGCTGAGTGAGTAGAATTCCTTCTCATGAACCAGATCCAGCTGACTATGCAAGACTGAGGTGCTGGTGCTCACTGAGGTAGACTCGCTGATTGACTGAGAATCACTAATCGAAGCACTTTCTGAACCAGACAGACTAGCCGAAGTGCTGGCAGATTCTGAGGCACTTACTGAAGCGGATATACTTGCCAACGCTAAAGCAGATGCACTTACTGAAGTGGATTCGCTGATTGATGCTGACTCACTTGCTGACGCGGAGGCGCTGGCACTTACGGACGCACTCGTTGAAGCGGATTCACTTGCGCTTACGGATGCGCTCGTCGACGCGGATTCGCTTGCACTTACTGATACACTCGTTGAGGCTGAGGTACTTGCACTTGCTGATGCACTCGTTGAAGCTGATGTGCTTGCGGATACTGATGCACTGGTTGAGGCCGATGTGCTTGCTGATACTGATGCGCTAGTCGATGCGGATTCGCTTGCACTTACAGACGCGCTCGTGGAAGCTGAGGTACTGGCGCTTACTGATGCACTGGTTGACGCGGAAGTACTTGCGCTTACGGACGCACTCATTGAAGCAGATTCACTTGCAGACACTGAGGCACTGGTTGAGGCCGATGTGCTTGCGAATACGGATGCGCTCGTGGACGCAGACGTACTTGAACTTACTGATGCACTGGTTGACGCGGACGTACTTGAACTTACTGATGCGCTGGTTGAAGCTGAGGTACTTGCAGATACTGACGCACTCGTTGAAGCCGACGTACTTGCAGATACGGATGCACTGGTCGACGCAGACGTGCTTGCGGATACAGATGCACTCGTCGACGCAGACTCGCTCGCAGATACGGATGCACTCGTTGACGCTGATTCACTTGCGGAGACAGACGCACTCGTCGACGCAGACGTACTTGCACTTACTGATGCACTGGTTGACGCGGACGTACTTGAACTTACTGATGCGCTGGTTGAAGCTGAGGTACTTGCAGATACTGACGCACTCGTTGAAGCCGACGTACTTGCAGATACGGATGCACCGGTCGACGCAGACGTGCTTGCGGATACAGATGCACTCGTCGACGCGGACGTACTTGCACTTACTGACGCACTTGTGGACGCAGACGTACTTGCACTTACCGATGCACTCGTGGACGCCGAGGTACTTGCAGACACTGATGCGCTTGTTGAGGCTGATTCGCTCGCAGATACAGAGGCACTCGTGGACGCGGAGGTACTTGCAGACACTGACGCACTCGTGGACGCGGAGGTACTTGCAGATACAGAGGCACTCGTGGACGCGGACGTACTTGCGCTTACGGACGCGCTCGTGGAAGCCGATGTGCTTGCACTTACTGACGCACTCGTGGAGGCTGACGTACTTGCACTCACGGATGCACTCGTTGAGGCGGATGTACTTGCAGACACTGATGCGCTCGTGGACGCCGAGGTACTTGCAGATACAGAGGCACTCGTGGACGCGGACGTACTTGCGCTTACGGACGCACTCGTCGATGCGGACGTACTTGCGCTTACGGACGCGCTCGTGGAAGCCGATGTGCTTGCACTTACTGACGCACTCGTTGAGGCGGATGTACTTGCACTTACTGACGCACTCGTTGAGGCGGATGTACTTGCTGATACAGATGCGCTGGTTGATGCTGAGGTGCTTGCACTGGTAGACGCGGACGTGCTTGCGGATACTGATGCGCTGGTTGAGGCAGATGTACTTGCGCTTACAGATGCACTCGTTGAGGCGGATGTACTTGCTGAGGTAGACGCACTAGTCGACGCAGATGTACTTGCACTTACTGACGCGCTAGTCGACGCGGATGTACTTGCACTTGTTGATGCACTCGTTGAGGCGGACGTGCTGGCAGATACTGATGCGCTAGTCGACGCTGAGGTGCTAGCACTTACTGATGCACTCGTTGAGGCAGATGTACTTGCGCTTACAGATGCACTCGTCGATGCGGACGTACTTGCTGAGACAGATGCACTCGTTGAAGCAGATGTACTTGCACTTACTGACGCACTCGTTGAGGCGGATGTACTTGCACTTACTGATGCACTCGTTGAAGCGGATGTGCTTGCGGATACTGATGCACTCGTTGAAGCGGATGTACTTGCACTTACTGACTCACTCGTTGAGGCGGATGTACTTGCTGAGACAGATGCACTCGTGGAAGCGGATGTGCTTGCACTTACTGAGGCACTCGTTGAGGCAGATGTACTTGCACTTACGGATGCGCTGGTCGACGCTGATGTACTTGCACTTACTGACGCACTTGTCGATGCGGACGTGCTTGCTGATACTGATGCACTCGTTGAAGCGGATGTGCTTGCACTTACTGACGCACTCGTTGAGGCGGATGTACTTGCTGACACAGATGCGCTCGTTGATGCGGAGGTACTTGCGCTTACTGACGCACTCGTGGAGGCGGACGTACTTGCAGACACAGACGCGCTAGTCGAGGCGGATGTACTTGCGGATACTGACGCACTCGTCGACGCGGATGTACTTGCGCTTACTGAGGCACTCGTCGACGCGGACGTACTTGCGGATACGGACGCACTCGTGGAAGCCGACGTGCTGGCAGACACTGATGCGCTGGTTGAAGCTGAGGTGCTTGCTGATACGGATGCGCTAGTTGACGCAGATGTACTTGCGCTTACTGATGCACTCGTCGACGCTGAAGTGCTTGCGCTTACGGACGCGCTGGTCGACGCTGATGTACTTGCACTCACAGATGCACTCGTTGAGGCTGATGTGCTTGCACTTACGGATGCACTCGTGGAAGCTGACGTACTTGCACTCACTGACGCACTCGTCGATGCGGACGTACTTGCGCTTACGGACGCGCTGGTTGACGCTGACGTGCTGGCACTTACGGACGCGCTGGTTGACGCTGACGTACTTGCGGATACTGACGCACTCGTTGAGGCTGATGTGCTTGCGCTTACTGAGGCGCTGGTCGACGCTGATGTACTTGCACTCACAGATGCACTCGTCGACGCTGATGTACTTGCAGATACAGACGCACTCGTGGAAGCTGACGTACTTGCAGATGTTGATGCACTTGTAGACACGGACGTGCTGGCACTTACTGATGCACTTGTTGAGGCTGACGTACTTGCACTCACTGAAGCACTCGTCGACGCTGACGTGCTTGCAGATACAGAGGCACTTATTGATGCCGATGTACTTGCGCTTACTGAGGCACTTGTCGATGCGGACGTGCTGGCAGAAACTGATGCACTCGTCGACGCTGACGTACTTGCACTTACGGATGCACTCGTTGAAGCAGACGTACTTGCAGATACTGATGCGCTAGTCGACGCGGACGTGCTGGCAGATGTTGATGCACTCGTCGACGCTGACGTACTTGCACTTACGGATGCACTTGTCGATGCGGACTCACTTGCTGACACGGATGCACTCGTTGAGGCTGACGTACTTGCACTTACGGATGCACTCGTCGATGCAGACGTGCTTGCGGATACAGATGCACTCGTGGAAGCTGATGTGCTTGCAGATACGGACGCACTTGTCGATGCAGACGTACTTGCGCTTACTGAGGCACTTGTTGATGCCGATGTACTTGCGCTTACTGAGGCACTTGTTGATGCCGATGTACTTGCACTTACGGACGCACTCGTAGACGCTGATGTGCTTGCGGAAACTGACGCACTTGTGGACGCGGACGTACTTGCACTTACTGACGCACTCGCTGAAGCTGACGTACTTGCACTTACGGACGCACTCGTGGACGCCGACGTACTTGCGCTTACGGACGCACTTGTAGACGCTGATGTACTTGCACTTACTGACGCACTCGTTGAAGCGGACGTGCTGGCTGAAACTGACGCGCTTGTGGACGCCGAGGTGCTGGCAGATACTGACGCGCTCGTTGAGGCGGACGTGCTGGCTGACACTGACGCACTCGTCGATGCGGACGTACTTGCGGATACGGATGCGCTGGTTGAAGCTGAGGTGCTTGCACTTACCGATGCACTCGTCGATGCAGATGTACTTGCACTCACTGAAGCACTCGTCGATGCGGACGTGCTGGCTGAAATTGACGCACTGGTTGACGCTGATGTACTTGCACTTACTGACGCACTCGTTGAAGCGGACGTGCTGGCAGATACTGACGCGCTCGTGGAGGCGGACGTGCTTGCTGACACAGACGCACTGGTGGACGCGGACGTACTTGCACTTACTGACGCACTCGTCGAGGCGGACGTACTTGCACTTACAGATGCACTGGTGGACGCGGACGTGCTGGCTGAAACTGACGCGCTAGTCGACGCGGACGTACTTGCTGATACTGACGCACTCGTCGATGCTGAGGTGCTTGCACTTACTGACGCACTTGTCGACGCGGACGTACTTGCAGAGACAGATGCACTTGTCGATGCCGAGGTACTTGCACTTGTCGACGCGGACGTACTTGCACTCACTGACGCACTCGTTGAAGCCGATGTACTTGCTGACACTGACGCACTTGTGGACGCTGAAGTGCTTGCAGATACTGACGCGCTCGTGGAGGCGGACGTACTTGCAGACACAGACGCACTCGTGGAGGCGGACGTACTTGCACTTACAGACGCGCTCGTGGAGGCGGACGTACTTGCTGATACTGACGCACTCGTCGACGCGGACGTGCTTGCTGATACTGACGCACTCGTGGATGCTGATGTACTTGCTGACACTGATGCACTAGTCGACGCGGATGTACTTGCGGACACTGATGCACTTGTGGACGCAGATGTACTTGCTGACACTGATGCACTAGTCGACGCGGATGTACTTGCGGATACAGAAGCGCTCGTGGACGCAGACATGCTTGCAGATACAGACGCACTTGTTGATGCCGACGTGCTGGCAGATACAGACGCGCTCGTGGAGGCGGATGTACTTGCGCTTACTGACGCACTTGTTGAAGCTGACGTACTTGCGCTTACTGACGCACTCGTTGAAGCTGACGTACTTGCACTTACGGACGCACTTGTTGAAGCTGACGTACTTGCACTTACAGACGCGCTCGTTGAAGCTGACGTACTTGCACTTACGGACGCGCTGGTTGACGCAGACATGCTTGCAGATACAGACGCACTTGTTGAAGCTGACGTACTTGCACTTACAGACGCGCTCGTGGAGGCGGATGTACTTGCGGATACAGAAGCGCTGGTTGACGCGGACGTACTTGCACTTACGGACGCACTTGTTGAAGCTGACGTACTTGCACTTACAGACGCGCTCGTTGAAGCTGAGGTGCTTGCGGATACAGAAGCGCTCGTGGACGCGGACGTACTTGCACTTACGGACGCACTTGTTGAAGCTGACGTACTTGCACTTACAGACGCGCTCGTTGAAGCTGAGGTGCTTGCAGATACGGATGCGCTGGTTGACGCAGACATGCTTGCAGATACAGACGCACTTGTTGATGCCGACGTGCTGGCAGATACAGACGCGCTCGTGGAGGCGGATGTACTTGCGGATACAGAAGCGCTGGTTGACGCGGACGTACTTGCACTTACGGACGCACTTGTTGAAGCTGACGTACTTGCACTTACAGACGCGCTCGTTGATGCGGACGTACTTGCTGACACTGAGGCACTCGTTGACGCTGAAGTACTTGCGCTCACTGAAGCGCTGGTTGATGCAGATGTACTTGCACTTACGGACGCACTTGTAGATGCTGAGGTGCTTGCTGACACAGATGCACTTGTTGAAGCAGATGTACTTGCGCTCACGGACGCACTCGTTGACGCGGACGTACTTGCAGAAACAGATGCGCTCGTTGATGCGGACGTGCTTGCACTTACCGACGCACTTGTTGAAGCCGAGGTGCTTGCAGATACTGACGCACTCGTCGATGCGGACGTGCTTGCAGATACTGACGCGCTTGTGGACGCAGATGTACTTGCAGACACTGACGCACTCGTCGATGCGGAGGTGCTGGCAGACACTGACGTGCTCGTTGAGGCGGACGTGCTGGCAGACACTGACGCACTTGTTGAAGCCGAGGTGCTTGCAGACACTGACGCACTCGTTGATGCGGACGTGCTTGCACTTACCGACGCACTTGTTGAAGCCGAGGTGCTTGCAGATACTGACGCACTCGTTGAGGCGGACGTGCTGGCAGACACTGACGCACTGGTCGACGCGGACGTGCTGGCACTTACTGACGCGCTAGTCGACGCTGACGTACTTGCACTTACTGACGCGCTTGTGGACGCAGATGTACTTGCAGACACTGACGCACTAGTCGATGCGGAGGTGCTTGCTGACACTGACGCACTGGTCGACGCGGACGTGCTTGCACTTACTGATGCACTCGTTGAGGCTGACGTACTTGCAGACACTGACGCACTCGTCGACGCGGAGGTGCTTGCTGACACTGACGCACTCGTTGAGGCGGACGTGCTAGCACTTGTGGACGCTGAGGTGCTGGCAGATACTGACGCACTTGTGGATGCCGATGTACTTGCACTTGTAGACGCGCTAGTCGATGCGGACGTGTTGGCACTTACTGATACGCTGGTCGACGCGGACGTGCTTGCAGACACTGACGCACTGGTCGACGCGGACGTACTTGCAGACACTGACGCACTCGCTGATAAACTAGGACGTAAATCTTGAACAGTCCTATCAGCTGTTATTGTATCTCTTGAACGGCTAGCAGGAGTATCATCTGGATAAATAACCGTCACAGAACCATCATTGTTAACAACATATTGGACATTGTTAGGCAGATTCCCTGTATTAGCCGCCCTAACTTTTTCTTCAATAGCTGTTTTTTCACTTGTTGATAGTTGCTGGGGATTCAGAACCCCAGTTAAACTTCCAGGATTGTTTGGTGTATATTTATCTGTCTGGTTAGCAAAAACAATTCTGAAAATTTTTGCTTCACTAGTTAAACCACTAGCATCTGTCGCTCTAACCTTGAAAGTGTATCTACCACCAGGTCCTGCTGGTAGACTTTTCGGTATCGTCCCTCTAATAGTTGTCACAAGAGGATTTTGTTCCGTAGCATTATTAGGATTGTTTATATTCGGTGTATTAAATGTAAAACCTAAGCCTAGCAAAGTGTTATAAGTGCTACTAGCAGCAAGATCTCCTGCAAAATTTACATTGGTAATCTTACCACTATTATCATAAAAGTGGAGTTCAGCAGTACCTTCTTCTCCACGATAGAAGATATAGTCTCTACCCTCATCAACAAAGACTGGGGCTACCCTATCTGTATCAACTGTCTGTGCAGCAGCAATAGTGTCTGTTGAACCATCCGGATAGGTAATTGTTACGGTACCATTTTCTGAAACCGAATAAGTTGATGTGGCAGGAAGATTTGGATTAGCACTTTTGACTGCAGCAATGACCGCATCTTTGTCTGTTGGGGTCAGACTATTCGCATTCTGAACATAGGTTAAAGTTGGAGCTTGAGGAGTATATTTTTCTGTCTGAGGTCTTATAACTAATACAAAACGCTCACTTTGTTTGTCTACTAATCTAGTGATATTCCCCGCAGCATCTTCTGCTCGGACATATTTAGTATAGCGATCCCCAGGTCCAACACCATGATTAATTGGCACAATACCGTAGACACGAGTCCTTAGAGGATTAGCAGGCGTTGCATTACCTGGAACACTCAAGTTATCAGTAGAATATCTTATCCAATTTGGATCTAAGTAAGTAGAGTTATCTGCTCCTTCAATATTTCGAACAATGACTCGATTAACTCGACCACTATCATCAGTTGTTTCGACAAAAAACTCAAACTCTTCTCCTCGATAGGCTATTACCTCTTGAGGGAGAGTGATTGTAGGAGGGGTTGTATCTGTAGCCCGACGCGTTCTTCTACGCCCAGTCTGACTAGAGGATTCTGTAGACTGCTGGCTGCTTGTAGAGTTGCCGGTTTCTGATGCAGACGATGCAGAGGTCTGACTGGCAGAAACTGATTGAGAAGAACTGGTTGGCTGACTAGTACTAGCACTCACTGAAGCCGATGCACTTGAAGACACCGAAAGAGACTCAGATACACTTAAGGAATCTGAGACTGACTGAGATGTGCTGGCACTGATAGAGGCAGAGCTAGACTGTGACATTGACTCTGAAGCTGAGATGCTGGCAGAGATAGATGCACTGACAGAAGCACTGGCGCTGGCTGAGGATGTATCTGATACAGACTCTGACTCAGTATGTGAGCTTGCCGTTGCGGTTGCCGCTTCAGCAGCACTGCTTTCTTCTCCTAAAACTGTTTCACCACGTGTCGCTAAAACGTCTGTCGTGTCAATGACTTTTTCCAGAGCCTGTTCTTCTTCTGCGTGAACGGTTGTGTTTGTCACAAGAGCACCGCCCAGCACGGCCCCCGTGGCGACAATGCCCCTCAAAAAGTCTATGCCGCTCTTCTTATCGGTAACTTGTTCTTCCGTTACCTTGAGCTCGATCGATGAAAGGCCTCCCCCTCTCATTGATCTAAAAAGGCCGAACTGTGATGTCGCAGCACGCAGCCAATGCTTACCCGATTTAATCAGCTTAAAACGAGTCACACGCTCTACTTCGTGGTACTTACCTTTTTGACGTTTAAAAAACATAATTCTCCCTTTAATTTATATCCTTTTTAAAAATCCATTAATCCCATTTTACCACACTATTATATAAAATGAACAATAAAATACTTATTTTTTTTGCTGAAATTGTTTTCAAGCATTTCCAAAAATATTCATATTCAAAAAGAATCACCTTACTTTCATTCCTCTTTTACAAATAGAAAAAACGCCAAACAGCGTTTCTTGCATATGATGACGGAAGACATGGGATTCGAACCCACGCACGCTTTTACACGCCTACTGCGTTTCCAACACAGCCTCTTAAGCCTCTTGAGTAATCTTCCACAAAAGAGAAAGTCCAGCTTTCTCAAAACTTTAACCATTATACCACATTACAGCCCCAACCGCCATAGTTTCCGTTAAATTTTTTCACAAATTCAACCAAAGTCCAAACATTCTGGTTCAAATCAAAGATTTCTGTCGTATCCATACGAATCACGTGCAGCTGATATGGTTTGTCCGCATCTTCTATCTTTTCAGCAGATACGAGGCTGTAGCCCAACTCTTCAACTTCCTTTAGGAAACCATCTCGGTCTTCCTCCGAAGCGAAATAGGCCCAATGATCAATCTCGCGCTCCTGACTATGGTCATCGCCGTCCTGCTCCAGCTGGTACCAGACCCGCTGGTTGAGAATGGTCTGATACTCGTATTCATTAGGATAGAGAAAGTCAAAGTACTGATCCCAATCCTCATCTTCCAGGGTCGCTGAGTCATAGCGGCGGTCTGGAAAGTCGCGCATCACGTTTGCAATCGGCTCTAGATGGCTTTTCTTATCTTGCAGATAGTAGTAAAACTCAATATTTCCATCTGTCGTAATCACACCAACATGAATGCCACCGACCTGGCCCAAAGCCTCAGAAAGCCGATCCTCAATCACATTCAGCTCCTTAAACTCATCACTAGATGGAAAACCCGTCTCCCCATCGTACTGAAGGAGCGATATCTTGAGCCTCATAGCATAGGCATAGAGAGGATAGGGTGCCTCATCAGCAAGAGCTAGATTCAGACGGATGCTAGCCAACTTGTCATCAATATAAGTTGAGAAAGATCCCCACTCACTCGGAAAAGGATCTTCTGAAGGCACATCAAGCACTGCTTCTTCTACCTTTTCTACTTTCTCTTCCTCTTGCTCTTGTTTCTTACCAAACAGATTCTTAAAAAAACTCATATCAAACTTCCCTTAATACTTATGAAATCAACCCAATAGAAATACAAATATTTCCTTTGCCATCACTAACATCATTGTATTACTTTTTCAGACAGAAATCAAGATTTCCTGAACATTGTAAAAGCAAAAAACGCTGATTTCTCAACGTTTTAGAAAGGCTTTAAAATAATGGAGCCGGTGGGAGTCGAACCCACGTCCAAACACCTGCTAACACATTTGTCTACAACCATAGGCTATGTATTGATTTAACTTCACTTTGACACATAGCTCAAGCCCAAGTCAAGCGAGTCTATAATTCTCTTGCAAAATCCCTAGACCAGATTTTGCCGTAGCTTGCTCATAATAAGACCTGTCATCAGACACAAGCAATCCGAATCGGGTCACGCTGGCTGGTTTTTAGGCAGCTACAGCGTAAGAATTGTTATTTTTTGCAGTTATATTTAACTGGCGTTTTACATCCGCTAGATGGGTTGCAAAATGTGCCTCATAATGCCTGTCGAATCCGTAACGACCCCAAGACAATAGGAACATTATAACAGAATCTGCTAAAAAAAGCAAAAGCCTGCACGCAGCAGGCCAGCACTTACTATTAGTTCTTAGCGAATCCCCAAAGCAATCCGAGCATAGCGGCTCATCTTTTCCACCGTCCAAGCTGGGTACCAAACCAACTTAACATCCGTCTTGGTAACCTCTGGAACATCTGACATGGCATCATAGATCTGGTCAGTCAGAAGATCCGCCAGAGGGCATCCCATAGTTGTCAGGGTCATATCGATTTCCGTTTCCCCATTGGTCTCGTCAAAACGGATTTCATAGATTAGACCTAGATTGACAATATCAATTCCCAATTCTGGGTCAATGACTTGCTCCAAGCTCTCTAAAATACGCGTTTTAATCTTTTCAACTTCTTCAGGGCTGTATTTTTTTTCTGACATGCAATATCCTCCTTATAGATAGAGCAAAAATTTCAAGTTAGCTTGAGGGGGCTTTTGTTTTTCAGCTAGAATTGCCGACTTAACGCTTCCTAATGAAAAATTTCTGCCCCTTCTTGCGCTCTTCAGTTCTTAATCTTCAATAAAGTCTCTGAGTGGTTTGCTGCGGCTTGGGTGGCGGAGTTTACGCAGGGCTTTGGCTTCAATCTGGCGAATCCGCTCGCGAGTGACATTGAAGACCTTGCCGACATCTTCCAGTGTCCGCATTTTTCCATCGTCCAGACCAAAGCGCAGACGCAAGACGTTTTCCTCGCGGTCTGTAAGGGTGTCTAAAACTTCATCCAGCTGCTCACGAAGGACGACACGAGTTGTATAGTCAACTGGATTTTCAATCACTTCGTCTTCGATAAAGTCTCCCAGATGACTGTCATCTTCCTCACCAATAGGTGTTTCCAATGAAACTGGCTCCTGAGCAATCTTGAGAATCTCACGAACCTTGTCAGGTGTCATATCCATGCGCTCAGCGATTTGCTCTGGTGTTGGGTCTTGACCCAATTCCTGCAAGAGATTGCGTTGCTCGCGAACCAGCTTGTTAATGGTTTCCACCATGTGGACTGGAATCCGAATGGTCCGAGCTTGGTCAGCAATCGCACGGGTAATGGCCTGACGAATCCACCAAGTCGCATAAGTTGAAAACTTAAATCCTTTGGTGTAGTCAAACTTATCAACAGCCTTCATCAGCCCCATATTTCCTTCTTGAATCAAGTCAAGGAATTGCATACCACGACCGACATAACGCTTGGCAATGGAAACAACCAGACGAAGATTGGCCTCAGCCAGACGCTGCTTGGCTTCCAAGTCTCCCTGTTCTACCAAGATAGCCAGCTCCTGCTCTTCTTCATTGCTGAGAAGAGGCACAACCCCAATTTCTTTCAGATACATGCGGACTGGGTCATTGACCTTGGCTGAATTACTGCCTAAGAGCTCTTCATCCGTCAGCTCCGCTTCTTCCTCTTCAGTATTCAAAACGCGCGCGCTAGGATTTCCTTCCTTATCTGTAATTGAGATGCCCGCATCCTGGATGCGCTGTAGCAAATCCTCAATCCCATCAGCATCCAAAGTGAAAGGAATAACCAACTGATCATTGATTTCATCATCTGTCGCAACTCCAGTCTGCTTGTGGTTGCGGATAAATTCTGCAATTTGAACGTCTAATGTTGTTACTTCTTTTTGTTTTGTAGCCATTCCTACTCCATTCTTCTTTTTTGCTTAATCAAGCGCTCCAGCTCGGACAGGGCTGTATCCGTATCTCCGCTGTGAGAGGCTTCTCGAATCTTCTTACTAATAAACTGATTATGCTTGCGCAAAATCTCCCGCTCTCTGGTTTCTTCCACTTCTTTCAATTCATCTTCCAAAACCTCATCCGGCAAGTCTTCTTCCAAGACTCGGTACCAAGCCTGCTGGACATGATCCGGCAGCTGGGACAAATCCTGCGGTGTCACCTCGCCATTTGCCAGTAAAATCTCATACAAAGTCTGCAAGTCCTCCGAGTCAAAGGCAAAGTCTTCTCTCAGCCGGTATTGGTTCAAAATCAAAGGATGATGCATCATGCGGTGGAAGATATGATTTTCCGCCTTCATGAGACGACTCAGCCGATTTGAGGGAGAAAACTGCATGACGACTGGTTGAGACTGCTGAGTGGGTGCCTCCTGACTGCGACTAGAGCGCTCAGCCAGGCGGCTGTTATTTACCGTCTGTTCCACCTGCTGATAGTCAAAGTCTGGCAGCAGCTCAGCCAGCATGTAAATATAGGAGTTCTGCGCTGTGATGGACTTGGTCTTCGCAATAATAGGTGCCATCTTCTCTACAAACTCAATCTGAGCTTGCAGATTTTCAATATTATCTGGTTTCAGATGATGCAGCAGAAACTCCACATTACTTATTCGCGTTTTGCTCAGCAAATGCTGCAAATCTTCCTCAGAATTTTTAGCGAGAAATTCATCGGGGTCCAAATTATCCGGAATCCGAACAATTTCCACCGTCATATCTCTCAGCTCATCCAAAGCCTTGGCAGTTGCTGCTTGCCCTGCCCTATCTCCATCGTAAGACAGGATAATCTTCTTGCAATACTTGCTCAGGTGCTGAACATGCTCAGGCGTCAGAGCTGTTCCCATCGAGGCAACCGCATTTTCAATTCCGGCCCGATAAGCCGCAATCACATCCATGAAGCCTTCCATCAGATAGACCTCATGGCTCTTCTTGATAACCGGCTTGGCCTTATCCAGATGATAAAGCTCGTAGCTTTTATTGAAAATAGCGGTGCTGCGGCTGTTTTTGTACTTGGCCTGATGGCCATCAGTAGCCACTGCCTGCCAAATCCGTCCGGAAAAGGCCACAACCTGCCCGCTGTCATTGGTCAGGGGAAACATAATTCGGTTCTGAAAGGCATCATAGACCAGATTATTCTCCGCCAGATTGAAGAGTCCTGAGTTCATGATGGTATTCTCATCAAATTTGCCAGCCATACTCTTATGAAGATAATTCCCCTCATTAGGAGCCAGCCCGATTTGAAAATGCTTGAGAACATCATCTGTCAGCCCCCGCTGGTAGAGATAAGCCCGCGCTTCCTCTCCCATCTTAGTCGTCATCAGGACCGCATGGTAAAACTTAGCTGCCTCGGTATGGATATCGTAGAGATCCTGATGCGGATGGCTTTGTCTCGGTCGGTCGTTGCCCGCCGTCTCTACTGCCAAGGGAATCCCTGCCCGATCTGCTACAATCTGCACAGCATCCATAAAGGAAACGCCTCGATAATCCTCAATGAATTTGAAGACATCGCCCGACTTGCCGCAGCCAAAACAGTGATAAAACTGCTTGTCCTCTACAACGTTAAAAGAGGGCGTCTTTTCGCCATGAAAGGGACAGAGTCCCAGGAAATTCCGCCCAGCCTTGGTCAAGGCCACCGTTTCTCCTATGACATCGACGATATTGACGCTGTTTTTAATTTCAGAAATGATTTCTTTATCAATCAAGAGACAATACCTCCAATTTATCATAGAATATCATTCTATATTTTATACTAAAATGAAGCAAATGTAAAATATTTGACAAACAAATATCTTGTAGATGTCATATAAATAAGCTATAATATAATCACATTAATAAATTCTTGAAAGGAAAGAAAGAATGTTAAAGGATCTTAAAGAATTCTTGCTGCGTGGGAACGTGATTGATTTGGCAGTCGGTGTGATCATCGCCAACGCTTTTGGAGCAATCGTCACTTCATTGATTACTGACGTAATCACTCCCCTCTTCCTCAACCCAATTTTGAAAGCTGCAAACTTGGAGCAAATTTCTCAATTGAAATGGAACGGGATCGCTTATGGTAACTTCTTGAGCGCTGTAATTAACTTCTTGGTAATCGGTACTGTTCTCTTCTTCATCGTTAAGTCTGCTGAAAAAGCACAAAGCCTTGCTAAGAAGAAGGAAGAAGCTGAAGAAGCGCCAGCTGGACCAACTGAATTGGAAGTCCTGCAAGAAATCAAAGCTTTGTTGGCTGAGAAAAAATAAAGAGAATTCACTGATGAAAATCAGTGTTTTTTTCTTGCCTATTGCTCACAATCATCCCCTTCTCTCCAAAGAGTGAAAACAAAAAACAGACCGGAGTCTGCTTTTTTGTTCAATTAGAATTTTTTACGTTTACGAGCTGCTTCTGATTTGCGTTTGCGTTTTACAGAAGGTTTTTCATAGAATTCACGTTTGCGTGTTTCTTGAAGAGTACCAGCTTTAGTAACCGCACGTTTGAAACGACGAAGTGCATCATCAAGTGATTCATTCTTGCGTACTACTGTTTTTGACATTTTTTTCACTCCCTTCAAGTCCAAAATCTATATAATCATACCACATATAGAAAAGAGTGTCAAGTATTTTCTGTAAGTATGATGTAGCTCCTTTTTATTACAGAAACAAGAAAACCAACTGCTATGCTGCAGCTGGTCTTCTTTTGCTTAGAGAGTTTTACGCTTCTTAGCGGCTTTGGAAAGTGAAATGTCTTGAACCTTGTCATAACGTATAAACTGCTGAATGAGTTCTCGGTCATTCACATCAGGATTCAAGTCAACAACATAGTCCAGCTTGATAGACTTCTTTTCAGCTGACTTGAGAGAGATCAGTTCGGCTGATTTACAAGCTGTTTCAAAAATAGCATCAAAGAGTACTTCGTAGTCAAAATCAGCTGGAACCTGAACCTGAACATAACGTCTGGTCTGACTGACTGAAGTAAAGCTCATCTTTTCAAAGAGCATCCAGATGCCTGAAATAGCTAGAGTAAAGACAATTCCCAATGCTACAAATCCCATCCCTGTTGTAATCCCGATAGCGGTCGCCATAAAGATGGCTAAAAGCTCCTTGGAGCCACCTGCGGCCGACCGGAAGCGAATCAAGCTGAAAGTCCCTGCTACGGCGACACTGGTACCCAGATTTCCATTAACCAAGAAGATGATAATAGAAATGATGGCTGGCAAAAGGGAGAGGGTGACGACAAATTCCTTGGTATAAATGGTTTGGCGCTTATAGACCTTGGCCAAGATAATTCCTAAAACCACACTAGTAACTAGTGAAAAAATCAATGCCAAAGGATTAATCTTGACCTCTGTGGAGGAATAGATACTGTTAAATAACTGATCGAGCATAGACTACCCCCTTAGGCCTTGACTGTTTGAGTCAGCCTTTCTTTAGTTTGCAGGTAGGCTTTGCCGTATTTTGAGAAGGACTGGTCTTCTAGTCCATATTTATTGAGAATATCAGCCAGCCACTGAGGATATTGCCCAGGAACCTTGATTTCCATAATCACTTTGTCATCTTCCAGCAAGGGCAGTCCATAGCGACCTGAAGCTAAATCTACATCATAATCTCGGTAGCGGATGTTGGAATCAACTGTCACACGTACCTTTTTATCTTCCAAGCCTCTCATAGAGTAGCGGTCATAGCTAATCACCATTTTTGGCTTCAAGTCTAGATAACGATCTTGAAGCTGCTCCACTTCTGCCTTGACCCGGTCATCAGAAATAGTATGGTCTACCACACCATTCACAATATAGTTGGTCACAGAGAGAGGATTGGAAACTAAACGATATTTGAAGCCTACTTCATCGCGTTTCTTCTTGATTTCCAAGAAAACTTGACTATCATCATTCGGCTGCTCAGCATAAGTGCGCATCCGCATTTTTTCACGACCGCCTTTTCTGGCAATGGAATCCTGAATCATCTGGAACTCATCATTATCAAAATACACATTGGAAATGGTTGAAGTCGCATAATCATCTGCGGTGAGGTAAGGCCTCATGTCAGCTTCAAGACGAGCTAGCATTGCTCGGTCAAGAATATACTTAGTTTCGATCCGTTGGAAGTTTGTTTGGATTTGCTTTTGTTTCATTTGGATTCTCCTTTAATTCTACAAATGTAGTTTTTGCTTTTAAAAGAAATAGAGCTTCCGCTCTGCACCTACAAGCGTCTGGATAAGCTTTGCTTTCTTCTCCTTTCCAAGCAGTATTTTTCAAAAACATTCTACAAATGTAGTTTATAATTATATTCTACACTTGTCGTTTATAAATGTCAAGAAAAAAGATAAATAATCTTTCAGTTTTTTTAGCATTAGGAGACGAAATGCAAACTGTAAGCAAAATCGACCTAAAATAAAAAATAAACTAATGACTAACAGCTCTTGAAGGATTGCCAAATCCCCCCTTTGAGAAGATAATAAAATTCTACCAGCCTAAGCTTTTAAGAAACTTAAACTGGCAGAATCCTTTATTTAATCGTCATCATGGTCATCATCATCGTCCGGATCATCAGTATCTGTCGTATGAGAGGAACTGTTCTGAGACGGAGTTTGAACTGTCGCTGTACTAGCTCCAGTATTCGCTCCGGTCGAGCCCGCTGCTCCCGTATTCCCTGCGCCTGCAGTAGCGCTGTTGTCAGCTGGAGTTGATGCAGCTGACGAGGATGAGCTGACTTCTTTTTCGACCGTTACCGTCTTTTCGACAATGGTATGCTGCTTAGATTTGACCAGTTTTCCATCCTTAACATTGACAATGGTTTCATGGGCCGTTTGCCCGTGAGAGAAGCGAATCTTATAAGTGTCTTTCTCACGCGAAATCTGGAGGTCTTTAATGTCCTTTTCAGAAAGAGACAGCTCTTTTAAGACGGATGCTAGTGCCTGACGCTGACTGAGTCCTTGAGACTGTTTTTGCCCTGCAACAGGTCTGCTTTGTTGAGCAGTTGGACTTTCTAAGGCAAAGACCGAGCTAGTCAAGAGCAAAAGGAGAGGGACTGCTACTACAAAGGCAGCAGACAGAAATCTCTTAGGCAGCCGGTTATCCATAATACCGACAATCCGACGCTTGAGATTAAACTTGTCAGAGTAAAAGCAGGTCGTCAGAGCAATTGGGGTCTTCTTACTGCGGTCTATCATGGTCAAAATCGTTTCACCGTAGAAAGTCCGATACTCTGTATCTCTACAGCTCAGAACATCGTAATCACAGTACATTTCTCCTGCTTCCTGGGTTTCACGGCAGGCAAAGCGGACAACTGGATTAAACCAGTGCAGACTCTTGGCAAAAATCCCTAAGAGATTGATTAAAACATCTCGGTGTTTGTAGTGGGTCAGCTCATGCTTGAAAATAAGCTGTAGCTCTTCTTCTGTGTAGTCCAACTCTGGCAGCACGATTAAAATATCTCTGAAACCTAGCAGCATGGGACTTTGGGACATAGGATAGTGGAGCAGGCGAATCCGACCCTTAACTCCCATCTCCTGCTGAACAGCCCGCAGCTGAGCCATCGCTTCTTCGTCCTGAAACTCCGTGCCCCAGCGCTTTAGCATCTTTCTGAAGCGAATATAAGAATAAGCGTATCTTCCTATACTAAAGACAAAGCCAATCAGCCAGATGGCAAAGAGAATCTCAAACCAAGGCAGACCGAGAAAAGCCTCCCACAGTTTTGGCTGGGCAGCTTTTTCAACTGCTGGAGAAGCGCCCTGAGCACCACCTGTCTGGGTGGCAGTCACTGCTGTCTGAACTACCGATCCTGTATTCAGCCGAATCAGGCCTGAGCCAAACTGAGGACGGAACGGGAACAGAAAACTCAGCAATATCAAAAACCAAATAAAATACTTCACTCTGACCGAAATCTTAGTCTTAAAGACCGTAAAAAGCAGACTAAGCAACAGCACCAAAATGGATGTTGACAAACTGGTCAGCAGAAAAGAAAGAAGGAACTGTTTCATGCTTATCCCTCCATCCTACTTTCCTTGGTTGAGCAAACTACGCAGCTCATCCAGTTCATTTTCCGAAAAGGAGTTAGAAGAAAAGAGTGTTTTGACAAAACCGCCCATAGAACGGCCGCTGTGACGTTTCAAGAAATCCGAAGCCTCAACTTCCAGATACTCATCTTCTGAGATCAAGGCTGTATACTGCCTTTCACGCCCCTTGCGGACACTTTCTAAAAAGCCCTTCTCCGTCAAGCGAGCCAAGACTGTCAGCAAAGTCTGGGGCTTCCAGTGATTGTCTGGTCCCAGCTTTTCCATGATACGGGCAGAGGTCGTCGGGGTAGGCAGTTGCCAAATTACCTTTAAAATAGTAAATTCCCCGTCTGGTAAACGTTTAATAGATCTTTTCATCGTTCTCACGCACTTTCTAAATTAATGCTATTTCTAGTTTTATTCTACACTTGTCTAACAAAAAAGTCAATCATTATATAAAAAAGAGCGAGAAATCAATTTTCCTCACTCTATTTAGAAAAATAAACTAAGCAGGGTCAGCATAGCCAGCCCTCCCTGCTTGAACAGGATTTTGGGGTCACTGGTCACTGCACCATAAGCTGCTACCAAGATGATATAAACCATAAAAATTCCCAGCCAAACCGGACTAGGCTGTACAAAGGCCGCAATCAAGACCAAAACAGCTATCAATCCGTTGTAAACTCCTTGATTTTTGAAAAGTGTATTGACCGACTGCTGCTCCAACTCCTCTTGTGACATACCGAAAACCCGAGCTGTCGCTGCATAAGTCGTAGCGATGGTCTCCAGGTAGAGGATATAGAAAAATTCCAAGGCAACCAAACTTGCCAAAATCAGTGTAATAATAGACATTTTACCCTCCTAAAATAAATAATGAAACTTAGTATAACACAGACTGACTGGAACTGCGAAAATCTTGCTCAAAAATGGACAGTTTGTATAAAAAGCGTGACTAAAAATACTGAAGAAAAAAAGCGTAGCAGAAATCAGCAATTTCTGACTAGATGTGATACAATCTTTTTGAAAAATGGAGGTAGTTTATGTTAACCTATGATTTAATTGTCATCGGCTTTGGTAAGGCCGGTAAAACATTGGCAGCCAAAATGGCGGGCCAAGGAAAAAAAGTTGCTTTGATTGAGCGAAGCAAGGCTATGTACGGGGGAACCTGTATTAATATCGCCTGCATCCCAACCAAGACCCTGCTGGTCGCAGCTGAAAAAGGCCTGGCTTTCGACCAAGTCATGGCTGAAAAGAACGCTGTAACCAGCCGTCTCAACGGCAAGAACTACGCAGCAATCAGTGGCGCTGGTGTCGATATCATCGATGCGGAAGCTCATTTCCTTTCCAATAAGGTCATCGAAATCACAGCTGGCGATGAAAAAGAGGAACTGACCGCTGAGACCATTGTTATCAATACTGGTGCTGTTTCCAATGTCCTGCCAATTCCAGGACTGACTGAAACCGAACATGTCTATGACTCAACCGGCATCCAAAATCTGAAGGAACTTCCTAAACGCTTAGGAATTCTGGGGGGCGGTAACATCGGCTTAGAATTTGCTGGACT
The DNA here is from genome assembly GCF_900635155.1 of Streptococcus sanguinis. NCBI lineage: Bacteria > Bacillati > Bacillota > Bacilli > Lactobacillales > Streptococcaceae > Streptococcus > Streptococcus sanguinis. Next base: position 1,552,699 of record NZ_LR134002.1, read on the forward strand.
CTACAACAAATTGGGCAGTCAGGTGACTGTGCTGGATGCTGCTCCTGTCTTTCTCCCTCGAGTAGAGCCTTCTATCGCTGCTCTAGCTAAGCAATACATGGAAGAAGACGGAATCCAGCTCCTGCAAAATGTGCAAACCAAGGATATTAAAAATGATGGTGCTGAAGTTGTGGTTGTGACAGAGGATGGAGAATTCCGCTTTGATGCCCTACTCTATGCTACTGGCCGCAAGCCGAATGTTGAGCCACTGCAGTTGGAAAATACAGATATCAAGCTGACAGAGCGCGGAGCTATCAAGGTCAATAAACACTTGGAAACATCTGTACCTGGCGTTTTTGCAGCGGGCGATGTCAATGGCGGTCTGCAGTTCACTTATATCTCACTGGATGACTTCCGTATCCTTTATAGCTATCTGGCTGGCGATGGCAGCTACACACTGGAAGACCGTAAAAATGTCCCTACCAGCATGTTCATCACACCGCCATTGGCTCAAATCGGATTGACTGAAAAGGAAGCCCAAGAGCAAGGTTTACCGATTGCAGTCAAGGAGATTCCAGTCGCAGCAATGCCTCGTGGTCATGTCAATGCTGACTTACGTGGTGCCTTCAAGGCTGTTGTCAACACTGAGACCAAGGAAATCGTCGGAGCAACAATCTTCTCAGCAGGAGCTCAGGAAATTATCAACATCCTGACTGTAGCCATGGATAATAAGATTCCTTACACCTACTTGAGCAAGCAAATCTTCACTCACCCAACGTTGGCTGAAAACCTCAACGATTTATTTGCTATCTAATTTTAAGCCCCTGATGGGGCTTTTAAGATGTCTTCAAAACATTTGCTTACATTTCAACCCCTTTTTGTGGTACAATAATGCTAGTTTATTTTAAAAAGATTGAGGAAGATTATGTCTGAACTGTATGATATTACGATTGTCGGCGGTGGACCAGTTGGCCTATTCGCAGCTTTTTACGCTCATCTGCGCCAAGCCAAGGTTAAAATCATTGATTCCCTGCCTCAGCTGGGTGGTCAGCCGGCCATTCTCTATCCAGAAAAGAAGATTCTGGATGTGCCGGGCTTTACCAATCTAAGTGGCGAAGAGCTGACACAGCGTCTGATTGAGCAGCTGGAAACTTTCCAGACTGAGATTTGCCTCAATGAAACGGTTCTGGATATCGTTAAATCTGATGATGGCTTCACCATCACGACTTCTCAAGCTCAGCATCAGACCAAAACCATTATCATCGCCATGGGAGGCGGCGCTTTCAAACCGAGAGCTTTGGAACTAGACGATGCTGAAAGCTACAATAACCTCCACTATCATGTGTCAAACATCAGCCAGTACGCTGGCAAAAAGGTTGTCATTCTGGGAGGCGGTGACTCCGCTGTTGACTGGGCGCTAGCTTTTGAAAAGATTGCGGAAACCAGTCTAGTTCATCGTCGGGACAACTTCCGGGCTTTAGAACATAGTGTAGAAGAACTCAAGGCTTCTAGTGTTGAGATTAAGACACCATTTGTACCCAGTCGATTGGTCGGCGAAAATGGCAAGGTTACCCACTTGGAAATCAGCCAAGTCAAGGGAGAGGAAAGTCAGCTTCTGCCCCTAGATCATCTCTTTGTCAACTACGGTTTTAAATCCTCTGTCGGCAATCTCAAAGATTGGGGCTTGGAGCTCAACCGTCACAAGATTTTGGTAAACAGCAAGCAAGAAACTTCTGTGCCATGTATCTATGCAGCCGGAGACTGCTGCAGCTACGAGGGCAAGATTGATCTGATTGCAACTGGGCTAGGTGAGGCACCTACTGCTGTCAACAATGCCATTAACCATATCTATCCTGAGCAAAAAGTCCAACCCAAACATTCTACAAGTCTATAAAAAAACAGCTGCCGAGCTCAAGCTCAGCAGCTGTTATAATTCATCTGCGATTTTATTGATTTTTCTCAAGCGATGATTGACACCGCTCTTAGTCAGTGGCTGGCTCAGACTATCAGCTAACTGCTGGATGGAGTAGTCCGGATGTTGGATACGAAGCTGGGCTACCTCCTGCAGGTCTACAGGTAGACTTTCAATGCCGATATTGTCACTGATTTTAGCAATATTGTTGATGGTTTTCATACTGGCTGTGACCGTACGGGCGATGTTCGCTGTCTCCGCATTATTAGCGCGGTTGAGGTCATTGCGCGCTTCCCGCATGAGCTTAAGAGATTCAAACTCAGCCATGGCTTCCATAGCACCGATGACAATGAGAAAATCCATGATATCCTCAGCCCGCTGCAGATAAGTAACAGCCCCCTTCTTGCGCTCAATGGTCTTGGCATCCAGCAGAAAACGGCGCATCAAGGCAGCTAAATCCTCAGCATGATCCAGATAAACGGACAGGATTTCCAGCTGGTACTTGCCTGAGTCTGGCTCCCGCATGCTGCCATTTGAGAGAAAGGCCCCCCGGAGGTAGGCACGGCTGGCTTCGTCATCTGACAAAATGGCCTGGTCAATCCCGGCCTCGATACCAAAAAAGGAGTCAGCCAAGTGCAGGTCAGAAAGGATTTCTTCTACTTTCTGATCCAGAAATACTGTGTATACACGGTTCTTGCGCAGATTGGTCTTCTGATGGTGGCGAATTTCTGACTTGACCTGATAAAGATCCGACAGCAACTCATAGAGATGGCGAGCAATCTTGGCATTTTCTGTTGTGACAGACAAGGTCAAACCACTGCTGGCCAAGCCCAGACTGCCAGACATCTTGATCATGGCTGACAGCTCATTTTTATCTCTGCTTGCCAGACTCAGCAGTTCTTCTTTTACTTTTACTGTAAAGCTCATTTGCGTACCTGTATAATCTGCATCAATTCGTCAACGACCAGCTCGCCATCATGGAACGCTCCGCCATTTTCCAAACGCAGAAAGTTCGAAGAAATAACGCGCGGAACCTGCTCTTGTAACCCTTGAAAATAATGCTCCACCTGTACCAGATATTCGTCAAACTGGTTACTGTCCATGTACTCATGAGGGACAGGTTCGATATTGACCAAGACTGTATCTACAAACTTCCTGCCTAAATGACGGTGCAGAACTTGGACGTGATCGCTGTCTGAAAAATGCTCTGTTTCGCCTCGCTGGGTCATGATATTGCAGACATAGGCCACTTCTGCCTTGGTGTCTAGAAGAGCTTGGCCGATTTCCTCGATAACGAGATTAGGCAAAATAGAGGTAAATAGAGAACCAGGTCCCAGAACTACCATATCGCTTTCTAAGATGCTCTCAACCACCTTTTTACTGGCAGCAGGCTTCTTGTCATCATAGGTATTGGTCACATAGACCCGCTCAATCATCCCACTCTTACTGGTCAGATTGCTCTCACCGACAACTTCCGTCCCATCTGTAAACACAGCATGCAGAGTTAGAGGGGTATCGCTAGAAGGGTAGATTTTTCCTGTCGTATGGAAAAACTTGGTCAAAAGCTGCATGGCATTATAGGTTGAACCCTGCATTTCAGAAATACCGGCAATAATCAGATTGCCCAAGGGATGCCCCGCTAGAACGCCATCTCCTTCCGCAAAGCGATACTGAAAGACCTTCTCATAGAATTTTGGCATGTCAGACATGGCTACTAAGACATTTCGCAAATCACCCGGCGGAGTCAGCTGCTGGATGTTTTTCCGCAGCTCACCAGAACTCCCGCCATCATCTGCTACTGTGACAATGGCTGTAATTTCTACGTCCTTTTTACGCAGGCTGTCTAAAATAACAGAAATGCCTGTCCCACCGCCAATGACTGTAATTCGTGGCTTTCTCATGAGCGGTTCACCGTTTCTTTCCGACGGTTTTTGTCGCGGTGACTGGCATTGACCGGCCAGTTTTTAGCCAAATCATCCGCTAAGCGCTGAGCAAAGGCCACACTGCGGTGCTGACCACCCGTACAGCCCACTGCAATCGTCAGGATAGACTTGCCTTCCTTCTGATAGCCCGGCAAGATTGGCTCAATCAAGCCTAGCAGATGCTGGTAAAATTCTTCTGACTCTGCATGGTTCATGACATAGTCAAAGACATCCTTGTCCAAACCTGTCTGATTGCGTAGCTCAGGTTTATAGTAGGGATTAGGCAGAAAGCGCACATCAAAGACCAAATCCGCATCCAAAGGCAGACCGTATTTGAAACCAAAACTCATGACCTCAATGCGGAAACTGTGCATCTCGTCCTGATTTGAGAATTGCTCAGAGATGGTCTTTCTCAGCTCCCGTGGTGTCAAATCAGTTGTGTCCACAACATTTTGACTGAGATTTTTCAGAGGGGCCAAGAGCTCACGCTCCAGCTTAATCCCATCCAAAATCCGGCCATCAGCTGCCAACGGATGGCTGCGCCGCGTTTCCTTGTAACGAGCCACTAACTCCTTATCCGCTGCATCTAGGAAAAGAATCTTAAAATCAATGTTCTCGTTTTGCTCTAAATCATCCAAAACGTTCTGGATTTGCAAAAAGAAGGAACGGCTGCGCATATCGACAACCAGAGCCAATTTATCATTGTCAGTAGTCCCTTCGACCAGCTGCAAGAACTTCGGCACCAGAGTTGGCGGCATATTATCAATGGTAAAATAACCTAAGTCTTCAAAGGACTGGATGGCTACGGTTTTCCCCGCTCCGCTCATTCCAGTCACAATGACAAGCTGAATTTTCTTCTCAGACATTATAATCCTTTCATCAGATAGAATCCGTCAAAAAGCTGTTTTCTCCAGCACTTTTTAGAGAATCTCGGCAATAACCTCAATCTCAATCTTCACATCCTTAGGTAGGCGAGCCACTTCTACTGCCGAGCGAGCTGGAAATGCTTCTGTAAAGGCTGTTTTATAAACTTCATTAAAAGCCACAAAATCATTGATATCGCTCAAGAAGCAAGTAGCCTTGACTACGTGGTCAAAGTCTGTTCCAGCGGCTTCCAAAATAGCTGAAACATTTTTCAGCACCTGCTGGGTCTGCTCTTCAATAGTTGTCCCAATGATTTCTCCTGTTTCAGGAGACAGGGGAATCTGCCCGCTCGCAAACAAGAGATTGCCGACAATTTTTCCTTGAACATAAGGTCCAATCGCTGCTGGTGCTTTGTCTGTATGAATTGTTTTTGCCATAATTATCACTTCTCCTACTTATTTTTTTCATTATACCATAAAATAGCAAGCAATGGCCACGACAGATTGATAAGCCTTGCCTTTTTCCATTTTTTCATTGATGGGGCCTTAGAAGCTAAAAGGAAATCTTCTTACCTATCAGAACCCACTTTTTAAGATTTAAAAACGCTGAGAAATCTTTCCCAGCGTTTATGATTCTCAAAATAAAATCTTATTGCTCTTCAGCTTTCGCTAATGCTTCTCTTTCCAGACGCAGCTTGCGTTTGGGATTAAGTTTATTAAAGAGCTCTTCTAGCTTTTCTGTATTCCAGACGTCAGCTGCAGAGACAAAATTCCCATTTTCATCGCGGAAGGATATTGGTTTATCACCCATTGCAAGCCTCCTTAGTCAACGAATTCAAACTCGAACTTGCCGATGCGGACCAGGTCACCATCCTTGGCTCCACGAGCGCGAAGGGCTTCATCAACTCCCATACCACGAAGCTGACGGGCAAATTTCATGACTGCTTCATCGCGGTCAAAGTTGGTCATATTAAAGAGTTTCTCCAGCTTGTCACCTGACAGCACCCAAGTCGCATCATCATCACGAGAAATTTCAAAGGCTGGTGCTTCTTCGTCAAAGCCATAGTAAGCTTCTTCTTCCATTTCAGACTCATCGTAAAGCAAGAACTCTGGCGTCTTATCCAGTAATTCTGCGGTCGCATCCAAGAGGGTCGCAAGTCCCTGCTTAGTAAGACTGGAAATGGGGAAGATTTGCGGTAGGTCAGCAAACTCATCATAATTAGCTGCCAATTTCTCTTTAAATTCCTTGAGATTTTCAGCGCTATCTGGCATATCCATCTTGTTAGCAACAATAATCTGCGGACGCTCCATGAGACGAAGATTGTAGGATTCCAACTCTTTATTAATAGCTAGATAGTCCTCATAAGGGTCACGTCCCTCACTGGCTGACATATCAATAACATGCAGGATAACCCGTGTCCGCTCAATATGACGGAGAAACTGAGTTCCCAGTCCGACACCTTGGCTGGCACCTTCGATCAAACCTGGCAAATCCGCCACCGCAAAGGACTCTCCAGAGTGAGTGCGAACCATTCCTAGATTGGGCACGATGGTCGTAAAATGATAAGCACCAATCTTAGGCTTAGCTGCTGTGATGACACTAAGCAAAGTGGATTTCCCGACAGAAGGGAAGCCGACAAGACCAACGTCTGCTAGTACCTTGAGCTCCAGCAGAAGCTCACGCTCTTGACCCGGTTCTCCATTCTCAGAAATCTCTGGAGCAGGATTTTTAGGCGTCGCAAAACGGATATTTCCACGACCGCCTCGGCCACCGCGCGCTACGATAAATTCTTGGCCATTTTCTACCAAGTCCGTCAGCACCTTGCCAGTCTCCGCATCACGAACCGTCGTTCCCTGAGGTACACGAACAATTAAGTCCTCAGCACCACGACCATGCATGCCCTTGGTCATGCCTTTTTCACCAGACTGAGCCTTGAAGTGCCGATTGTAACGAAAATCCATCAGGGTACGAAGACCCTCGTCTACGACAAAAACAACATTGCCACCACGACCGCCATCACCGCCCCAAGGACCGCCATTAGGAACATATTTTTCACGGCGAAAGGCCACCATGCCATCGCCACCATTGCCAGCCTTAACTTGAATCTTGGCCGTATCTAAAAACATACTCATTTTTCTATTCTCTTTTTCTAGTCTAAAAAAACGCCCTGAAGCGTTTGGATTAAAAGATTGCGCTGAGAGCAGAAGCAAAGATTGCTCCAACTGTCACGATGAGCATGATAATCACGACCAGCATCGTCAATTTTTCAAATCCTGTTTTTTTGCGTTGTCCGTTATCTCCAAAAGCCACGATAACACCTCTATCCTTTAAAAATTACTAGGTCTATTCTAACACGATTGCTCCGTTTTTTCAAATGGAAAACCATGCAAAAAGGCTTTAAGAGAAAACTCTTAAAACCTTTGAATCTTATCTAGTCTTCTTTTGAAGAAAGACATAGCTTCCAAAGCCAACTAAGATTGCCAAACCTGCAACTGACAGCCAAAGCGTCGTTTCTTGACCAGTCTTAGGCAGAACTTTTTTGTTGCCTCCTGCAGCACCTGGATCATTGGTACCATTGTTTGAATTGTTATTTTCATTCCCTGGATTGTCTGCTCCTCCCTTTGGATTGTCGGAACTGTTATCAGGGGTATTGGTACCATTGCCTGGGGTATTATTTGGATTATTATTCCCATTATTTGGGTTGTTGTTTGGATTGTTGTTAGGGTTATTGTTAGGGTTATTGTTTGGATTGTTATTATTTCCAGGGTTAGGTGGCTGAACTGCCTTGCCTGGATCATCACCTCTATAGGTATTGGTAAAGACAGGATCCAAATCATATTTAACAGAGCCCAAAAACTCACCATTCACATCTTTAACAGTAACTGTCAGCTGAGCTTCCTTGTCATCATAGATGTAGTTAGCATCATTGCCCGGAATTTCCTTAATGCTGTAGCGGTAGTCACCAGCTGCATTATAGTTCAAGGCTTTGAAATTGATAGAACCATCAGCTTCATTGGTAGCTGTTTGAAGTAAAACACCGTTTTCGTCAAAGAGACCAAAGGTAAATTGACCCTTCTCTAACACTTTATTAACAAGTTTTTTCTGTGCCTGAATCTTCACATCTTTTGCTAGCACAGCGCTTCCTTTACCAAAGCCCTCTTCCAAGCGGACTGACTTAGTAATAGTACGCTCTGGGAATCCTTTAGCTGTCCATGATAACTTGTTATTAACCACATCGCCCACTTTTGTACCTTCTGGTACGCGAGTAGAGTACTCGATGTACATTGGCCAGTTATAGTTATCACCAAAGTTGATGGTAAAACCGTTAGCATCGCCATTAGCGTTTTGGGTTAGGACTGCTTTGTTAGTAAAGTTATCAGCAACAGGCAGCGTCAGGATATGAGCTTCATTGCGGATACCACCAGCAACTGGAGCATAACGAACTGCCCGCAGCGTACCAGGAACCAAGGTCAGACCATCACCAAAGGTGTCTGAAATCACCATGTTGCGAAGCATGTCCTGTCTTGCATTCAGGATAATGCGCCATTTAACAATACTCGGATCAGTGCTGTCCTGGTAACCATATTTCATTTCATACTCACCAGCAGTTCCTTCTTCTTTCTGGTATTGGAAAGAAAAGTCTGTCTGGCCAAATTTGAAGGCAACTGGACCTGTTTCTTTAACTTTTTCGTTATTGATACGAACATTAAAGCCCAAAGATAGCTCTTTCTTTTGGGTATAGTTTGTAAAGTAGTTACTGAAAGTCACTGTAACTGACTGAGTCGCCGGGTCAGTTTGAGCTGTACCGACTAACTCTCCCGTATGATTAACAACATCATAGACATCGAAGTTTAAGGCAGTAATCAGACTTAATTCTTCCGGAAGTTTAAAAGTCAGGGTATCCCCTTCAGCGATCGTTTGAGCCGCAGGAAATGTGAAGTTGGTTGTTACAGACAAGGTTTCATTAGTCTTAACAGTTGAGTCACTTGTTAATGGCTCACCATCCTTAGTAATGCTGGTTTGCTGACTGTATTCAGTTACTTCAGAAGCCTGAGTTCGAGCAGCAAAACCTAAACCTGTAACAATAGCTGTTAATAAGATAAGAATTTTAAAAATAATTGTATTTTTATTTTTCATCTTTTTCTCCTTTCATAGCTTATTATACCAAGAGTATTGCAATTTATCAACATTTTTATTCGTAGTGTTTAAAAATTCATAACAATGTAAAAAAACCAAGACATTGTGTCTCAGTTTCTTTACGTTTTATTACTCAATTCCAATTTCATCTCGAACAACATTAGCAATGGTATCTACATAATAATTTACTTCTTCGTCAGTTGGTGCTTCAGCCATGACCCTCAACAGAGGCTCTGTTCCGCTCGGACGCACCAAAATCCGGCCATTCTCAGCCATTTCGGCTTCCATTCTCTCAATCACCGTTTTGATAGCTGGAACTTCCATCGCCTTATCCTTCATGCTGTTTTCCACACGGATATTGACTAGTTTCTGCGGATAGATGGTTACTTCAGCGGCCAATTCGGATAGTTTCTTACCTGTTTCCTGCATGACCTTGGTCAATTGCACAGCTGAAAGCTGACCGTCACCTGTCGTATTGTAGTCCATAATGATAACATGTCCAGACTGCTCGCCACCTAGATTATAGCCATTCTTACGCATTTCCTCTACTACATAGCGGTCACCAACTGCTGTCACAGCCTTTTGAATACCTTCGCGATCCAAAGCCTTATGGAAGCCTAGGTTGGACATGACAGTCGTAACAATGGTATTCTGCGCCAGCTCGCCTTTCTCAGACAGGTACTTACCGATGATGTACATAATCTTGTCACCGTCTACCAGCTCACCATTTTCATCCACGGCAATGAGGCGGTCACTATCTCCATCAAAGGCCAGACCAATCGCTGCACCAGACTCACGTACAACATCCTGCAAAGCTTCTGGATGCGTAGAGCCGACATTCAGATTGATATTGAGGCCGTCTGGATTTTCTCCGATAATCGTCAACTGTGCTCCAAGGTCTGCAAAAATCTGACGGGCACTGGTAGAAGCTGCACCGTTGGCCGTATCTAAGGCTACATGCATTCCTTCTAGTTCCAAACCAGTTGAAACCAAATATTGTTGGTACTTGCGCAGTCCTTCTGGATAATCCACCAAGTCACCCAATCCTTCCGCGCTTGGACGTGGCAGGGTATCTTCTGCTGCGTCCAGCAAAGCTTCGATTTCCAACTCACGCTCATCATCCAGCTTATAGCCGTCACCACCAAAGAATTTGATCCCATTATCCAAAGCTGGATTGTGGCTGGCAGAAATCATGACTCCGGCGCTGGCCTTCTCTGACTTGACCAGATAAGCTACACCAGGCGTTGCAATGACACCCAGTTTATAGACATGAATCCCAACGGACAAAAGTCCTGCAACCAAGGCGCTTTCCAGCATTTCTCCTGAAATTCGAGTATCACGGCCAACAAAGACCCGAGGCACTTCACTTTCGTGCTGGCTCAGAACATAACCACCAAAGCGGCCAAGTTTAAAGGCCAATTCCGGCGTTAATTCCACATTTGCTTCTCCGCGAACACCATCGGTTCCAAAGTATTTACCCATTATAAATAGTTTCCTTTCATAAGACCTGGATGTAAAGGTTTTGGCTGCAAGCAAGGCAGACCGCTTTAATCCAAGTTTATTTTCAAAATTTTATTTAGTTTTTATTTGATGAGCTCGTATTTGAGCTGCTGTTAGAGGAGGACGAGCCAGAGTTGTCTGCTGTTTTAGTGTTGACACGCATAGTCGTTTCAAATGGTGTCACCACGCTCGGCATGACATTCCCTTGTCCATCCACAGCCTGCAGCGGCGCTGTTCCGCTGTAGTTACCAGTGATAATGACATTGGTTGGGAGAATAGCTACGACATATTCAATCTTAGACAAGGTCTCCTCGTCACTGGTTACTGTAGCTTCCTTGTTTTCCAAGGTTACACCACTGATAGACACATTCTCAGCCACCTGGCTGTCTGTGATGAGGTAGCGGACCTCAACCTTCTTGCTAGCCTTTTTTCCAATCTTAACAGAAATCTTCTGCGGAGTCACTGCAGCAGTCAGACCGCTTGGCAGATTTTCAACCTTTAGCGGGATTTCTACTGTTCCTTCTGTAGCCTTGGAAAGATCAGCTACGACTCGAAACTTCCGAGTACTTTCCTGCATTTCACTGGCTAGATTGACCCGGTTGGAGCCTGTCAGGGCGACGGAAACTTCAGAAGTAAAGCCGCTGATAAAGTAATTCTCGCTGTCATATTTGATGTCAATTGGCACATTGGTAACTGTATTGGTATATGTTTCAGATGTGACCTGTCGAACTCCTGTATTGTTTTGATAACTGCTAGAGGTTGCATAGACAAAAAGTACTAGGGCAAAGAAAAACGAAGAGATGATATAAAGAATTTTTTTACGTTTTTTCATTTCTTCGATCCTCCCATGAAGCGTTTTTTCAAACCTGCTGGCTTGTCCTGCTCTGATAAGAAGACCTTTCTCAGCTCTATCTCAAACTCATCCAAAGTCAAATCATGCTTGAAAATTCCATTGTGTGTAGTGGAAATACCGCCGGTTTCTTCTGAAACGACAAAAGTAAACGCATCGGATACTTCAGACAGGCCAATAGCTGCGCGGTGCCGGGTTCCAAACTCCTTAGAGATACCGCTGCTTTCTGTCAGAGGCAGGTAGGCACAGGAAGCCGCAATCTTATTGTTTTTTATGATGACAGCTCCATCGTGCAATGGCGTATTGGGGATAAAAATGTTGATTAGCAGCTCTCCGGACACATCTGCATCCAAAGGAATCCCTGTCGCAATGTACTCCTGCAAGGTGCGGGTTCCCTGAATGGCCACCAAAGCCCCGATTTTCCGCGGACTCATATAGGCAACAGATTTGACAAAGGCCTGAACCATTTTTTCTTCGTTACTGATGGGCGTCGTAGAAAAAATATCCGTTGCTCGGCCTAGCTTTTCCAATCCTGCCCGAATCTCAGGCGAGAAAATCACCACGGCCGCAATGACCCCGTAAGTGATGACCTGATTAATCAGCCAAGAAATGGTGGTCAAGCCGATGATATTGGCAAAAAACTGTGCCAAGATAAAGAAGAGCACACCGCGGACCAAAATCATAATCTTCGTACCAGCAATGGCCTTGATTAGATAATATAGAATCCATGCGACGATAGCGACGTCAATAATATTAATTACAATCCTCCAAGGGTCAGAAAACAAACTGGCCCAATATTGGAGATTGGTTAGTTGTTGAAAATTCATACTTAGACTTCCTACTCCTGTACAAGTAAAATCAAACAGCTGTAGCAACAAATCGAACTTATTAAATCTAGTCACAGCCTGATTTTATCTTGTAATTAGAGTTCACTCAATTAACTTCTCTCTTTTTATTTTACAGTGGGTCTTAATGCTTAAAGACTTACCAACCCATTATATCACGTTTGTCAATATTTTTCTGTAACCTTCTTTACTTTTTTATGATAAAATATTTCTTATGAAGATAAATACAGCATTGGGCCTCTTGGCGGGCAAGTCCTCCCACTTTGTTCTCAGCAAAATGGGGCGTGGATCGACCCTGCCGGGGAAAGTTGCCCTGACATTTGATAAAAATATTTTACAGAACCTAGCAAAGAACTATGAGGTCGTGGTTATTACCGGAACCAATGGTAAAACCCTGACTACAGCTCTGACAGTAGGCATTCTCAAGGAAGCCTTCGGAGAAGTGGTGACCAATCCTAGCGGTGCCAATATGATTACGGGGATTACCACAACCTTCCTAACCGCTAAGAAAGGCAAATCTGGCAAGAATATCGCTGTTCTGGAAATAGATGAAGCCAGCCTATCTCGGATTTGTGATTATATCAAGCCTAGCCTCTTCGTCTTTACCAATATTTTCCGAGACCAGATGGATCGCTATGGTGAGATCTACACGACCTACCAGATGATTCTGGATGCTGCAGCTAAAGTGCCTGAAGCGACTGTACTGATGAATGGTGACAGCCCCCTCTTTAACTCGGTCAGCCTGAAGAATCCTGTCCGCTACTATGGATTTGATACCGAGAAAGGCCAGGCTCAGCTGGCTCACTATAATACAGAAGGCATCCTCTGTCCCAAGTGCGAGCATATCCTCAAGTATGAGCTCAACACCTATGCAAATCTGGGGGCTTATATCTGTGAGGACTGTGGCTTCAAGCGTCCTAAGCTTGACTACAGCCTGACCGCTCTCAAAACACTTGAGCATAACCGCTCTGCCTTTACCATTGATGGTCAAGACTATCAGATCAATATCGGCGGTCTCTACAATATCTACAATGCTTTAGCTGCTGTATCAGTAGCTCAGTTCTTTGGTGTCGAGCCGGCTACTATCAAGGCTGGCTTTGACAAGAGCCGAGCTGTCTTTGGCCGTCAGGAAACTTTCAAAATCGGCGATAAGGAATGTACCTTAGTCTTGATTAAAAATCCGGTTGGGGCGACCCAAGCTTTAGATATGATTGGACTTGCACCCTTTGACTTTAGTTTGTCCGTCCTGCTCAACGCCAACTATGCGGACGGCATTGATACCAGCTGGATTTGGGATGCTGATTTTGAGAAGATTTTAGAGATGGAGATTCCTCATGTCATTGCAGGTGGTGTGCGCCACTCTGAGATTGCTCGTCGACTGCGGGTAACGGGCTATCCAGCAGATCAGATTACTGAAGTCAAAGATTTAGAAGCAGTATTTAAGGCCATTGAACAGCAAGAAACCAAGCATGCCTATATCTTAGCAACTTATACTGCCATGCTGGAATTCCGCGAGCTACTGGCAGAACGACAAGTGGTCAGAAAGGAGATGAATTAATGGTATACAGATCCCTCACTTCTCCTGAAAACCAGGATTACCGTTACGATATTAAAATTGCTCACCTCTATGGCAATCTCATGAATACCTACGGCGATAACGGCAATGTTCTCATGCTCAAGTATGTGGCTGAAAAGTTAGGCGCTAGGGTTGAAGTCGATATCGTCTCTCTAGAAGATGACTTTGACAAGGACAGCTACGACATCGTCTTCTTTGGCGGAGGCCAAGACTATGAGCAAACGATCGTGGCTCGTGACTTACCAACTAAAAAAGAAGCTTTGGAAAGCTTTATCAATGAAAACGGCGTAGTGCTAGCTATCTGCGGTGGCTTCCAACTCTTAGGCCAGTACTATATCGAAGCTTCTGGCCGACGAATCGAAGGCCTGGGCATCATGGGCCACTACACCCTCAACCAGACCAAAAACCGCTATATCGGCGACATTAAAATTCATAATGATGAATTCGATGAAACCTACTACGGCTTTGAAAATCACCAAGGACGGACTTTCCTCTCCGACGATGAAAAACCTCTGGGCAAAGTCGTCTATGGAAATGGCAACAACCAAGAAGACAGCAATGAAGGCGTCCACTATAAGAATGTCTTTGGCTCTTACTTCCATGGCCCCATTTTGTCCCGCAATGCCAACTTGGCCTACCGTCTGGTGACCACTGCTCTGAAAAACAAATATGGCTCAGATATTAAACTGGCTGCTTATGAAGATATCCTTGCCCAAGAAATCCCAGAAGAATACGGAGATATCAAAAGCAAGGCTGAGTTTGAATAAGACAAAACTAGGTTGGATTTTCCAGCCTAGTCTTTTTGTATTCTATTTTGATAGAGCTAGGAAATCAAAGCCAATCCCATCACTCCGAAACCAAGCAGGAGTAAGGAAAGGGTGTGGACACTCGGCAGAAGCGTCATCAGAAAGGTGCAGGAGGCATGAAAAGAATTGCCAGCGTGTAGATCGTTGAGAAAACTCGGCCTAGATTCTGCTAAAAGAACTCTATCTACTTATCTCTATTACCCATACCAATCGTTCTTTTCATCTGTTTCTTAATAACTCCTTATGTTTTTTTAAGTACCTCTTCCCATACCATTCCTCTACGGATTTGCCTTCCCATTCTCGGTATTCTTCGGAATATTTCCATTTATAGAAGACTTGTAAATAACTAGGAATTTCGATGTAGATTAGCATAGCAATCACAGCAATATTTAGGATAATCCATGTTATCAAAAGACCTAAGCCTTCCAACAAAGTTGAAAATTTCATGGAAAAACTCTTTATTATAAAGTTTATAATTACTCCAATTCCCAAAAAGCTCATTCCATAAATCGCTATCTTATTGGCAATTTTGTTGCGAAGAGAAGACCCACTTCCATTACCATACATCAGTTTTTTGAGACTTTCAATTTCAAGGCTAAACATAAAATAGGCTAATATAGAAATAAAAACAAAAATAGCAGCAACCATCCAAATAGTTAAAGTTGGTAATGACATATCAATGGCTAGCAGGTTAAATTCAAAACTAAGCCAAATTAAAAATGTGATAACATGAAAATGATAACGATAGGGTAATAAATAATTTCTTTTAATAAACTTTCCAACTAAGACAATAAGTAACCATATAAACAGGAATAAAACATATATTTCAGCTGACAATAATGGAGTTTTAGATATAGAAACAGCTAAATCTTTTGGGTTAGAATCATGTAGATAAATAGAAATTACTAAAAGCATAAAATTTAAGCTTATCGGAAATATCAATGTCAGAATAACACTCTGAATTTTTAATCCCATAGAAGGATGGCCTTTTCTATAATACTTTTCTAATTTGCTATAGACATCTTTTTTCTGATACTGTAAAAAAACCATCATCTTCCAGATTTAAACTTTCTTCAAAACTAGCATTAAAAATAGATTTTTTATCCATAAGTTTGATTACCAATCTTCTTTTGTAGTAGTTCAGGGTGCTTTTTCAAGTACCTCTTCCCATACCATTCCTCTACGGACTTGCCTTCCCATTCTCGGTATTCTTCTGGATATTTCCACTTGTAATAGGCTTGGAGAAAATATGGTAAACCTATAAAAACAATTATTGCAATCACCATAATATTAGCAAAGACCCATAGAAGTAAAAAACCAAATGCTTTCATGGAATTTGAAATATCTACAGTAAAGCTTCCGAAAATATATTTTATAACAATACCAATCCCTAAAATCCCCATGCCGTAAATAGAAATCATTTTAGCAATCTTATCACGAAAAGTCACTTGTCTATCCTCATCATAGATAAGCTTTCTTAATCCTGTTAACTCCATACTAAACATAATGTAAGTGAAGATCATTATTACTCCATATATAGCAATAATTTCCCAAAATGCCAAATTTGCTAATAGAATGTCAAAAACCATTAAATCAATTTCCAATAAAAACCAAAGCATAAATGTAAAAACATGAAGCTGATAGCGATATGGTAAAAGATAAGTTCGTTTAGTAAATTTTCCAAGAATGACTAAGAACAGCCAAATAAGAAGTAAAATCAAAAAAACATTTACAGTTAATGACTCGTGCTTAGATATCGGAAGAGTCAGGGTCTTACTCTCATGAAATTCCATAGATACAACAAGCAACATAAAGTTAAATCCAACAGGAAAAATTAACCCTAAAATAAAACTTCTAATTCGAAACCAAAGAGATGCTCTCCCTTTTTTAAAATAGTTAGACGTTTTATCATGCTGCTCTTGCTGCAACTTTCGAAACCCATCATCTTCCAGATTTAAACTCTCTTCAAAACTAGCATTAAAAATAGATCTTTCAGTCATAACTTTGATTACCAATCTTCTTTTGTAATAGTTCAGGGTGCTTTTTCAAGTACCTCTTTCCATACCATTCCTCTATAGACTTTCCTTCCCATTCTCGATATTCTTCGGGATATTTCCATTTGTAGTATCCTTGAAGCATAAAGGGAAATATCAGAAAACTTTCTAGCAGGACAAATAACAAGTCACCTACAAACCAAATAAGCAAAACACCTAGGGTATCCAACATAAGGCCTACCGCATGGGGAAAAATCAACCTAAAAATGAGTAAAACTACAATAATTCCAAAACCATATTTGAAGATAAATGCAGCCACTCTATGAAACAGTCTCCCCAGCCAGTCTTGTTCGTCTTCTTGTTTACCATATAACAATGACAGTAACGAAGTTCGCCTGCTTCGGACGAAAATGCAGCACATAAGCCCAAACAAAACAAAGAAAAGGATTGCCCCTGTCGCTTTTATCGTACTATACAAAAATGTCAGTAAAAATAGATTCATTTCGACAATCAACCAAATTAGGAATGTGACAAACATATGAAATTGTCCCCTGTATATAAGGATATACTGCTGAGAAAAGCGTTTCCCAAAAAGAATCAGTAAAAGCCACAAGAGTAAGAAAATAATAAATAGCCAGTTGGGGCAAGAAATTATGAACCGGTGGCAATAGAGGAGAATCTTCAGAATGATGATAAAGGTAATTTGTTAAGGTTGTTATAAGCCAATTGGGACCGATTATGAAAACAATTGTTAAAACAGTCAACCATACATACGATTTTGTTGTACCTCTGTATTTCTCTTTTTCTTGAGCAGATGCTAAATTTTTATTGGAAAATTCTCCAGAAATGGGATCGTCCTGTAAATTCAAACTCTCTTCAAAACTAGCCTTAAAAATAGATCTTTTCTTCATTTTTTTACCCAAAATACCAATACATTTCCCATTCCATAGGATGTCTAGAAAATGCTGCCATAACGACCACACCTTCATAAGTGTTCAAATAATCTTTCACTTTGGAATTCATTACAGCAAAAATTTTCAAAACTCATACTTTCTATTATGAAATTTTATTATATCTATTCTTTCTATATCGTTCAACAGCCATAAACCATCGAACCATATTGTTTTGCCATAATACTAAAGCTCCTACAGCTGTCATAATACCTATAAAGCTTAAAGTGATAATCTCACTGCCGATAGGTGTACCTATCATATTAAAAACTAGAATAGATATAACTAAAATTGGACTAATCAGCCCCATTAAAGCCATAGATACTGTGAAAACCCAAGCAACTATCTTCTTACCAAGCGTAACCTTCTTATCGCTAAAATTACCCCAAATAAGATTAGTATCAACTGCCCGTCTAAAATTTTCTTTACTGGTTGGCTGTGCCGACTTAACATTCTTATAAAGGGCTCGCTCTACTATCACCAGCAAAAGAGTACCTTCCAGAAACCAAACAATTAGAAAATAAACCAAAGTACCATAGCCATAGATACCACCGAACAATCGTGTCTCAGGAAAAAGCTGCATCACACCACTAAAAGCAATCAGAAATGATGTAATTAAAATGATTTGTTTCCGATTGCCACGCGATGCCTCTGTATTCAATAGTTTACTTTTAGGAGCTGCTAAGGGATCTCTTGGCTTTTCTACATTTACATAAATAGCCTGACCATCACTTTCCCCTATATAAATAACTCTCCTAAAAAACATCCTTTTTCTTTCCTCTCTATATACCAACAATTAAAACAAGTCAGGTTGATGTAGTTCTCAGTGCTTTCTTGTCTTCCTCTTTTTAAACTGATAATAAATAAAACTCCCCGTAGCATCCAAGACAATCGTATAGCCAAAAATTCTTATAAACCATATTAACCAAATCGGACCATTTTCAGCATCTATATTCAATAATTGCAAACAAGCAATAATGCCAAGAAATAGAATAATCTCTGTAATCAAACGGGGTTTAGTCTTTTTGAAATCTAAAGTTTTAAAAAAACTCTGATTATATAATTCTTCTGGTACTTCTTCCCAGTAAGTCTTATCTTTCGCTCTCAACTTAAGTAAATATCCAACTTCGACAATGAGTCTCGAGAAAGCTGATATAAACACTATATTACCCAAAATACCTAATATTTGCTTAGAATAGCCGGATATCCAACCAACCATGACTCCCCCTAGCAAGGTAGCTCCTAGAATTATCCAGATAGAGGGTTTACTATAGACACTCGAAGCAGCAACATAGTTGGCATTAGTCCGTTGTTCGGAAAAGCCTGTTTCTAATTGTTTCTTTAACCATCTTACATTATAAAGTATTAAACCCAAAAAGAGAAGCAGAGAACTAAGCCCAAAAATAATGGTATATATAAAAGAATTTTTCAATAAATTATTAGTGAGTACAACAATAACATAATCTGTTAAAACTAATGACAGAAGTAATCCATTAATCATGGCAAAAAGCATGGCTGTGCCAAAAAATTGATGCCTATAAATCAATTTTTGATTGAAAGAAATAACTTGACATATCAGCATAAAGAGAAGGTACACACAAAAAATAGGAATATAAGATTAGAAAAAGGATTCAATTTGAGTTGATCTTTTATAAAATAATACACATGCGACAAGGCAATACCTAAGACAAATATACCGGACCAGACCAAACCAAGCATACCAACGGAAGCGCGTGTCGTGCCTAACCCTTGAAAATAGTCCTTGTTTAATTCTTCTGGTCCTAAATCTGTCCTCTTTTTATTCATTTTTTACCTCAAAAAATTTGGCCTCTGTATCTCTAAAAGCAATTTGTTAATTCTGCTCCACATACAGACATTACATGGGTTGATCTAAAATGGTTTATGATAATCGAATGAATTGGTAACATAGGGTTATAACTTCCTATTTTCATTTTCTATTTTAGCATTTAATTCATCTATAATTTTTTTATTTATAACAGTCTTAACGATTCCATTCCATATAATATTTGGAACCAAAGAAAGTAATATAGCAAGTACAACTAATTTCTCCATAAACTCTATGATTGTACTTGGCATAAAATAAAACCAATAAACAAAAGGAATAACTGCAAAGACAATAAACAAAACTACTAAGATGTTTGCAAGATAAGGTGTTTTTATCTGTTTCAAAACATCATTATGTTTTAAAGTTATATCGTGTGTAACTTCAAAATATTCTTTCTGGACAGTCCTACTGGGAGCTTCAATCAATGGATAAGTATTTCTAATTGAAACCATCCATAATTCAAAAGATATAAACAACCAAATTCCTAAGATCATCGGTAACAGAAAAGAAAAAAGACCGAACTCAATTTGAGGAACAATGTAATTATCAGAATAACTAGCGATAAAAGCCATAATCGGGACAATCAAAAATGGCGAAGACATCCAAGTTAATCTGCCAATTTTCTTAGCTATGTTTTGGTGATTCCTTATGCTTTCCTTATCGAGCTTTCTCCAAATAATATCTCCTGATAAAAGATAGTACTCTGCAGCTAGGCCTGTTCCTTTTAAATTAGTCCCCATGCCATTATCAACAGCAAATAATAATCTTATCTTTTTCACAATGGACAGCTCCATATTAGCTTTTTAAACTTAATATTTCGATCTAGTTCTTTATTTCCATCACTTCCTAAAGGTAATAATTTTTTACTCATTTTCTTCTCCATTTTCTTGTGTTGTTTCTTCTTCTAGCTTGCCGCTTTTGACTAACTTTTTATAATATCGTTTGCTATACCATTCTCTATCTGAAATCTTTAAGTAGGATTTATACTCTTCCGGGTACTTGTAGATATAATAGGCTTGAAAAATATGCACATTCATCATAAAAGCTATAAAATAGGCACCAATGACAAACCAAACCACCAAAAATAATCCAAAAATATAGAAATAAAAAAGGACCGGTAGTTGATTCATTAGATGATAGAACAGTGATACCGGAAAGAGAACTACCATCGTTCTGACTGTAATCATCATCACTTTCTTAAGGATTGACTTTTCCTCTTCATCATTCAGTCTCCGTTTCAAATTCTGGATACTATTCATAATAATCCAGAAAAAGAGGCCGATTCCTAAGACGAGCTGAAACCAGAATCCCACCACTGTATAAGCATCGTAAGCTACTGCACTAGCAAAGTATAACCCTGATATAAAAGCACAAACTGACATTGAAAAATAAAAAGGAAAATAGGTCCAAATCTGACTGCTCAAGCGTTTCTTGGGCCAAAAAACAGGGATAGAACCAAAAAGGAAAGTTAGATAGAAAACTATACTGATTGGTCGCATTATTTGCCCAATTGTGTGAAACAAAGAAACCGATTGATGAGAAAGATAGTGTACTTCTCCACTTTGACCTACACTACTTGGCAAAGCAATTAATAGAAAGTAAACCATAATTCCAAAAAAGATAAATATGCAAAACACGACCGTAAACAAGCGATTGATGATCCCCATATGAATAGGATTTGGCATACCGGCTGTTAAGGCAAACTTTCCGTTCGTTACGATTTTCTTACTTCGTTCAAAGTCTGCACCGAAAATACTGATTTTTTTCATTTTTAATCTCCTAATTTCATCTTATCTAAAGTCTAACTTCGTTTAAGATCTTCCATTTGAGGATAGGAAACAAATTATGTTACCAAACAGCAACTGTCGCAACAACTACTCCTCGCTCCGTTAAAGATATAGCACTTGCTTTCTGCGATTCGACTGTTTTTACCTAACACCTAGTTACAAGTTTCTCTCTGTTTCTTTCTTAAACAGGATTTTCCCTTGACTGTATAGCTTCATAATCTTTACAAAACGAACTGAATTGTTTTGATTATAAAACAAAAAGGGCGTATAGAACATAAATCCGGCTATCCAAAAACCGTAATTAGTCTCAATAGGCTGACCAAACTTTTGAATATAGCCGTAAAAAACAAATACTAAATATATATCAGCAGCAATTATTATGTAGCGAGCAATTCGATAGATTGTTGAAGATGCTTTAGCTGGATCAAAATTCTCGTCACCCACCATCAAATTATGGGAAGCTGCATAATAAAACACCTTCTCCGTTGTCGGCTGAGCCTTGCGAACATTTTTATAAAGCCCTCGCTCAAGAATAGCGACCATTAACAGAAACTCAGCCAACCAAAATAGTAGGATATAGGTCAAACTGGTCCAGTTATAGACACCAATGGACAAGACTGAAAAGAATCCAAAGACCGCAGGTCCACCTGCCATCAATAGAATCACCAATTCAGGAATATAGGCATTGGTCTTACGCGCTCCTTCCGTATTGAGCAGGAAACTTTTGGGAGCTGCTAAAGCCTCTCCAGTCTGCTGGTCATAATAGACCGCCTGACCATCACACTCGCCAATAAATACTCGACGACGTCTGAGAAAAAACATTCTAACCTCTTTCTAATTACTTATTGATGTTCTGTTACCAAACTTTATAATCTCTACTGCTTCACTCACTTTTATTCAATTTCAAATCAGCTAAGATCCAGCTTTATAATCATGTAGCTCTTTTGTCACGATAGCTCCATCTGGTCCAACACTCACTTCTAGATAGACATCTGGATCGTCATCAGCTCTACATATCACACTAATTTTCCCCTCCTCAAACCGTTGTGACAATTTCAAGATTCTAACAAAGTAATTTTGATTGAACGCAACAAAAGCAATTCCCAACAAAAGACCTGCAAATATAATTTTAAAAATCTCTCCTCCAATCGGTTGCCCCAACAAGTCTTTAAAGCGGGAAATAAAATCATAGACATAGTAGAAACCTACTGCAGGAATAGTAAATAAGAGTGCATTAAAATATAAAAAAGCACCTTTACTAAAACCTTTTTCCGTCTTTTCCTCTTCGTCTTGATTTTCGTCATCCGGATAAATCATAGTAGTCAGACAAACTGTTTGAGTAGTCACTTGAGCTATATTGACATTTCTATACAAGGCTCGTTCTACAAGGAGAGTGACAAAAGCAAACTCTGCTATCCAGATAAGAATAACACTCCAAAAAGTAGTCATGCTATAAGTTCCTTGTAAAAATAGACTAAAGAAGGAAGAAATGCCACTTCCGCTAGCTATAAAGAGAACAACTAATAGAGGAATATGTCGATTCATCTTATTTGACTTCTCTGTATCTAATAGTTTACTCTTTGGCGCCTCTAAAACTTCGTGGGTCTTACGATCAAAATAAATAGCTTTGTCATAATATTGGTTCAAGTAAAAACGACGTCTTCTAAAAAACATTCTAACCTCTTTCTAATTAACTATATACATATTATTACCAAATCTCTAGATTGAATACCGGTCAGGATCATTTTGCATTTGCAATATTGGCTAATTTTTCAATTCTATCATGAAGGTCTTCTACATTCAAATTTTCTCGAAGGTATTCACAGAACATTCCATTTTCATAAAACATTTGCTCTGAAAGCTGACCTTTTGGTTCATTAGGGCACTGAATCATAACAATACTGAACACTCCACCAGGACCAGTATTCTCGATTGCATTCCCCTCAAAATGATAGGTGAAAGCCCGAAATTGAGAACCATTATAGTTACCTGAAATTACATAGGCAACTTTTACTAGATTTCCACGACCAAATGGATAATGACTAAAATTAGCGTATTTTGCTACATAAGGATTCTGAAAAAGTTTCAGTGTTAGGTCATTACTTGTTTTTTGTTTAGAGTAATCTCTGTAATAATCATTACCTTGTGCTTTATCAAATTGATAGCCGTGCCTAGAAGCAAAGGCTTGATATTCTTTGTTCTTTTTAGCAGAACGACTAATCGCCCAATAAACTATCCAACCTACGAAAGCAAAAATGGCTAGCATTGCAATCATAAATATTACTAGAAAATCCATCATTTTCTCCTATTTTTCTTAAATAAAATGATTCAGTCATCAAAATCTTTAGTAGTACGATAACTGAAGCACATTAAATATCAATTTAATTTTCCTGTAGTCTCTAAGAAGCTCATTTCTAACGAAAACTGCGCACTTCTACACCTTCTCTGCCAGTTCTTCCCATTCTAGCATGGCTTCTTCTTGGGCAGCGGTCAGCTGGTCGATTTGCTGCTGGCTCTCCATGAGTTCGGCGGCGTCATTAGTGGCCTCCATGGCTTCCTGAAGCTGACTGATCTGGCTGTCCAAGTCCTCGATTTGCGCTTCCAGTTGTTCGAGGCGACGGGCCAGACGGCGCTGTTCTTTCTGGTTTTCCTTTTGAAGCTGATAGTCATTGGTAGGTGCTGGCTTGTCAGGACTGGCCTGCTCCGTCTCCTCACGCAAGGCTTCCTGCTCTGCCTTTTTCTCCAGATAGTAGTCATAATCACCCAGATAAAGGGTGGAGCCTGTCTCAGAGAGCTCGATGATCTGGGTGGCCACTCGATTGATAAAGTAACGGTCATGGCTGACAAAGAGTAGGGTGCCGTCAAAGTCAATCAGGGCATTTTCCAGCACTTCCTTGCTGTCAATGTCCAGGTGGTTGGTCGGCTCGTCTAGGATGAGGAAGTTGTTGTTTTCCATAGACAGCTTGGCTAGAAGCAGCCGCGCCCGCTCTCCTCCCGACAGCATGCCAACAGACTTCTTGACATCGTCTCCCGAGAAGAGGAAAGCGCCTAAGCGATTGCGAATTTCGACCTCTGGCGTCATCTTGAAGTCATTCCATAGCTCGTCAAGTACTGTATTGCTGGCAGTCAGTTTGCTCTGGGTCTGGTCATAGTAGCCCACTTCCACGTTAGCTCCCAGCTGCTCCTTGCCTCTGATGAAGGGCACTTGCCCGATTAGTGATTTAATCAAGGTCGTCTTTCCAATCCCATTTGGTCCGACAATAGCTACCGCATTAAACTTGCGAATATCTAGGTTAATCGGCTCCGACAGGACTTCCTGTCCGAAGCCAATAGCTGCATCTTCCAAGGTCAGCACAACATTGCCTGAAACCTTATCGGCTTTGAAGGTCATATTAGCCGAGCGACTGCCGGTCTCCGGCTTGTCCAAACGCGCCATCTTTTCCAACTGCTTGCGGCGAGACTGAGCCCGCTTAGTAGTGGAAGCCCGAACTAGATTGCGATTGACAAAGTCCTCCAGCGTAGCGATTTCTTTCTGTTGCTTTTCATAGTTCTTGGCTTCAGTGGCCAGCTTCTGCTCCTTTTGGACCACAAAGCTGGAGTAATTGCCCACATAGCGGTCCAAGGAATGCTTGGTCAAGTCCAGCGTAATGGTCGCAACCTTGTCTAGGAAATAGCGGTCGTGGCTGACGATAATCAGGGCACCGCTGTAGTTGACTAAGTAAGTCTCTAGCCAGGCAATGGTCTCGATATCCAGATGATTGGTCGGCTCGTCCAGGACCAGCAGTTCTGGCTTCTCCAAAAGCATCTTAGCCAGAGCCAGACGGGTATTCTGCCCGCCCGACAGCTCAGAAATCTTCATCTGCCACATGGACTGGTCAAACTTGAAGCCATTCAAAATAGCTCGAATATCCGCCTCGTAGGTAAAACCACCTTTCTGGCGAAAGTCCTCTGACAGCAGGTCGTACTGGGTCATGAGAGCAGTCAGGTCTTCCCCTGACAATTCTCCCATTTGCAGCTCCATCTGCCGCAAGCGCTTCTCTTGCTGACGCAGACTATCAAAGACCAGCAGCATCTCGTCGTAGATAGTATTCTCCGACTCAAAGCGGCTGTCCTGTGCCAGATAGGACAGGGACAAGTCTCGTTTTTTATTGATCTGACCAGAAGTAGGCTCTTCCTCGCCCACCAAAATCTTGAGCAGGGTTGACTTCCCAGCTCCATTTTTACCGACGAGAGCAATCCGATCACCCTCATCTACCTGCAGGTTAATATTGTCAAAAAGAAGCTCCCCTGCAAAAGAGCGCTCAATCTTGCTTGCTTGTAAAATAATCATAAGACCATTATAGCAGATTTCCAGAAGCACAGCTATCAGAATTCAAGAGAAAGCAAACTCAGCTCCCCAAAAGAAAAAGAGAGTGGGACAGAAATCGGTAATTCGTTAGAATTCGATTTCGTCGTCCCACCTCCGCACAGTTGAGTAGGGCTGTAAAAGCTGATGAAATCAGCGTAGTAGAGCCCACTCAACCACTGCGTCTTGCTTGACAATACAAAGACAATTGAGAGGCTAGGACTTTTGTCCCAGCCTCTACATAAAACTATTGAGAATAGATTGATTCTGCAAAATCAGATAAATTCCCAGCAGAATCAGAACCGCAAAGACAACAAATTTAATCATTCCCTTGATTAGACGAATAACCAGAAGGATAATCATGGATCCGACCAGCCACATAAAGGCGGAATTGTGAAAAAATCCCTGAACTGTCTCAATATTCTGCCCGAAGAAGACCTGAATGGGCGCAGGAACATGATTTTCCCAAGCCGCTGTCACTCCTAGCTGGTTGGCAATCTCATTGCCGCTTTTCCATAGCCAGACAAAGATTCCTGAGTTAAAAACAAAGAGAAAAACTTGCTCTGGAAAGTGTCGAATCAAGTAAAAAATAGATTTTAACATAGGCTTACGATTGATACAAGTCTTTTACAGCCTGGATATCTGTCGGCTGGATACTGTAAAATGAGCCTGCTGACTGCATCACTGATTCCTCCTCATTATGGTCTAATCCGATAGCATGGCCCAATTCGTGCGCTGCTGTATTGACAATCCGCTCATGAGAATAGGCATAGCGACTGTCCAGCAGGTAGTAACTATTAAGGCGAACCGTGACATGGGTAAACCGCTTGGTTAGGAGATTGGTCTGCGACTCAGCTTCACCAGCTGCACTGATGTTGCCATCGTTCATCTCCGTTGCAACAATATCCGCCTTGTCTTTGTCATTGATGATTTGAAAGGTGAAGGCACCTGTTTGATTCCAAGAATCAATGGCCTCCTTATAGGCTGAACGGAAGGTTTCATTATTTGTATCGATGTAAATTGTGGCGCTTGGCTGATCCCAACGAGCCCCTGTTGTTGCATGCTCATCTGTCAGCTGATCCGTCTGCGTCTCCTCACTGCTGTGAAGCCCCGTGGAAATGCCTTGGTGATTTAAAAATTGATCCACTCTGCCAACAGCAGTCTGAACAGCCTGCGTCAGTCCCTCTGTACCCGGTTCTGTCGAAGTGGTAAAATAGAAAATTCCGACAATAACCATAAAGCTCAGGACAAAGGACCAGGCAAGTCCCCAAACCACGCGCCCAATCAGACGCATGAGGAACCGGATGCTTTTAAAAATAAGTCCCATCGCAACCTCCTTTACTAGATTGTAAGAGAACGTTGATTTTACCACCGCTTTCTTAAAGAAGACTGAAAAGTCCGTCTTCTTCTTATCTATTAGTATAAAAGAAAATGACTACAAATCTGCAACCATTTCTTTTCATACTAATGAATACTCTTTGCAAATCCATTTTTGAGTATCAAATTAAGAACCTCTATCCAGACTGACCCTGCCACTATTATAGTCCAGGCGAATCCCTTTTTGCACATTCGGGATAAAGACATTGAATTCCAGACTGCCATCGCTGGACTTGGCCTCTAAATGTGAGCCAACCGGCACTAAATCAATCTCCGTAGCATAAATCAAGGTTACCCGGTAGCGCACCCGCTTGTTCTTATCAAGAGCCTTCCGGATCTTTGTCTCGTAGTAATTCTGCCCTGTCGAATCAGTTTCATTGGCTTGGTTGGACCAAGCCGTCTGCACAGCAATATTGGCAGGATTGCTGGTAGAGGCATCAAAGCCCTTCAAACCACCGATCAGCGAATAGGCCAAGAGATGTCCGCGGTCCACAGCATGATTGTACTCACCAGGGAGGTTCTTGAGTTGATGCCAACCTGCCGGTACCCATGAAGTGTTGGCATTTCCAGTTTCTTCCCGTTTTTTGTACTGGCGGGTAGACTTCGATAAAAAGGCATTCGCCACCGTCGGAAGGGTTTTCCCTTGAACAAGCTTGGTCTTATTGTCAGCGTAGGGCTTACTAGAAATCCCCGCATCCAAGTCTGTCTTATTTCCATTCACGATAAAGGCGCCAGCTCCGTTCCATTCAATGCTGCCTTTGAGTTGAGCTCGGACAGCATCCGTCAGAACGCTCTCAGCCAGTTCCCGACTAGGGGTGCCCTGATCTTGGACTTGCCCAACTCTGATTTCTGAATTTGGGCTCTGAAGTGGCTGCTGACCTTCCTGTCCCCAGAAATAGCCAGCCAGAGCTAAAATCAAGGCTAAAGTCAGCCCAGCCCAGCCTTGCAGGCTCTTAGAATTCCTTTTCTGACTAGTCTTTCTTTTCATCTTCTTTCTTTCAACTTAGCAAACTGGATTCATTTCAGCTAGTCTTTTCGACTAGGAGCTAGTTTCCAGTAAACTTCCCAATTAATTCTTGCCAGGTTTCTGGTGACCAGATAGAGCCCTTACCATTTCCGATAACATTATAGCCAATCATCAGAGCCACGAAAAAGAGAATCACAGCTACCAGGAGAACCAGTAAAACAAGGCCAATCTGCCGGCCTAAATATTTAAGATTTTCACTCATCGTCTTCTTCCTTTACACGCTTCACTTTGGCTCCCAAGGCTGCCAATTTCTCATGGAATTTATAGTAGCCTCGGTCTAAGTGTACCAGCTTGCTGACCTTGGTCTCGCCTTCGGCAATCAAGCCCATCAGAATCAAAGTCGCACTAGCTCGGAGGTCTGTTGACATGACTTCAGCTCCCTGAAGACTGCCGCCACCCCAGATGCGAGCTGTATCACGCATGATATCAGAGTGCAACCCCATCCGACGCATTTCCTCCAGATGCTGGAAGCGGTTCTCAAAGACAGTCTCAATCATCGTAGACTCGCCCTTGGCCATAGCCATCAGTGCTGTAAACTGAGCCTGCATGTCGGTAGGGAAGCCCGGATAAGGAAGAGTCTTGACCGAAACCGGTCTCAGCTTCGAAACATCGGAACGAATCCGAATCCCTTCATCTTCCTCTGTCACTTCCACTCCCATTTCCTGCATTTTGGAAAGCAAAGGACGATTGTGCTCCCAAATGGCATCCTCAATCAGCAAATCACCGCTGGTCATAGCTGCAGCAACCATAAAAGTCCCTGCTTCGATACGGTCTTGAACCACATTATGCTTAGCCCCGCGCAGCTGATCCACTCCGACAATGGTCAAAGTTTCGGTACCTGCTCCTCTGACCTTGGCTCCCATTTCATTTAAAAAGAGAGCTAGGTCAACGATTTCAGGCTCCCGAGCAGCATTTTCAATCACTGTCGTTCCTTGAGCCAGCGTTGCAGCCATCATGATGTTTTGCGTTGCTCCCACACTGGGAAAGTCCATGTAAATGTGAGCTCCCTTGAGCCGCTCTGCCTTCGCTTCGATGTAACCCGCTGTTTGGGTAATCTGAGCACCCATGGCTTCTAAGCCCTTCAGGTGCAAGTCAATAGGCCGACTGCCGATCGTACAACCGCCTGGCATAGAAACTTTAGCATGACCATTACGAGCCAGGACTGGACCCAAAACAACGATAGACGCCCGCATTTTGCTGACGTATTTGTAAGGCGCCTCCTCAGACAAAGGCTGAGTGGCATCTACAACAACTGTATTTTCTTCCTGATTAAAATCCACCTGAGTGTTTAAACCGCGGACCACATTGTTCATGGTAAAGACATCGGACAAGACCGGAACATTTTTCAAAACTGACTGGCCCTCGCTGGCCAATACTGTCGCTGCTAAAAGAGGCAGGACCGCATTTTTTGCTCCTTCAATCTTGACCTTTCCGACCAAGCGATTATCTCCACCTTGAATAATAATTTTTTCCATATCGATTCCTTACTCTAAATTTTTAAAATCATCCATACTATCATACCATAAAATCAAAAATATGACCTTATAAAGTACCGTTAAAAATCGCCCGGCTCATATCGTAAATACCAATGAAGAAAAGGCTGACTAAATAGCCCAAAGCAATGCTAAACAAGAGAATCAAAAAGCGAATCTTCATGGCATTATCGGCATTAACCTTGAAAAATCTCTCCCACTCAACAACCGTTGACAGCAGATGAAAGGCAAAGAAAATAAAGAGCAAATGACTGCATAATTTAAAAATAACTTCTACCATAACTTTTATTATACCACAAGACTCCAGTCAGGGACGAACTAAACAGTTCTCCCTTTTTCTTTGGAAAAGAAAACTGAGACATTCCTGCCCCAGTTTTGCGTGTTCAGTTTGTATTCATGAAGCCAAGTCTCGTCAGATGAAGGTTGACTTCTATCTTCAGGCAAGAATAGCTTCTTAGATTCTTGTTCCGACATTGATCCGGTTGATTGCCCGCTGCAGGGCAATCTTAGCCCGGCGTTCTTGGTCAATCAAGTGCTTGTCATGGGCTTCCTCAATTTCCAGCTCAGCCCGACGCTTAGCACGCTCAGCCCGACTAATGTCGATATCACGCGCACGCTCAGCTGAATCCGCCACAATGGTAATGACATTGTCTGCAATTTCAATGATTCCGCCGTTGACCGCAATCCAGTCGATATGCTTGTCATCATCAACTCGGCGCACCTTAACCTGATCCACTTCTAAAACAGCGATGGTATTGATATGGCGGGGCAAAATCCCCAACTCACCATCAATGGTCTTTACGGAAACAAATGCAGCATGGTGATCATAAATAAGACCATCCGGTGTCACGATTTGTACTGTCATTTGAGCCATCATTCACCTCTTAGAATCCCATTTTCTCAGCCTTGGCCAATACATCCTCGATGGAGCCTACACCACGGAAGGCATCTTCCGGTAGCTTATCGTGCTTACCTTCAAGGATTTCCTTGAAGCCACGAACCGTTTCAGCTACTGGTACATAAGAACCTGGCTGGCCGGTAAACTGCTCTGCCACATTGAAGTTCTGTGATAGGAAGAACTGGATTCGACGAGCACGTGCAACCAAAGTCTTCTCGTCGTCAGACAGTTCGTCCATACCAAGGATAGCTATGATATCCTGCAATTCATGATAACGTTGCAGAACCCGCTTAACCTCTGCTGCCACTGCATAGTGCTCCTCTCCGACAATCTCAGGAGAAAGGGCACGCGAGCTGGAAGCGAGTGGATCCACGGCAGGATAAATCCCAAGTTGAACCAATTTCCGTTCTAGGTTGGTAGTAGAATCCAAGTGAGCAAAAGCTGTCGCTGGCGCTGGGTCAGTATAGTCATCCGCTGGCACATAGATAGCCTGGATTGAAGTAACGGAACCTTTCTTGGTTGAGGTAATCCGCTCTTGTAACTGTCCCATCTCTGTCGCAAGTGTTGGCTGGTAACCAACGGCTGACGGCATACGCCCCAAGAGGGCAGACACTTCCGAACCAGCCTGCGTAAAGCGGAAGATGTTGTCAATAAAGAGCAACACGTCCTGACCTTCCACATCACGGAAATATTCCGCGATGGTCAGTCCGGTAAGAGCAACCCGCATCCGAGCTCCTGGCGGTTCATTCATCTGACCAAAGACCATGGCGGTCTTTTCGATAACGCCAGATTCTTTCATTTCCCAGTAGAGGTCATTCCCTTCACGCGTCCGTTCACCAACACCTGTGAAGACAGAAATCCCACCGTGCTCTTGGGCAATATTGTGAATCAATTCCTGAATCAGGACTGTTTTCCCTACTCCGGCACCGCCAAAGAGTCCGACTTTCCCACCTTTCAGATAAGGTGCTAGCAGGTCGATAACCTTGATTCCTGTTTCCAGGATTTCTGATGAAGTCGATAGTTCATCAAAGGTCGGTGCTTTCTTATGAATAGGCTGGCGCTCTGCATCATCTGCAAAAGGCGCATCCAAATCAATGGTATCCCCTAAAACATTGAACACCCGGCCTAGAGTTTCCTTTCCGACCGGCACAGAAATCGGACGACCAGTATCTAAAACCTCCAAACCACGCGTCAAACCATCGGTCGACTCCATGGCAATGGTCCGCACCACACCGTCACCAAGCTCAAGAGCTACTTCAAGGACGATTTTTGATTTTTTCTCATCATTTTTATAGACTACAAGTGCATTATTTATCTCAGGTAGTTTGTCTCCGGAAGCAAACGCAACGTCTACGACCGGCCCGATAACCTGAGCAATTTTGCCTGAGCTCATGTTTTTTCCCTCGTTTAATTTCTAATTCATTTGTGGCCTTATTCTAGGGCACTTGCACCCGCCACGATTTCAGTAATTTCCTGCGTAATGGCAGCCTGCCGAGCGCGGTTGTACTGAATAGTCAAATCACTGATGACTTTTTTAGCATTGTCTGTCGCTGTCTGCATAGCAGTCATACCGGCAGCGTTCTCAGCTGTTTTGGCATCAATAATGGCACCGTAAATCATACTCTCTGCAAACTGGGGCAGCAGTTGGTCCAAGATAGAATCCCGACTGGACTCCAGTTCCAGATTCAGCGTATAATCTTCATCAGCTTCATTAGGGTCCAAGTCAATGATTGGCAGCATCTGCTCCACCCGCATCTGACTGGTCAGACTGTTGACATGGTGGTTATAGCAGACATAGAGCTCATCAAAGAGCTCATTCTGATACATCTCAATGGTCTTGCTAATGATTTTACGAACCTCATCAAAGCTAGGCTGATCTGCTAGACCTCGCAGCTCATAAACCGGCTGAATGCCACGAGCTCGGAAGAAATCGGCACCGACACTTCCGATACAGATGACTTCAAAGTCCTCTCCTGTCGGATGGTACTCAGCTTTCAGCTCCATCAAAGCTTTGAGAATGGTCGCATTATAGCCACCTACCAGACCTCGGTCAGAAGTGATGACGATATAGGCTGATTTCTTGACTGGCCGACTGATTAGCATTGAGTGGTGACGGGCATTTTCTGCCTCGTGGCCATGCAGCATATCCGTAACCAACTTACGCACTTTCTGGGCATAGACCTGAAAGTTTTTAGCTGCTTCCTCAGACTTTCCCAACTTAGCAGCAGAAACCATCTGCATGGCATTAGTGATTTGACTAGTGTTTTTCGTGGATGCAATTTTATTTTTAATATCATTTAATGAAACTGCCATCTGACACCTCGATTCTTATTTGAAGCTAGACTGGTCTATAAACTCAGTAATGGCAGCATCCAAGACTTCCTCACTTGGAAGGTCTTTCGTTGTCCGAATGGTTTCATAAATGCTTTCTTGATGTGCATCAAAGTAGGCAAATAGTTCTGACTCAAAGCGCAAAATATCATCTACTGGCACACTGTCTAAGAAACCATGGGTCAAAGCATAGAGAATCACGACCTGCTTTTCAACCGGCAGCGGCTCATGAATCGGCTGCTTCAAGACTTCTACAGTTCTGCGGCCACGATTGAGCTTGGCCTGCGTTGCCGCATCCAAATCACTACCAAACTTAGTAAAGGCCTCGAGCTCCCGATAAGAAGCCAAATCGATACGCAGGGTTCCAGCTACTTTCTTCATAGCCTTGATTTGGGCTGAGCCCCCAACCCTTGATACAGAAGAACCTGCATCAATGGCCGGACGTACCCCAGCATTGAACAAGCTGTCGCTGAGGAAAATTTGTCCATCAGTGATTGAAATCACGTTGGTCGCGATATAAGCCGAAATGTCTCCTGCCTGCGTTTCAATAAATGGCAGAGCTGTAATCGAACCTCCGCCCAGCTCATCAGAAACCTTGGCTGAACGCTCCAAGAGACGGCTATGTAGATAGAAAACATCCCCTGGAAAGGCCTCACGGCCTGGCGGACGACGAAGCAAGAGGGACAATTCACGATAGGCTACCGCTTGTTTAGACAGATCATCATAGACAATCAAAACATGCTTGCCATTGTACATGAACTCTTCTGCCATCGCCACACCAGCATAAGGCGCTAGGAAAAGCAAAGGCGACGGCTGTGAAGCAGAGGCTGTCACGACAATCGTATAGTCCAAAGCACCATACTGACGCAGCGTTTCTACTTGCGTACGGACTGTAGATTCTTTCTGACCAATCGCCACATAGATACAAATCATATCCTGACCTTTCTGGTTCAGGATGGCATCAATGGCAATGGTCGTCTTCCCAGTCTGACGGTCCCCGATAATCAGCTCCCGCTGGCCGCGGCCAATTGGAACCAAGGCATCAATAGCCTTGAGACCTGTCTGCAAAGGCTCAGATACTGACTTACGCTGCATGACACCCGGAGCTGGTGTTTCAACCGGACGTGTCTTGTCCGTGACAATGTCACCCAGTCCATCAACAGGACGACCCAGCGGATCAACAACCCGCCCAATCAAGGCCTCGCCCACAGGAACTTCCATGATTTTGCCAGTCCGGCGAATGGTATCTCCCTCACGAATGTCTGTAAAGTCTCCCAAGATGATAATCCCAACATCGGTTGACTCTAAATTTTGCGCCATACCATAAGAGCCATTTTCAAAGATTAAGAGCTCTCCGCTCATAGCATTATCCAGACCATGAGCGCGCGCAATTCCATCACCAATATAAGTGACGACCCCTGTTTCTGTGACGTCAAAATTTGGCTGGAAATTTTCAATTTGTTGCTTAATTAAAGCGCTGATTTCTTGTGCGTTAATCGCCAAAATTCACACCACTTTCTATTTCAATTTTTCTTTAACGACTTGCAATTGACGTTTTATGCTTGCATCAATTGTTTTGTTATTGGCAGAGATGACAAAGCCGCCAATCAAGCTGCTGTCCAATTCTTCCTTGAGCGAGCGAACCTTTAGGCCCATTTTCTGCTCAATAATCGGCCGAATCTTCTCCTTCTGACTGGCTGTCAAAGGCTGAACAGAGCGCAGCGTCACCTCAAACTCATTGCTGATCTTTTCAAGCTGGTGCTGACTCTCCAGCACAATCTCATAAAAGAGGTCTTCACGATGATTGAGAATGACAATTTCAATCAGATTATCAAGCAATTGCGAACCAGAGTTTTGAAAGAGTCTCAGACTCTTTTCTTTCTCGCGGTCACTGATGCCGATATGTGACAAAAAGTCAGCAAGACCGGTCTCCGCGAAAACAGCCTTAATCTGACTCAGTTTTTCAAAAACATCTTCTTGCTGACCTTTTTCAAAGACCGTCTGAACAAAAGGCAAAGCATATTTCTCAATGATTGCGTATTGCTTCTTATCCATCAGGCATCTCCTAACTGTTTGATATAGCGGTCAATGAGCTCGCTCTGAGCTTCCTTATCCAGCTCCTGACTCAAAATCTTACTAGCCAGAGTCACTGTCAAGTCAGCCACTTCTCCTTTGATGCTGCTCATAGCCTCTGCCTTATTTTGGGCAATTTCCTGATTGGCTTTAGCCTTCAGACGCCCTGCTTCTTCTGCTGCATCAGCTAGGATTCCAGCCTTGTTCTTTTCAGCTGTCTCCTTAGCTGTCTCAACAATAGCAACGGCTTCCGCACGACTTCCTGCCAGAGCTTCCTCGCGCTTTTGCGCCAAGTCTTCTGCCTTCTTACGAGCAGCTTCTGCACCATCAATATCGTCTGAAATCTTTTGAGCACGCTGGTCTAAAATCCCGACAATATTGCCCCAAGCAAACTTCTTAATGAGAAATACTAAAAGAAGAAAAGAGCCGGCAATCAGGATAAAGTTGCCAATAATTTCACCTATGGTTATGTTCATCTTATCTATCCTTTCTTTTTATTCTTCCCCACCATTAATCTTTTTACCAAGATACATAGATGTTAGCATGGTAAAAACATAGGCTTGGATACAGGAAATAAAGATGGAAAAACCAGTCCAAACCATGTTCATAATAAAGGCAATTGGATACCAAAATGCTGCTTGATTTGCCCACATGAGGAGCAAACCAGCCAGTACCTCACCTGCAAAAATGTTTCCATAAATCCGCAAAGCTAAGGAAGCAAAATTAGTGAACTCTTCCAAGATATTCATGGGTGTCATGATACCCGGAGTCACAAAACCTTTTAGATATCCTTTTATCCCTTGACGTCGGACTCCTTCCACATGACAGAAAATTGTCACCAAAAGAGAGAATCCCAAGTCAAAAGCGAGATTAGCTGTTGGCGATGTCCAGAGATTAAAGCCATTGGTTGTCTGAACCTTGGCCATCAATCCCAAGTTATTAGCCACCACTACGAAAAGAAAGAGGGAGAATAGAAAGAGCGAATAATTCTTCATATAATGCTCGCCAATATTTCCCTTGGTAAAATCCATGACAAAGTCATAGACATATTCCAGAGCATTCTGCTTTGGTGACGGCTTAATCGTCATCTTTCGACTTGCCCAATAAACAAATCCAAAAGTTACAAGCACCGTCAGCAGGGTCATGGCCAGCAGGGTCAAATCAAAGGTCACAGGACCGACATTGATAGTTGGATTGATACTTTCTTCCAACAGATGACACCCCCTTTTCTAAAGAGAATTCTTTCTTATTTGATAACAAAAGCCATAGCCAGCGTTACAAAGAAAGTACCTTCGACAAAGGCAATTCCCAAGATTAGGAGGCTTCTCAATTGACCGATAATTTCTGGCTGACGAGACGCTGCCTTAAATAAATTACTCATAATCAAACCTTCAGCAATTGATACGCCAAAGCAGGCAAAACAAAGTCCTAAAAATGTTAAATTCATGATGACTTCTCCTTAATATTTTTTAAATTACTTCCTTAGTTTACTCCTAAAATATCGAATAGTCAATCTTTTACACAATTGTAAGCGTTTTTTGTTTTTTTCTTTTGTTATATAAAATTTTTTACCAAAATCAATTAAATAATTATCAACATACAAACTATTCTGCTATATAAATAAGAAGAAACTGTCTAGAATTTTACTTATTTCCTATATTTTTAACAGAAAAAAGAGCAAAATGGTTATTTGCTCTTGATTTTTCTATGATTATGGATGGCTGATAATCAGCTGCAAATCTCCAGACAAGGTCCATTCAGTGACGTCGCTTGGCAGGATGAAATGGTCCCCTTTTTCGAGCGGGTAAACAGCTCCATCAACTTCTAGCTCACCAACACCTTCCAAGACACTGACCAAGCTATAGTCCGCTGTCTTTTTAAAATTAACTGAACCGGCAATATCCCACTTGTAAACAGCAAAGAAGTCATTGGCCACCAAAAGAGTAGAAGTCAAACTATCTGCCTGAATGGTAACAGGATGGCTATTAGCAGGCTCACCGATAGTCAGAACATCAATTGACTGCTCCAAATGCAACTCACGAAGATTGCCAGCATCGTCCTTGCGATCAAAGTCA